>DASXNR010000504.1:0-13860 GCA_036494925.1 Acetobacteraceae bacterium
CCGATCGTCACCGACCTGACCGCGACGATGGCGCCGGCGGACCGGCAGGCGTTCATCGACGCGCTGCCGGTACACCGGTTCGGACGGCCCGAGGAGATCGCCGCGACCGCGCTGCTGCTGGCCGGGCCGGACGGCGGCTTCTACGTCGGCGCCACCCTGTCGCCGAACGGCGGGGACGTGATGTACTGACGCCGTGACGTTCTACCAGACGCGGCGGACGCCGTAGGCGCTGAAGACCGCCTCATTCGATACCAGCGCGATGTCCTCGAGCATCGCCTGTGCGATCAGCATGCGGTCGAACGGGTCGCGCAGCGGCCCAGGCAGCGCGCCAGGAAGGCATGGGTATCCAGCAGGAGGTTCAGACTATCGCTCCCAGCCGGCAAGTTCGTCCTCGGGAAGCGGCTCGAAGAATTCGGGGCCGACCGAAACGATACCTTGCAACGCGCCAAACCGACGCTTGGCTGCTTTTGGATGGTACGGCACCAGTCGTGCCACCGGACGCTTGCCGCGCGCCAGAAGCTGAGACAGGTGCGTCTTCGCCGCGTGGAAAGCAAATGCAAACCGCGTTTGAAAGCCCGCGCATTGCCGACAATTAAGCCGCCCGCCCTGTCCAGCGCATGCCGTCTGGGCTAAGCGGGCGCCGGGATGCAATCGGAGCAGAGCAAGGCAGCAACGCGCGCCTGGCTGCGCGGCGAGCAGCGCGCCGGCAGCCGGGCGGCGCGGCCGGCGGTGCTGTCCGGCGTGCTTGGCACCGCCGCTGCCGTGGGCCAGGCCTGGTGCGCCGCCACCGTGCTTGCCGGCGCGCTGACCGGCCATACCGGCGATACGCTGCCGCCGCTGCTGGGCTTCGGGCTGCTTGCCCTGATGCGCTCGGCGTTGTCGCTCGCCGCCGAGCGTGCCGCCTTCAACGCCGGGGCGTCGGCGCGTCGGCGGTTGCGGACCGATGCCCTGTCGCGCCTGCTGCATGCCGGCCCGGCGAGACTTCGCACCGAACATACCGGTGAACTGACCGCTACCGTGGTGGATCGCATCGAGGCACTGGATGGCCTGCACTCGCGCTGGCTGCCGGCTGCCCAACTGGCGATCGGGGGACCGCTGCTGGTGGCGGTCGCGGCGCTGGTTGCCGACCCGCTGGCCGCGCTCGTGCTGGTAGTGTGCGGGCTTCTGGTACCGGCCGCGATGGCCGCCGCCGGCATCGGTGCCGCCGCGGCGTCGCGCAACCAGTTCCTGGCGCTGGCGCGGCTGCAGGCGCGCTTTCTCGACCGCATCCGGGGTATCGCCACCATCGTGATGTACGGCCAGGCGGACGCCGAGGCGCGCTCGCTTGCCGCGGCGGCGGACGAACTGCGGCGACGGATCATGCGCGTGCTGCGTGTCGCCTTCCTATCCTCGGCGGCACTCGATCTGGCGGCGGCGCTGGCCTTCATCGTGCTGGCGCTGCACTACGGCGAGCAATTGCTGTCCGGCAGCCTGACGCAACCGGGCACCGCACTGTTCGCGCTGCTGTTGGTCCCCGAGTTCTTCGCCCCGCTGCGCGGTTTCGCCGCTGCCTACCAGGACCGGCTGCATGCGACCGGCGCGGCCGAGGCGCTGGCCGGTCTGCCGCCGCCGCCAGCGCCGGCGCCGCATCGCGAGGTTCGCACGGTCGCCGCGCGTGGCATCACGGTGGCGTTCGAGAACGTTCATCTGACCTGGGATCCGTCGCGTGGCCCAGCGCTTGATGGGCTGTCGTTCCGGGTGCCCGACGGCGAGACGCTGGTGCTGGCGGGTCCCTCGGGTGCCGGCAAATCGACCGTGATCGAGATCCTGCTGGGCTTTGTGCGGCCCGATCACGGACGCGTGACGTTCAACGGGGCCGACATCGCCGACCTCGTGCCGCAGGCACTGGCGCGGCTGACCGCGTGGATCGGTCAGCGCCCGGTGCTGTTCTCCGGCAGCATCCGCGACAACATCCGCTTCGCACGCCACGAAGCCAGCGATGCGGAAGTCGAGGAGGCGGCGCACAGCGCCAGGGTCACCGAGTTCTCCGCCGCATTGGCTGACGGTCTCGACACCGCGGTGGGCGAGGGGGGCTATGGGTTATCCGGCGGCCAGGCGCAGCGAGTGGCGGTCGCGCGGGCGTTTCTGAAGAACGCACCGCTGCTGTTGCTGGATGAACCCACGGCGCATCTCGATCCCGCGACCGAACTGGAGGTGCTGGACAGCCTGCGCCGCCTGGCGCTGGGGCGTACCGTGATCCTGGCCAGCCACTCCTCCGCGGCGCATGACTTCGCCGGCAGGCGGCTGGACATCCGCGATGGCCGCGCCATCCCGGCGCGCGGCGCCGCATGATCGATGTACTGCGCATCTTCGGCCTGTGGCGCGGCCGCGCGTTGTGGCTGACCGCCGGCATCATCGTGTCGCTTGCGGCACTGGGGGCCGGCGTCGGGATGATGGCGGTGGGCGGCGCGATGCTGGGCGTGGCGATCGCCGCCGGCGCGCTGGTGGCGCCATTGGCGCTGCGTGGTCTCGGCGTCGCACGCGTCGTGCTGCGCTACGCCGAACGGCTACTCACCCACGCCGCGACATTCCGCGCGCTGGCTGATCTGCGGGTGTGGTTCTTCCGCAGTCTCGCGCGCGGTGCCGCTGGAGGTCTTGGCTTCCGTCAGGCCGGCGACGTGCTGGCACGTCTGGTCGGCGACATCGAAGCGCTGGACGGGCTCTACCTGCGCATTCTGGTGCCGCTCGCCGGTGCGGTTCTGCTGTTCCCGGTCCTCATCGTGCTAGTCGGTATGCACGACGTCACACTGGCGTTGGCGATCGGAGTGCTGTTCGCCGTTGCGGCATTTGTTCTGCCTTGGATGAGCGCCCGCCAGGCGGCCCGCGCCGGCGTAGCACTGGCCAATGCTGCCGGAGCGTTGCGGATCGCGGCACTCGATGCCCTCACCGGACTGCGCGAGGTGCGCGCATTCGGCGCCGAAGGCCGCGTGCTGGCCGCGGTGCAGGCGCGTGAGGCGACGCTGCTGGCGACCCAGCACGGACTCGCCGGCCGCGCCGCGCTTGCCAATGCGGGTGCTCTGCTGTGCGGGCAGGCAGCTTTCCTCGCGGTACTCATCGCCGCAGGCAGCAATCCGGTGACTGCCGTCGTCGCCGCATTCCTGGTGGTGGCGGCATTCGAGGCAGTGGGCGGGCTGCCTCGCGCCGGGGTCCTCGCCGGCTATGCCGCGGCCGCCGCGCATCGCGTATTGGATGCTGCCGAATCGCCGATTGCGGTGCCGGATCGGTCGAATCCCATTATGGTACCAGCCGACTTCACGCTGCGCTTCGAAGCGATCCAGTTCCGCTGGCAGGCCGACCGACCGCCGATATTCGACGGGCTGACGCTCGAAGTCCCGCAAGGCGCGCGCATTGCGCTGCTCGGACCGTCGGGCGCCGGCAAATCCACGCTTGCCGCGCTGGCGCTGAAGGTGGCCGCGCCGCAGCAGGGCAGGGTGCTGTTCGGCGGAGTCGATATCGCCACGCTCATCGCTGCGGACGTCCGCGCGCGCGTCGGTTGGCTTGCGCAGGCGACACATCTGTTCGACGACACGATCCGCGCCAACCTGAAGCTGGCGCGGCCCGATGCAGACGATGCGGCGCTGTGGGGCGCGCTCGACGCCGCGCGGATCGGCGAGATGGTGCGTACGCTGCCCGATGGCCTCGATACCTGGGTCGGCGAAGGCGGTGCACGCTTCTCCGGCGGTCAGGGACGACGACTGGCGCTCGCACGTGCACTGCTATTGCAGGCGCCGATCCTGATCCTCGACGAGCCCTGCGCCGGGCTGGACGCGGAAACCGAACGCGCATTCCTAGCCACGCTGAACGAGGTCGCCGAAGGGCGCAGCGTGATTCTGATCACGCATCGATTGACCGGCGTGGAGCGGCTGGACCGCATCTGGCGGTTGTCCGGCGGCAAGGCGATCGCCGCCGCGGCGTAGCACTCTATTTCACGGCCGGCCAAGCCACATTGATCGTCGTCGCCTGCAATTGGAATGTCGGGCACCGCATGATCTCGCTGCTGGTCCGCGAGTGTGCCGGCAGTCGCTTAACAATTGGCTGACCTCGACCACCATCGCAGTTGACGGCGGGTTAACCGCCCGGCAGGAGAATGGCCTTCTTGCGCCAGAAGGGAATCGGCCATGCACCGCCTCGGCCTACTGCTCCTGTTATTGTGTGCAGCGACCGGAAGCGCGCGCGCCGCCGATCCGCCGGCGCAAAAATTCGTCGTGTTCTTCCAGGAATGGTCGGCAGTGATCGATGACTCGGCACAGACGGTGATCAGCCAGGCAGCCGAGTGGGTGAAGTCGCATCCCGGCAACATCGCGCATGTCAGCGGCTTTGCCGATACCACCGGCAGCCGTCAGGCCAACATCCTGCTGTCCGAACTGCGCGCGCAGGTCGTGGTCGATCAGTTGCAGACAGACGGCGTCGATCCGAAGCGCGTGCAGCAACTAGGTCACGGCTCGGTGCAGTTCGCGCTGAGCTCGCAGGAAAGCCGACGGGTGGAAATCAGTATCGGCCGGCGCTGACCGCATGCTGCAGTCGCTGGTGCAGGCCGAGGCCTGGGATGATCCGGCGGCCGTGCTGCGTCGCGTGTTCGGCTTTCCCGGCTTTCGCGGCCAGCAGGAGCAGGTGGTACGCCATGTCGTCGGCGGTGGCGACGCGCTGGTGCTGGCGCCGACCGGCGGCGGCAAGAGCATCTGCTTCCAGGTGCCGGCGCTGTGCCGTCGAGGTACCGCGGTGGTGATCTCGCCGCTGATCGCGCTGATGGACGATCAGGTGGCGGCGCTGCGTCAGCTCGGTGTGGCCGCCGGCGCGTTGCATTCCGACCTCGATACGGCCGAGGCGCGCAGTGTGGCGCGCGACCTGATCGAGCAGCAGCTCGATCTGCTGTACATTTCACCGGAACGGCTGCTGACGAACGGCACGCTGGACCGGCTGTCGCGACTGCGGCTCGCGCTGTTCGCGATTGATGAGGCGCATTGCGTGTCGCAATGGGGCCACGAGTTCCGTCCGGAGTACCGCGGCCTGGCGTGCCTGGCCGATCAGTTCCCCGGGGTGCCGCGCGTCGCGCTGACCGCGACCGCCGATCCGCGCACGCGCGACGATATCCTGCGCGCGCTGAAGATGGAAACTGCGGAAACATTTGTCGCCAGCTTCCATCGACCGAACCTGCGTATCGCCGCCGCGGCCAAGGTGGGCGAGACCGCGCAGCTTCTCGACCTGCTGGCGCGCCACTCCGGCGTCTGCGGCATCGTCTATTGCGCCACGCGCGCCAAGACCGAGCGGGTGGCGGAACGGCTGGTGCAGAAGGGCATTCCCGCGATCGCCTTTCATGCCGGGCTGGATGCCGAGACGAAGCGCGCGGCGCATGCGCGGTTCCGCTCCGGTGAGGCGGTCGTGGTGGTGGCGACGATCGCATTCGGCATGGGGATCGACCGGCCGGATGTGCGGTTCGTCGTGCATCTCGACATGCCGGACAGCCCTGAGGCGTACTATCAGCAGATCGGCCGCGCCGGTCGCGACGGCGATCCGGCGGAGACGCTGCTGCTCTACGGCGGGCAGGACATCGCCCAGGCGCGCCACTGGCTGGCGCAGTCCGCCGCGCCGGAGAGCCAGAAGCGCGTGATGCGCACCAAGCTCGAGGAGATGATCGCGCTCACCGAGGCTGCGAGCTGCCGGACGCAATCGCTGCTGGCATGTTTTGGCGAGGAGCTGCCGGACCCCTGCGGTCATTGCGACAACTGTGCCGCGCCGCCGCGGATGGTGGACGCGACCGTGGAGGCGCAGAAGGTGCTGTCGGCGGTGTACCGCACCGATCAGGTGTTCGGCGCGATCCACATCGTTGCCGTGCTGCGCGGCGAGACCACCGATGGCGTGATGCGGCATGGCCACAACCGGCTGCCGACTTTTGGCGTGGGCGCCGATCATGCGGCACCGTTCTGGCGCGGGCTGATCCGCCAGCTCATCGCGCTGGGCGCACTGGACGTGGATACGGCAGGGCATGGCGGGCTGTTCCTCGGGCAGGACACGGCGCGGCCGATCCTGCGCGGCGAGGCCCGCGTGATGCTGCGCGAGGCGGGGAAGCGGCGAACCGAGGTGCTGCGGCCGGAGCGGCCGGTGGCGACGAAGGCTGCGGGGCCGGAGCTACTGAGCCTGTTCGAGGCGTTGCGTGCCTGGCGCGCCGCGGAAGCGAAGACGCAGCGCATTCCACCCTATGTCATCTTCCACGACACGGTGCTGCGCGACATTGCGGCGGTGCGGCCGGCCAGTGTCGAGGAACTGGCCCAGATCAAGGGTGTCGGCACATCGAAGCTGCAACGATATGGTGCGGCGGTGCTCGAGATTCTGGGCGCGCAAATATCGGCAGGTTGATGGGTTTCGCTGCGCTCTACCCATCCTACGAGTTGGCGGACACAGTTTCATTGGTATTGTAGGATGGGTTTCGCTGCAGCGAAACCCATCGCCCCGTGGCGCCCCGCCCCGCATATCAGATCCTGCGGCTGTCATACGCCCAGTGCAGCAGCGCCTGGCGCTGGCGCGGGCGGCAATCGAGATCGCCAGGCTCGCAATTCACTTGGATCTGCCTGATGTGCCGGCGCATCGCCTTCCACCGCGCGATTTGGCGTCGGTCCTCCTCCGGTATGCGCCGCCCGACGTAGTAACGGCAGTACCACTGGAACCAGCCGCGCGGATCGTCGGGATGGATCCAGCCCTTCTCGCGCCACACCGACAGCTTCTGGCTGGCGTCGACGCCGAAGCAGTTCAGCGTTGGGTCGCGGCGCCGCGGTGACAGCTTCGCGCGGGTGAACCAGCTCGCCGGGAACTCGTCGCGCGTGTCGGTCATGTACTGGCCGCCGAACACACCGAGTTCGAGCATCTGCCGTGGCGTCAGTTCCGGCGCGAATTCCGGATCGAAATCACGGCCGGTCGGCGCGGTCAGTTCGTAACGATAACCGCGCTGCATCCGGTCGTTAACTATTACTACGCGCCTGCGCATGCGGCCTGGTATACCGCAACGTCAGCCGCGCGGCACTGGCCCGACATAGTCCGATTGCGGCCGGATCAGCCGTCCGCCGGCCTGCTGCTCCAGCGCATGCGCGATCCAGCCCACCACGCGCGCAACCGCGAATGCGCCGGTGAACGCGTCCCGCGGCAGGCCGAGCGCCTCCAGCAGCAGCGCCGTGTAGAACTCCAGGTTGGTCTGCAGCGAGCGGTTCGGCTTGCGTTTCGCCAACACGGCCAGTGCTGCCTGCTCGACCGCCTCAGCGTAGTGCAGCCGGCCGATGTCGCGGTTCAGCCGCTCGACCACCGCCTTCACCACGTCGCTGCGCGGGTCCTGTACGCGATAGATGCGATGCCCGAACCCCATCAGCCGGTCGCCGCGCATGACGGCGGCATCCAGCCAGGCCTCGGCGTTTTCCGCCGGCCCGATCGCATCGAGCATGTCCAGCACCGGACCCGGCGCGCCGCCGTGCAGCGGCCCCTTCAGCGTGCACAGCGCCGCGGTCACCGCATCGGTCAGGCTGGCGCGAGTCGATGCGGCGACGCGCGCGGTGAACGTGGATGCGTTGAGCCCATGATCGGCGGCGGTCACCAGATAGGTGTCGAGCGCGGCAGCCTCGTCGGACGTCGGTGGTGTGCCCTTCAGCATGTGCAGAAAGTCGGCCGCGTGGCCGGACCGCGGATCAGGTGCCACGGGCCGCCTGCCGTCGCGTACGCGGATCGCCGCCGCCAATCCAACCGCCACCGTCGCAGTCAGCAACAACGGGGCATCGTGCGCATCGTCCGGCACGCTGGCCAGCAGCAGGCGCACCGCCGCGAGCGGTGACAGGCGGCCGGCGAGCGGCAGCAGCTCGGGCATCTGCGCAAACGCGCGTTCGCGTGCCACGCCCAGGTCCCGGCGCACCTCCGCCTCGCCGAGCGGGCGATCGACGAAGTCCTGCCACAGCAATCCGGTCAGCCTCTCGAAGCTGTGCCGCCCCGCGATGTCATGCAGGTGATGGCCGCGCAGGATCAGCACGCCTGCTTCGCCATCGACCTTGCTCAGCACGGTCTCCGCGGCGATGACGTTCTCCAGGCCGTCGGCAACGTTGCTGGTCTCGCCACGTGGCATGTGCGCTCTCCTTGGCAGGTTGACGCTGCGATGGCATACCTTGAGAAGGTCTACCGTCAATCTTGATCAAGTGAATCAACATGTCGACCGACGATGCTGCCCCATCCGCCCGCTGGCTCACCGCCGAGCAGGCCACATCGAGCCTCGGCGTGTCGCGCCAGACGCTGTACGCCTATGTCAGCCGCAGCCGGATCGGCGTGACCGCCGCGCCGGACGACCCGCGACGCAGCCTGTACGACGCTACCGATGTGCGCCGGCTAGCCGAGCGCAACCGCAGCGGACGCAGCCGTCGCGCTGTCGCCGCCTCGACGATCAGCTGGGGCGAGCCGATCCTGGTGTCCGCCATCACCCGGATCGAGGGCGGGCGCCTGGAGTACCGCGGCCAGGACGCCATCGCCCTGTCCGAAACGGCGACGCTGGAAGACGTGGCAGCATTGCTGTGGCAGGTGGACGCGCTGCCGCGGGCCCGGCCAGATGGCGTCTGGCCACGAGCACATTCGGCAGCGGGCGCTACCGAACGGTGCATCGCCACGATGGCCGATCTGGCGATGGCCGGTCGCTGGACGGGCCGGGTGGATAGCGTGCTGCCCGACGCGGCGCGCATCCTGGATCGAATGGCCTGGGCGGCCGCCGGCCTGCCAGGCGCCACCGTCCGGCCATCGTCGCTGCCCCTGCACGAACGACTGGCGTCCGCGTGGGGCACGGGGCCAAAGGCCGCCGACCTGATCCGCCGTGCCCTGGTCCTGACGGCCGATCACGAACTGAACGCCTCCACCTACGCCACCCGTGTGGTGGCGTCGACCCGGGCGCCGCTCGGCGCCTGCGTGCTGGCAGGTCTCGCCGCGCTGGTCGGACCGCTGCATGGCGGCATGACCAACGATCTGCGTCATCTGCTCGCCGATCCAGCCGTGACTGCCGATCCCGCCGGCGCCGTCGCCATCAGGCTTGCGCGCGGCGAGCGCATCCCCGCTTTCGGCCATCCGCTCTACCCGGATGGGGACCCGCGTGCCGCGGCGCTGCTGACGCGGCTACGGCCGCCGCCGCGCGCCCGGCGTCTGATCGCCTCGATGCAGGCGATGACCGGCATCCCACCCAATATCGACTGCGCGTTGCTGGTGCTGGAGCAGCGGCTGCGCCTGCCGACCGGCGCGGCGTTCGCCGTGTTCGCGGCTGGGCGCACCGTGGGCTGGATCGCGCATGCGCTGGAACAGTGGCGCGACGGGACGCTGATCCGTCCGCGCGCGCTGTATCCAGGCGCGCGGACGGACGGCGGATAGGATCGCGACGAGCCATCAGCTCCCGATGTTCACCACCAGCACCCGCCGGTTGCGTGCCTCGGGAGTATGGTCAGGCGTCGGAACCATAAGACCTTCCTGGCCCATGCCGATCGGCTGCAATCGGGCGTGATCGACGTGGAACCTGCCGGCCAGGTAATCGGCGACGGCGACCGCGCGCCGGTCCGACAACGCCTTGTTGTAATCCCGCCCGCCGACCGTGTCGGTGTGGCCCTCGACGCGGAAGCGATACGCGGTAAGAGCCGGATTGGTCAGCGCGCGGCCAAGGTCGTCCAGCGTCTGGATCGCCTCCGGCGTCAGGTCCGCCGAGCCGGTCGCGAACAGCACATTCAGGCTGACCGCCGGCGCGGGCGCAGACGTGGCTGGCGGCGCGCTCATCGGCGTGCCCGGGTTCGCCGGAGGCTGGCCGATGCGGATGCCGCGGGTGGGCGCACCGCCCGGAGTCGGGCTGAGGGATTTGATCATTTCATCGACGCTGGGGTTGTGCTGCGCCTGCGCGGGGGCGCTCGCAACGACGCCGGTGATGGCGAGCGACAGGGCAATGGAACAAAGTGCTGCGAGTCTCATGGCATGGCTCCGTCGTGTTCAGCTACCGATGTTGACCACCTGCACGCGGCGGTTGCGCGGCTCGGCGGTCTGATCGGGCGTGGGAATCAACAAATGATCCTCACCCATGCCGACCGCCTGCACACGGCTGCGATCGACGTGGAAGTTGGCGGCGAGGAAGTCGAGCACGGCGGCGGCACGTCGGTCCGACAGCTCCTGGTTGTACTCGTGCGTGCCGACGGTGTCGGTGTGGCCCTCGATGCGGAACCGGAAGGCAGCCAGAGTCTGGTCGTTCAGTGCCTTGCCCAGATTGTCGAGGACGCGAACCGCCTCCGATGTGAGATCGGCGGACCCGGTGGCGAACTGCACGCTCAGGCTGATCGTCGGCGCCGGCGCCGGCGGCTGGACGGGACCGGTCGCACCCGGAGCGACGCGGATGCCGCGCGTGGGGCCGGTTAAACCAGTCGGCGTCAGCGACTTGACGATCTGCGCGGCACTGGGGTCGCTCTCGGCCATGCCGGCTACGGGCGCCAGGATGCCCGCGGCCAGCATGGCAACGGCGGCCAGGACGGCTTCGGAACGCATGACAAGCTCCTTGGTTAGCCAGGCGGCATGAATCTATAGCACGATGCAACCGATTTGGATCGCCGTGGCCCGGCTGTCATCGAGGAGATATGCCACGACTTAATTCGGCAATTTTCATCGCCCTGGCGCAGCGGGTCCCCGGCGTCCCGTTCAGCCGTCGCCGCCAGCGGCCGCGGCCAGTTCACTCTGCACCAGACCGCCCGGCTTGCCGTCCTCGCGACGGAGCACGAGGCGGCTGTCATGGAAGGCGGCGACCGACGGCCGGTGCGCGATCGAGACCAGCGTCGTGTCCGGCAGCCGGACCTTCAACGTGCGATAAAGTTCGGCCTCGGCGTCGGGGTCGAGGCTGGCGGTTGCTTCGTCGAGGAACAGCCAGTCCGGCTTGGTCAGCAGCGCGCGCGCCAACGCCACACGCTGCTGCTCGCCGCCGGAGAGTTGCTGCGGCCAGTTGTCGTCGTCATCCAGCCGGGTGACGAGTTGGGCGAGACCGGCATCCTCCAGCGCGTGCGCGATGTCCTGCTGGCTGAAGGCGTCAGGAGAATGCGGATAGGCCACCACGTGGCGCAGCGTGCCCAGCGGAATGTAGGGACGCTGCGGCAGGAACAGGCACCGCTCGACCGGACGCCGTACAGTCCCGGTGCCGAATGGCCAGATGCCGGCCAGCACGCGAAACAGCGTCGATTTGCCGGCGCCCGAGCGGCCGGTGATGACCACCGAGTGGCCGTGATTCAGCACCAGGTCCGCGTCCGCCAGCAGCTTGGTGCCGTTCGGCAGCTCGATGCTGACATCGCGCATCTGCACGGTTCCGTCCGGCGCATCGGCCAGCGCCAGGCCCGTGCCGAACGCGGCGCGCGCCGCGACCACCGCGCGGTGGAACGTGGCGAGCCGTTCGACGATGGCGTGCCACTGCGCCAGGTCGGGATAGCGGGAGATGAACCAGGACAGTGCGTCCTGCACCCGGCCGAACGCGCCGGCGGTCTGGGTGAGCCCACCCAGCGGGATCTGGCCGGAGAAGAACCGCGGTGCCGCGACGATGAACGGGAACACCACCGCCACCTGTTCGTAGCCCGCGGTGAGCGCGTTCAGCATCTTGGTGCGCTGCATGATCGCCCACCAGTTGCCGATCACGCCGGCGAAACGATGGCCAAGAGTTTGCTTTTCCTCGCTCTCGCCGGAATACAGCGCGATGCCTTCCATGTTCTCGCGCACGCGCACCAGGCTGTAGCGGAAGTCGGCCTCCACGCGCTGCTGGCGAAACCGGAGTTTGGCCAGCGGGCGGCCGACGAGATGAGTGAGCCAGGAGCCGACGACCGCATAGAGCAGCGCGACCCAGACCATGTAGCCGGGGATCTCGACGCCGAACAGTGTGAAGTTGCCCGACAGCGACCACAGGATGCCGAGGAAGCTGACCAGCGTGACGATGTTCGCCAGCAGGCTGATGCCGAGAGTGAGCGTGTTGTCGATGAAGTCGCGGATGTCCTCGGCGATGCGCTGGTCAGGGTTGTCGGTGCCGATCGCGGCGCGATCGGTGGTGAGGCTGATCCGGTAGTAGGCGCGATCCGCGAGCCACTCGTCGAGGAACCGCACGGTCAGCCAGCGCCGCCAGCGGATCTGCAGCCACTGCGACAGCCAGGTGAAATACACCGCGACCAGGATGTACACGGCGGCGATCTCGCAGAACCCAGGCATGAAGCCGCTGGGCGTGCGCCGGTACATAAACAGAAGCTCCCAGAACGCGGTGAAGTCCTTGTCCTGCAGCGAGTTGAAGAACTCTCTGTTCCAGAAGCTCAGGATCACCGTCATGCCGACAAGCATCAGCCGGAGCGCCAGGATCGAAATCAGCAGGCCCCAGGCGGACCACTTCTCCTCCGAGCGATAGTACGGTTTGGACAGGTGCCAGGCATCCCGCACGAATGATCGGAGACCGCGCATCGGTGACTATCTCTCGCCAGTGTGGTTGATGTTGGCCGCTACGGCGGCAAGCCAGGTGCTCAGGCGCTGGCGGTTCACGCCAAGATCGGAATAGCCATACACACTGCGGGAATACAGCACGAGGGTACTCGTCTCCGATCCCTGGTCGCCGATCTGCGCGGTGATCAGGTCGGGGAAGTTGAACCAGGCGCTGCGGGCGACGAAGTGGGCCTGCCGTTCCGCTGGATATGCCGCTGCCAGGAACGTCCGTGGCTGGTCCGCCGCGACGGCGATCACCGCGTCGTAGAGGCGCGACGGCGGCACCGGGAAGACCGGCGTGACGATGTCCGGCGTGGGGGCGGCGCCTGCCGGGGCCGCGAGGGCCGTGTTCGGGCTGGCCGGACGCTGGATGTGAGCCAGGTCCAACAACGCCGGGGCCGGCAGGCCGCCCGCGCCGTAAGCGGCACAGGCTGGCAGGATGAAGCCGATAAGCCAGGCGAGCGGTGTCATCCTGTCGGAATGGCGCGGATCGGCTGTCGCGGCAAGTTTCCAGGCGCTTACCGTCTGTTCATCGCGTTGTGGTGGGATGGGAGTGCCCAGACGATCGGGGCTCCGCCCATGGACATCGAAGCGAACCCGGCTCCCGCAACTTGCTGCAGCCTCGATCACCGTGTCTTCACCTCGTTCGGCGATCCGCTGTTCCGGCGCGCCGAGACCGACGGAACGCCGGTCATGGTGGTGAAGCTGGGAGAGAAGGAGGCGGCGATCCCGTTGCGCTCGTTGCAACGCGAGTTCGGCATTCCGGACGAGTCGGACGATGGCCGGATGCTCGGCCTGATCGCGCAGTCGCTCGACTTCATCGCCGGGCTGCGGATCGGCGATCCTTTGCCGGCCGAGGTGCTGAGCGGCGAGGCGAGCTGGGAGCCGAGTGAGCTGCACCTGCAGATCGCCAATGCACGGCTGCAATGGCAGCTGGTGGCCTGGCTTAATTCTGGCACCGGCAGGGATTCGCCGAACCTGGATGCCGATGCGCTGCTGCAGGTTGCCGACGACCCCGCGCGCAAGCAACAGGTGCAGGAGGCGTTCGCCAAGGCGGCCGGGACGCTCGGACTGCCGTCGCGCGAGGCGGTGATCAGGCTGGTCGAGGATCTGGCGCAGGAACTGGCCTATATCGAGGCGCTGCGCGACCGGCTGCTGCGCCGAGTAAAGGGAATGGCGGACAAGCTGAACCACATGGCGCAGGCCTATCGCGGTGACGGCTCGCACCTCGAGACGCTGACCCAGGTGCGGCGGCTGACCGGTGCGGCGTTGAAACAGATCGGCCACCGGTTCGACGAACTCGACGCGCAGACCGGCGAGGTGATGGCGGCGCTGCGCAACGCCGACAGC
>DASXNR010000505.1:0-3966 GCA_036494925.1 Acetobacteraceae bacterium
GGCCACCGCCGCGCTGATGAACGAGCGCTTCGTCAACATCAAGGTGGATCGCGAGGAGCGGCCGGACATCGACCACCTCTATATGTCGGCGCTGCATGCGCTGGGTCAGCAGGGCGGCTGGCCGCTGACCATGTTAATCGCCCCCGACGGCGCGCCGTTCTGGGGCGGCACGTATTTCCCGCCGGAGCCGCGCTGGGGACGGCCATCGTTCCGGCAGGTGCTGCAAGGCGTATCCGAGGCATACCGCACCGACCATGAGATGGTGACGAAGAACACCGCCGCGCTGCGCCAGGTGCTCGCCAGGATGTCGGCCGCCAATCCGGGCGATCTGCCAACGCCGGTGCATCTTGACGCCGTGGCGACGGCGCTGCTGCGGATGAACGATCCGGAGCAGGGCGGGCTGCGCGGCGCGCCGAAATTCCCCAACCCGCCGATCTTTCGCTTCCTCTGGCAGAACGCTTTCCGCAACGGCGCGGCCGAGGGCCAGGAGGCGCTGCATCTTATGCTGACCCGCATGTCGCAGGGCGGCATCTACGACCATCTGGGCGGCGGCTATTCCCGGTATTCCACCGACGCGATCTGGTTGGTGCCGCACTTCGAGAAGATGCTGTACGACAATGCGCAGTTGCTGGAACTGCTGGCGCTGGCGCACGCGCACCGTCCGGATCCTCTGTACGCAAAGCGCGCGGAAGAAACCGTCGGCTGGATAATACGTGACATGACCGCCGAAAGGGTGGCGGGCCGCGCGGCGTTCGCCGCCTCGGAGGATGCCGACAGTGAGGGCGAGGAAGGTCGCTTCTATGTCTGGACCGAGACCGAGGTCGACGCGCTGCTGGGCGATGCTTCGGCGGTGTTCAAGCGCGCCTACGACGTGACGCCGGCCGGCAACTGGGAGGGCCACACGATCCTGCGCCGGCTGACGTCATCAGGTTCGACCGAGGAAGAGATCGCGCTGGCGCAGTCTCGCGCGGTGTTGTTCGCGGCACGGGCGAAGCGTGTGCGGCCGGGACGCGACGACAAGGTTCTGGCGGACTGGAACGGCCTCGCGATCGCAGCACTGGCGCGGTCGGCCGCGGTATTCGGCCGCCCGGAGTGGCTGGCGCGCGCCGAGGAGGCATACGACTTCATCCTGTCTGAGATGTCCGCGACGGATGGACGGGTGCAGCACGCCTGGCGGCTCGGGCGGGTGACGGCGGCGGGGCTGCTGGACGATCAGGCCGCGATGGCTCGGGCATCGCTGGCGCTGTTCGAGGCGACCGGCGAGCCGCGGCGGCTGGCCGATGCCACGCGCCTGGCGGAGGTGGCGTTGGAGGCGTTCCCGGATGGGAAGGGCGGGTTTTACACCACGGCCGCCGATGCAATCGATGTGCCTTTGGCGCGGCCACGCACCGCCGCGGACAATGCGACGCCGGCAGGAAATGGGCTGATGGCGGAGGTGTTCGCCCGGCTCTGGCACCTGACCGGCAATGCGGCGTGGCGCGAGCGTGCCGAGGCACTGCTTCGCGCTTTCACCGGCAACCCCGATCAGCTTGCCGCGATGCCGACTCTGCTTGCGGCAGCGGATCTGCTGGAGGAGGCGGCTACTGTGGTGATCGCTGGCGATCCGGCGCATCCGCTGGCACAGGCACTGGCGTCGGTGGCGCTGGCCGGGGCTGACCCGCGGGTGCTGTTACTTCGTGCCCCGGTGCCCGGCTCGCTGCCGGGCGACCATCCGGCGTTCGGCAAATCCACAGGCGCCGGGGACGCTGCGGCTTATGTTTGCCGCCGCATGGTGTGCGGGTTGCCGATTGCGGACGGCAGCGCGTTGGCAGCGGCTCTGTCGTGACTGCCGCTATGCGTTGCCAGGAACGCGCTGCTGCCGCTGACCAGCCGCAACTGTACCCTGACGATATCGTAGCGAACGGATCGAATATTGGTATGGCGGGCGAACCGCGCACGGCTCGGCACCGAGACGCGAATCTGCGAGTCGTCGTCTGGCAATGGGGGCGATATGGGGCTGGCCCCCGCCTCGCAGCTTTGCTCGCCAGGGGCCTGCGGACACTGGGCGGTATAGAGACGATACTATCGTTATCGAGCGCCGCGGAGATTCTGCAGGACCCGAACGGACCGAGCTGCGAGCTTCAGGTAAAGACCTATACCGGCCTGGCCGGCCTGGCGTGGCGGTTCGTGCAAGCCCCGATCACCGTGATGCAACTGAGCCGACGCCTGCGTCGGTTGGATCCACGGATTGCGGTGTGCGCGATGCCGGGCCCGCTCGACCTGCTGATGGTCATGGCGCTGCGTCGCATCGGCATCCCGGTGGCCGTGATCGTGCACGACGCCGAGGCACATCCTGGCGACGGATTCCCGCTGCTTCTCACCTTGCAGCGGGCGTTGCTGCGGCGGGCGGATTTGGCGATCGTGCTGTCCAACCACGTGGCTTCGGCACTCATGCGGAACGGCTCTTTGCCACCTCGGATGCCGGTCCTCGTTGCCGCGCTGCCACCACTTGCCTTCGATTCCGTTACGCCACCGGATATCCATGCCGGCCCCCGACGTGTGCTGTGCTTCGGGCGGTTGCGAGCCTACAAGGGCCTTGATCTGCTTGCGGAGGCGCTGCGATTGCTTGGCCCGCGACCGGACCTGGAGGTGCGCGTTGTGGGGCAAGGGCCGGAGAGCGCGGCGCTTGCGGATCTTCGGGCGTTACCGGGCGTCATGGTCGAGAATCGCTGGGTGCCGGAGGGCGAGGTCAGTTCGATCCTGAACTGGGCAGATATTGTAGTATTGCCATATCGCGAGGCAAGTCAGAGTGGCATCGCGCCCACGGCACTCGCTGCCAGGCGTCACGTCATAGCTACACGTGTGGGGGGGCTTCCCGAGCAACTCAAGAATGAGCCGTTTGCGACGTTGTGCGAACCGGACGCGGGAAGCCTGGCCGCGGCGCTGCTGTCCAGCTTGAACAGGCCCAACGATAGCGTCGCGCCTGTTGACGATGCCCGTGAGGCTTGGCGCGGATTTGCTGCCCAAGTAATGGAAGGACTTGACCCTCTGATATCGGTGACGAGAAGAGACCAATCCATGGCGAATAGCTGAGCGCACGGGCATTTCGGCTTGACCGGAAGCTCATGCGATCACTTGGCTCGATGGGTTAGTCCCGTCGCAGTCGCGCCGGCCGTACCGGTTCGATAATATATCGTCTAAGTAATAGTATTTCGTTACTCTGCCGCGCGCTGGGCCCGCAGCGGCTGTGTCATGAGCTGGCGCTCCCGGCGACGGGCGTACAGCCCCGCGGCCAACAACGCGGCAGCAGCGATCACGCCGATGCCGATGGCCACCGGCCCGGCGACGCGCTTCGCCTCATGGCCGAGCAGGTAGGCTCCGCCACCATAGAGCGCCGACCAGATGACGCTGCCCGCGATATTGGCCGCCATGAAGCGGGCCCACGGCATTCGGTTCGCGCCCGCCAACAGCGCGGCCAAAGTGCGCAGCACAATGATGAAACGAGCGGCGCACACGACCTTCGCGCCGTGGCGCCTGAACAACGCGCGGCCAAAGGCCATTCGCCGGTCGGTCAGACCGATGTAGCGTCCGTAGTGCCGCAACAATCGGAAGCCGATACCCCAGCCAATGCTATAGCCGACCATCTGGCCGACGATCGCCCCCAACGCTGCGGACAAGACAACTAATACAATGTTCAACTGGTGCGTCGTCGCAGCCAGTACCGCAGCCGCTATCAGCAGAGTCTCGCCCGGCACTGGCAGACCGACGCACTCGAGGCCAACCACGATGCCCAGCACCACATTGCCATATGAGTGCAGAAGATCGATGAGATGATGGAGCGAGAAGAACGACATGCGGGCTATAAGGCGACCCGGCCGGCAGGTAACAAGGTGTGAGGACGATGGCGGAGCGTTTCGATGTTGTGGTGGTCGGCGGCGGGCATGCCGGCTGCGAGGCAGCCGCGGCGGCCGCGCGCATCGGAGCGCG
>DASXNR010000506.1:0-3710 GCA_036494925.1 Acetobacteraceae bacterium
AGCGCCATCGCGGCAACCGCCTGGATACCGCCCAGCAGATAGATCTCATCGGCCCCGCCCAGCGCCATGGCCGCGACCGTGGCAGCCGGTGGTACGCCATTCAGCGGCGGCGTGCACGCTGCGACCCGCTGAACGCCGGCAACCTTCGCCGTCAGCACGCTCATATGCGCCGATGCCACCATCGGATAGCGGCCGCCCGGGACGTAACAGCCGACGCTGGCGACCGGAATGTTTCGGTGACCTAGCCTGACACCCGGCAGCGTCTCCACCTCCACGTCACGCAATGCCGCGCGCTGCACTTCGGCGAAGCGGCGAATTTGCGTCTGGGCAAACTTGATGTCGTCGATCACCTGCGTGGGCAGGCTGTCGATCAGCGCCTGCACATCCGCCCCGGACAGTCGGAAATCCTTCGGTTCCCACTGGTCGAACTTCAGCGACAGTTCGCGCACCGCAACATCGCCACGTTGCATGATGTCGTCGAGGATCGTTTCGACCATCTGACGCACCTGCCGATCGGCGGCGAATTTTTCCTCGTCGCTCGCACCACGCTTCAGGTTGCGGATCATGGCTCCTCCTATTCCGCGGTCCAGCCGCCATCGACCACCAGCGCGGTGCCGGTGACCAGAGCCGCCGCATCGGATGCCAGGAACACCACCGCGCCCATCAGGTCCTCCACCGTTCCAAGCCGGCCGAGCTTGATCCGCCGCAGAACGTCATCATGGAACGCCTTGTCATTCCAGAACGGGCGAGTGAGCGGCGTGTCGATGAAGGTCGGCCCGATGGTGTTCACCCGGATGCCGTGCGGCGCGAGGTCGATCGCCATCGCCCTGGTCAGGCCCTCGATGCCGTGCTTGCTCATGCAGTACACCGTGCGTCGCGCACCGCCGACATGCCCCATCTGCGAGGAGATGTGAATGATCGACCCGCGCACCGAGGCCTGCACCATCCGCCCCGCCACCGCCTGCGCAACGAAGAACGCGGCGCGCTGATTGAGTGTGGTGATCGCGTCGTAGTCCTGCTCGGTCACCTCGAGGAACGGCGCCGGCCGGTTGGTGCCGGCATTGTTCACCAGCACGTCGAATGCCGCCTGCCCGCCGATCGCCCCACGCATCGCGTCGAGATCGGTCACGTCCAGAACCAGCGGTTCGGCGCTGCCTTGTTCGTGGCGAATCTGTGCTGCCGCCGATTCGATCTCGGTCGCGGTGCGCGCGGCCAGCACAACATGTGCGCCGGCTTGCGCAAGCGCCGCCGCGGCCGCCAAGCCGATGCCACGACCGGCGCCGGTTACCAACGCGCGGCGGCCGTCAAGGCGGAAGGAAGGCGTGCGCGGCAAAACCATCCAGCATCTCAGCCAGCAATCGACTGCGGAGGTCTACACCGCTTGCGAGTCACTGGCCACCAGCCGTGCCGGCCATCGGCGCGTGTCAAGAATTCCGCCGTCAGTCGCTCAGCCTTCCCAGCGCGGGAGATGCGGGCTAGAAGCGCCATCCACTTGAACAAATCTGGCCGGGTCGCGCACTGAAGGGTCTGGGCAATCGGATGCTGGAAGCTGACGAAAATCCTCTGCAGACCCTGATCGACCCGCTGAGCGCCGCGCTGTTCCGGCGTCCGTCCCGTTTCGGGGTGGACAGCGCCTGGTACGGTCATATCCCGTTCGGCATGTGGATCGTGGAGCAGACACGACCCCGCCTGTTGGTCGAACTCGGCACCCACGCCGGTGTGTCGTATTCCGCCTTCTGTGACGCGGTGATCGAACATCGACTGGCGACACGCTGTTTTGCCGTCGATACGTGGCTCGGCGATGCACAAGCCGGCTTCTACGGCGATGAGGTCTACACCGACTTCCTCCGGTTTCACGACGCGCGCTATCAGGGCTTCTCGTGCCTGTTGCGGATGACCTTCGATGACGCGCTCCGGCACATGGCCGACGGCAGCATCGATCTGCTGCACGTCGATGGTCTGCACACCTACGAGGCAGTGCGGCATGACTTCGAAGGCTGGCTGGCCAAGCTGTCCGATCGGGCGGTGGTCCTGTTCCACGACACCAACGTGCGCGAAGGAGAGTTCGGTGTCTGGCGCCTGTGGACTGAACTCCGCCGGACGTATCCTGGGTTCGAATTCCTGCATGGCCATGGGCTTGGAGTTCTCACCGTCGGGCGCGACGCACCACGCACGATCCAGGCGCTATGCGGCCTCGAACAGGACGCGGTGGCCGTCGATATCCGTGAACGTTTCGCGCTGCTTGGCGAACGCTGGGAGATCGAGGCCAGACTTACCGTATTGCAGACCAACATCGCCGGCCTTCTGGCCCAGTCGAAGGCACGAAATGATATCGAATGGCGCGCCGCCGCGGCTGCCCGCGACCGACTTGAGATGCTTCGAGACGATGCGCTGCAGGCCGTGGAACGCGGACAGCAGGAATTACAGCAAACACAGCAGGCATTGAGGGACACACGACACGAGGTGCAGTACGCGCAACAAGAATTGCAGCGCTCGTTCGCCACCATCGAAGCTTTGCAGCGGGAACATGAGGTATTCATCAACTCAACAATATGGCGTGCAACGGCTCCGTTGCGGCAGGCCAGCCAGATAGTTCCATTGCCGGTACGGCGACTGCTGCGGCCCGGAGTCGACCAAAGCCCGCAATTGCAATCCCCAATACCGGGCGCCGGGACAGACCGTCTCCCGTCGTCGCTAGTACGCACCGAATCGGGTGTGCGTGACCAGCCGATAGACACGGTATGTCGAATGGTATTTGTCTCCGGCGAGCCGGACACCCCAGGGCACGTCTATCGCGTTACGCACTACGCCGACGCTGCGACCACAGTTGGCGCGGCAGTGTCACGCATGACGCCGGCGGAAGCAGTGCAGCGCGGGAAGGAACTGGCGCAGGCACATTTTGTCGTGCTTTGGCGTGCCGCCTGGTCGCCGGACATCCAGTCAATCATCACCGCAGTGCGTTCGGGCAACGCAAAGCTGATATTCGACATCGATGACCTGATGTTCAAGCCAGAACTGGCCGCGCCAGAAGTGATCGACGGCATTCGATCGCAGCACCTTCCTCGCGAGGATGTGGTCGACCACTATCAGCGGGTCCGACAGGTTATGGCCCACGCCAATGCCTGTACCGCTTCCACCGAGCCGCTGGCGCGGCACGTGCGCGACCTTCATAAGACAACGTATGTGTTGCCCAACGGCTTTGATCGAACGACGCTGACCGCATCCCGGCGCGCAGTGCGCGAGCGCCGCGCAAGGCCGGAGCTTGGTCTTGTGCGAATCGGTTATGCAGCGGGAACCCTGACCCATCAGCGCGATTTCCTGGTCGCATCCGAAGCGGTGGCGCGGATATTGCGGGAGCGACCCGAGTGCCGACTTGTGCTGTTCCGCGACCAGCCGCGCGCGAAACCTATGCTCGACGTGCTCGAGTTCCCCTCGCTGGTGGCGCAGGCCGACCGAATCGAATGGCGGGACGTCGTACCCATCGCGGATCTGCCGGGCGAGCTGGCCCGGTTCGACATCAACCTGGCGCCACTCGAGGTCGGCAATCCTTATTGTGAGGCAAAGAGCGAGCTGAAGTACTTCGAGGCGGCACTGGCGGGCGTCTGCACGATCGCGTCCCCCACCTGGCCGATGGCTCACGCAATCCGCCACGGCATAACAGGGATGTTGGCCGGCACTCCTGAGGATTGGTACGCGACCCTGAACATGCT
>DASXNR010000507.1:0-46613 GCA_036494925.1 Acetobacteraceae bacterium
GCCCGATTGCCCTGACAGCTACGCACCGCCAGATCGACGCGCAGCCGGATTATGGCTATATTGATAGCCGTAATCCATGAGGCCTTTCATGGGGACCTATAGCGTCGCCGAGGCAAAGAACCGCCTGCCCGCCCTGATCGAGTTGCCGCCGCAATGTCGCGATTGGTGCGGATGGGCCAACTGACGGCCAGGGAAGCTGGGGAACGATTGGCCGATTTCGACGCCTGGCGCGCGGGCAGACGGAGACTGCCGGTTTGGCCACGCATGACTGCCGGCTGGCCAACATTTTTGTGCGCCGGTTTGATCTGAGGCTACGCGTGCCGGACGCGCTGCACGCTGCGATTTGCCGGCGGCTCGGAATGCGGCTCGTCACCCTCGATCGCCGTCTGGCCGCAGCGGCGCGGACTCTGGAGATCGATGTGCTGGTTCCGGTGGAATAATTCGGGAGAAGACCGACATGACTGACGAATTGGTGTTCTACACTAACCCCATGTCCCGCGGCCGCATCGCGCGCTGGATGCTCGAGGAGGTCGGGCAACCGTACCGCACCGAGCTGCTCGACTACGCCACGACGATGAAGGCGCCCGAGTACCTGGCCATCAACCCGATGGGAAAGGTGCCTGCGCTGCGTCACGGCGATACCGTCATCACCGAATCGGCAGCAATCTGCGCCTATCTGGCCGACGCGTTTCCCGCCGCCGGGCTGGCACCGCCGCCGGGTGACCGGTTGCGCGGGCCGTATTATCGCTGGCTGTTCTTTGCGGCCGGCCCGCTGGAGGCAGCGTGGACCAACCAGGCGATGGGCTTCATCGTACCACCGGACAAGCAGCGGATGTCAGGCTACGGCAGCTTCGCCGCGGTCATCGACGTACTAGAAGCCGCCGTGTCGCGCGGCCCATACCTGGCCGGTGATAGCTGCACCGCCGCCGACATCCTTGTCGGCGCTAACCTCGGCTTTGGCCTGCAGTTCGGAATGATCGAACAACGGCCCGCGTTCGTCGAATACGTCACACGCCTGAGCGCGCGTCCGGCCGCGGTACGCGCCAAGGGAATCGACGATGGCCTGACACCACAGCAACCGACGTAGCGCTTCGTCCGCGCCTCACTATCTGGTTCGGAATAACCGATCGCCTGTGGAGGTTCTGCCAACCGGGGCTCCGGGACAACGGGCCGCGGAGACTGTCCACATGCGGATCACAACGCGCCATCTGCGCTTGGCGTCAGGGCTTGTGCTGCTGAGCTATGTCTCGCTGCACATGATCAACCATGCGCTGGGGATCTGGTCGATCGCCCTGGCGGAGCGTGGCCTGATCTGGTCGATCGCCCTCTGGCAAAGCCCGACTGGAACGGTTCTGCTGTACGGCGCTGCCGGCGTGCATTTCGCGCTGGCCTGTCGAACCGTCTACACACGTCGGCACTGGGACCTGCCGATCATCGAGTGGGTGAGGCTTTGGGCGGGCTTCAGTTTGCCCCTGCTGCTGATCGGTCATGTCGTGACCACCCGACTCGGGGCCACACTTTATCACGCGCAACCCAGTTACCATTTGGTCGTGACCACGCTGGCACGATCCGGCGCACAAGGTTGGCAACTCGCGCTGCTGGCACCGGGTTGGCTGCACGGCTGCCTCGGCCTGTGGCTCAGTCTGCAACGATTTGCCCCGATGCGTCGTGCCAAGCCGTTTCTGATCGGCATCGTCGTGCTCGTTCCGCTGCTGTCGGCGTTCGGCTTCCTGCGGATGGATCGTGCCGTGGCGATTACCGATATCGCCGCGCCGCCCCGTCCGGCACTCGAGCCGTGGCGCGAGGCCATCCTGGCGAGCTACGTCTCTCTGATCGCGGGTGCGTTCGTGGCAGGCCGCGCACGGAACCGATGACGGCCGGCGGTCACGCCGACAGTTTCTGCATCACAGCATCGGGGATGTCGAAGTTCGCATACACGTTCTGCACGTCGTCGCTGTCGTCCAGCACATCGAGGAGCTTCAGCACCGACGTTGCCCGGTCCTCGTCCAGCGTCACACTGGTGGTCGGGCGCCAGTCGAGCCGCGCACTTTCCGGCGCACCGAACCGCGCCTCCAGCGCGTCGCGCACCGCGAAGTAATCGTCCACCGCCGCGATGACCTCATGCGCCTCCGCATCGCTCGTCACGTCGTCCGCGCCCGCCTCGATCGCCGCCTCCAGCACGTCGTCGGCGCTGGCGGCGGAGGCGGGATAGCGGATCACCCCCAGCCGGTTGAACAGGAAGCTCACCGAGTTGGTCTCCCCCAGCGCCCCGCCATGCTTGGCGAACGCCGAGCGGATATCCGATGCGGTGCGGTTGCGGTTGTCGGTCAGCGCCTCGACGATGATCGCGACACCGGCCGGTCCGTAACCCTCGTAGCGGACCTCCGAGTAGTCGTCGCCCGCCGCCGCACCGGTCGCCTTCTTGATCGCGCGATCCACCGTGTCCTTCGGCATGTTGGCCTGCCGCGCCGCCACCATCGCTGCCCGGAGCCGGGGGTTGGCGGCCGGATCAGGCAGGCCCTGCCGCGCGGACACCGTGATCTCGCGGATCAGCCTGGCGAACTGCCGCCCGCGGCGCGCGTCCTGCGCACCCTTCCGGTGCATAATGTTCTTGAACTGGGAATGTCCGGCCATTGCTCACGCGTCTATGTTGCAGGTTAATTCACACCCAGCTGAGCCTACACTCTCAGGGCAACAGGAGGCGAGCGTGACCGACGCACCGGGCTGGCCAGGAATCCCCCCGCGCTGGACCTCCAGCGCCAAAAGCGGTGTCGGCACCGCGTTGTCGTCGGTCAGTCGGGTATGGTTCACGCTCAGCCACGGCATCCTCGACGAGATCTACTATCCGCGCGTCGATCAGGCCTGCACGCGTGACTTCGGCCTGATCGTCACCGACGGCGCCGGCTTCTTCGCCGAGGAAAAGCGCGACTGCAGCTTCGAGCTGACCCGGCTGGAGGACGGCGTGCCGGCGTTCCAGCTCGTCAATACCCACATCGGCGGCCGGTTCCGCATCATCAAGGACATCCTGACGGACCAGCGCGCCGACGCGGTGGTCCAGCGCATCCGGCTCGAGGTGCTCAGCGGGCCGCCGCTTCGGCTGTTCGCTCTGCTCGCGCCGCACCTGGTCAACGGCGGGGCGCACAACAACGGCTGGATCGGCAGTTACAAGGGCCATCGCATGATGTTTGCCGAGGGCGACGGCACCCACCTCGCACTCGGCTGCTCGCTTCCCTTCCTGGCCTGCTCGGTCGGCTTCGTCGGCGCCTCGGACGGCTGGCAGATGCTGTACCGGAACGGCTGGCTGACCGAGGAATATGATCACGCAGCCGATGGCAATATCGCGCTGAGCGCCGAGATCGCATCGCCCGAGACCGAGTTCCGCCTCGCCGTGGGGTTCGGTCGCAGCGAACCCGAAGCCGGGTTCCGCGTGCGCGCCAGCCTCCAGACGCCGTTCGAGCGGCAGATCGACGAATATGCCACCGGCTGGCGTAGCTGGCAGGCCCAGCTTCGTTCGCTGGACCGCAAGGTGGACGGGCACAACGTGTATCGCGTCAGCACCACGGTGCTGCGCTGCCACGAAAGTCCGACCTTACCAGGCGGCCTGATCGCCAGCCTGTCGATCCCGTGGGGCGGCAGCAAGGGCGACGATGACCTGGGCGGCTATCACCTGGTATGGCCGCGTGACCTGGCGCAGACGGCTGGCGCCTTCCTTGCCTGCGGCGCGCATGACGAGGTGTTGCGCGTGGTTCGGTACCTGCGCGCGATCCAGGAGGACGATGGCAGCTGGCCGCAGAATTGCTGGCTGGACGGCTCGCCCTATTGGCACGGCATGCAACTCGACGAGTGCGCTTTTCCGATCCTGCTGCTCGACATGGCGTGGCGCGATGGTGCGGTGCAGCGCCCGGTACTGCCGGCATTCTGGCCGATGGTTGCCAGGGCCGCGGGGTTCGTCATCTGTCATGGTCCGCGGACGGGACAGGATCGCTGGGAGGAGAATTCCGGCTATACGCCGTTCACGTTGGCGGTGGAGGTGGCGGCACTGCTCGCCGCCGCCGATCTCGCCGAGGCCTGCGACGTCGACGGCGTTGCCGACTTCCTGCGCGACACGGCCGATGCATGGAACGAGCAGATCGAGGACTGGGTCTATGTCACCGGCACGCGGCTCGCGCGCGAGGTCGGCGTCGCCGGCTACTACGTGCGCATCGTGCCGGAGGTACCGGGCGAGGCACGCGCCGAGCTGCGCGGCATTGTCCAGGTGCGCAACCGCTTCGCCGGTGCATCGCATGTCACGGCCGACGAACTGATCAGCACGGATGCGCTGGCGCTGGTTCGGTTCGGACTGCGGGCAGCGGACGATCCGCGCATCGTCGATACCGTGAAGGTGATCGACCACGTGCTGCGGGTCGAGTTGCCGTACGGGCCCGGCTGGCGCCGCTACAACGGCGACGGTTACGGTGAGCACGACGATGGGAGCCCGTATGATGGCACTGGCGTCGGCCGCGTCTGGCCGCTGCTGGCCGGCGAGCGCGCCCACTACGAGCTCGCCGCCGGCAGGCGGGACGCCGCGGAACGGCTGCTCGCAGCGTTGGAGTCGGGCGCCAGCCCCGGCAGGCTGCTGCCGGAGCAGGTGTGGGACGGCCCGCCGATCCCGGAGCTGGAACTCGAGCCAGGCAAGCCGAGCGGGTCGGCGATGCCGCTGGTGTGGGCACATGCCGAGCATATCAAGCTGCTGCGTTCGCTGGCGGATGGGGGGGTGTTCGACCGGCCGCCACAACCGGTCCGGCGCTACCTGCGGGAGAAGCACGTGGCGCGTTGCCGGCCGTGGCGGCCGGATTGGCGTCCACCGGGTGTGCCGCTCGGCCGCGTGCTGCGGCTCGATCTGCCGG
Source organism: Acetobacteraceae bacterium (assembly GCA_036494925.1). GTDB lineage: Bacteria > Pseudomonadota > Alphaproteobacteria > Acetobacterales > Acetobacteraceae > JAMXLO01. The sequence goes on from DASXNR010000507.1 coordinate 4,887, forward strand.
AGCCGGCGCTGGTGCACTGGAGCACCGATGGCTGGCAAACCCGAAGCGACCTGCAGACGCGCGACACCGGGTTTGGAATCCACAGCGTAGATCTTGCAACGGTCGGGCTGGCGCCGGGCCAGGTCATCGTCTTCACCTGGATGAACCTGGCAACCAATGAATGGATCGGCCGGGATCACACAGTGATGGTGAACGGCGTCGATTGATCCTGGCTTATGGCGACGGTGGGAGGCAGCTCACCCAACCGGCATCGCCTGCGCCAGCCGTCCACCCACCCGCACCGGCTCGACCCGCCGTGCCAGCCCGGTTGCATCGTCGGTCTCGACGAACACCCCGCACACCGTCGTCTCGCCCTCTGCGGGCGCCAGCCGCTCGCCCGGCATCTTGCGCCAGAACCGCAGCGTCGCGGCGTCCTTCACCATGCCGATCACGCTGTCGTAGTCGCCCGACATCCCGGCGTCCGACTGGAACGCTGTCCCGCCCGGGAGCACCTGTGCATCCGCCGAGGGACAGTGCGTGTGTGTGCCGATCACCGCCGACACCTGGCCGTCGAGGAAATGCCCGAATGCCATCTTCTCGCTCGACGCCTCGGCGTGGAAATCCACCAGGATCGCCGCCACCGTGCCGCCTAGCCGGTAGCGACCCAGCAATTCGGATGCGGCGCGGAACGGGCAGTCGAGCGGGTCCATGTAAAGCCGCCCCATCGCCTGAGCGACCAATGCGCGACGGCCGCCCGGCACCTCGACCACCACCGACCCGCCTCCTGGCGTGCCGGGGGGATAATTCAGCGGGCGAAGCAGCCGTGGGCTCTCGGCGATATAGGGAATGATCTCCTTGCGGTCCCAGGCGTGGTTGCCCAGTGTGATCACGTCCGCGCCGGCGGCGAACAGCGCGGTCGCCATGTCGGGGGCGAGGCCGAAGCCGTGCGACGCGTTCTCGGCGTTCACTACCGCGAGGTCGATACGCAGCGCGGCGCGCAGCTTGGGCAGCGATGCGGCCACCGCCTCGCGGCCGGAGCGTCCGACCACGTCGCCGATGAACAGGATGCGCATTCAGGTGTCCTTGCAGAAGATCACGCCGCGCTCGGTCGCCACGGCGTCCAGCCTCTCGTCGTAGGGGCCTGCTGGCACCTCGTCCAGTTCCTGCGCGGCATACGCCACGCCGAGCCGGTACCGCCCCGGCAACCCGGCGAGCGTCCGGTCATAATATCCGGCGCCATATCCAACCCGGTACCCCCGCCGGTCGAATGCCAGCAACGGGACCAGCAGGAAATCCGGCTGCCTTATCTCGCCATCCGGACGGAGGGTGCCGAAACGCTCCGGCAGCATCGCGATGCCGGGATGCCAGATGCGAAAGATCAAAGAGTTACCGCGCTTGGGCGTCTCCGGCAGCACGATCGGGTGGCCCAGCTCATGCAGCGCCAGCAGCAACGGCCGGATGTCGATCTCCTGTCCGATCGGCCAGAACCCCGACACGACCGTCCCGGCTGGAGGCGGTGTCTCGCGCAGCACGTGCTGCCCCAGCACCGCGCCGCATGCCGGATCCCATGCCTCCCGCGCCGCCAGCATCCGCCGGCGCACGGCGCGCTTGGCCTCGATCAGGTCGGCCGAGATGTGCGGAGCCGCCATGGCCGTTGGCGTCTCATCCTCCCAGAGCCTGCTTGTGCAGGTGGGCACCGGATACCGGGACCAGGATCCCGACAGAGCCAGTTCCCGTGGGAGTTGCTTACTGGCCCAGGGGATGTATTGCCTGTCGCACCGGGCAGCCCCGCCCTCACAATCTAAGGATGCTCCAGGTCGAGGGCAATCTCTTCCGCTCGTCTCGCCAGCTTCCCGAGCCGGCGCCCCAGCTTCGGGTCGGCCGGCGCCGCGACCGGCTGACCTTCCTGAGCCGCCTTCAGCGCACGGTTCACCTCGTAGAGGTCGTCCGCCATCAGCAGCGACGCCATCACCAGCATGCGCGCCTCCCCACTCGGGCCCGCCGCCACCTTGATCGACTCGATCCGCCGCTCGACCTCGTTGGCCATCGCCTCCAGATGCTCCTCCTCGCCGTCCTGGCAGCCGACGGTGTATGCGTAGCCATTGATGCGAATGGTAACCTGCGCCATCGAACGATCCTTGCTGCCGAATTCAACCGACCCTGTCGGCCAGAGCCGCGCGCAGACGATCGATCAGGTCGTCGAGTCGCACAGCGATCTGTTTGCTGTCGAATGACGGAAGTTGATCCGCGGGCTGCGCTTCCCCGCCAATCGCGGCCTGTGCGATCCGCTCCAGCGCTGCTTCCAGCCGATCAGCCGCCGCATCCGGGTCTTCGGTGTCGCTGGCCATTCCGCTGCCTCGCCACAGGTGTTGTGTGAACTGAAAGCGAGTGAGGCATTGAACGTCAAGCAGTATCCGGCAGTCGTCATCCACGGACTGCCGGATGCGCGCGCTGTGCTTGCCGTCGGCCATCCGGTGACACTGCTCTCGGCGAGCGGTGCGGCGCTATACGCCGGCTGCGGCTGGTGGCGTGCCCTGATCGCGCGGGCACGCGCCGAACATACGGATGTCCCCCTCGATGACATCCTTGACTGCGCCGACGCCCCGGGCCTGGCGCTGGGCGCGATCCGCATCGGCCAACGCCGCATCGTGCTTGATCCCGCCGCACCGGGCTGGTCCTCCGTCGTGGCAATCGCAACAGTGCTTGGCGGCGAGGTGTTAACCTCGCGTCCACCCTCGATCGATATGGCGGACCGAACAGCCGTTCGCCGGCTACACGATTGGTTGCAGGTGCGAACCACCCCGGGTGACAGCGGCGCCGCCCTGGAGTAGTACGCACGGCAGCGCCCACCAGCCCTCAGCAAGAAGGACCGTCCCATGCGCGTCACTCAGAAAGTGAAGAAAATCCTGGACTGGTACGAGGGCGATCCGCCCGGGGTGAAAGCCAACCTGGCGCGCATTCTTTCCACCGGCAAACTGGGCGGCACCGGCAAGGTGGTGATCCTGCCGGTCGACCAGGGCTTCGAGCACGGCCCAGCACGCAGCTTCGCGCCGAACCCGCCGGCCTATGACCCGCACTACCACTATCAGCTCGCGATCGAGGCGGGGCTGAACGCCTACGCCGCCCCACTCGGCATGATCGCGGCCGGCGCCGATACGTATGCCGGACAGATCCCCACCATCCTGAAGGTGAACAGCGCCAACTCGCTCGCCACCAACAAGGACCAGGCGGTCACCGCGGGCGTCAAGGACGCGCTGCGGCTCGGCTGCGCCGCGATCGGCTTCACCATCTATCCCGGCAGCGAGTACGCCTACCCCCAGATGGAGGAACTCCGCGAACTCACCGCGGAGGCGAAGGCGAATGGCCTGGCCGTCGTGGTATGGAGCTATCCGCGCGGCGGCAACCTCGACCGCGCGGCGGAGACCGCGCTCGACATCTGTGCCTATGCGACACAGATGGCCGCTCTGCTCGGCGCCAACATCATCAAGGTGAAGCCGCCGACCGCGGTGATCAGCCTGGAAGCGGCGAAGAAGAGCTACGAGAAGATCGACGGCTCCACCCTAGCCAAGCGGGTCGAGCACGTCATGCAGTGTGCGTTCAACGGCCGCCGCGTCGTGGTGTTCTCCGGCGGCGAGGCGAAGGACTTGGACGGCGTATATGAGGAGGTGCGCGGCCTGCGCGACGGCGGAGCCAACGGCAGCATCATCGGCCGCAACACCTTCCAACGGCCGAAGGAACTGGCGCTGGAAATGCTGAACAAGATCATCGACATCTATCTCGGCAAGGCTTGATACGTGGTGAATATGGGCGGCGGCCAGGACGGCTGCCGCGTCTACCTGATCACGCCGCCGAAGCTCGACCCCGCGCTGTTCGCTGATCTGCTTGCGGCGGCCCTGGACGCCGGCGATGTCGCCGCGGTGCAGCTTCGCTTGAAGGACGTGGACGACGATACCTGGCGCCGTGCGATCGATGCGCTGCGGCCGGTGACGCAGTCGCGCGGCGTGGCGTTCCTGTTGAATGACCGCGCCGACCTCGTGCGTGAGTCCGGCAGCGACGGTGCCCATGTCGGGCAGGAGGACTTTCCAGGACGCGAGGCGCGCGCGCTGATGGGGCCCGGTGCGACGCTCGGCGTCACCTGCAAGGGCAGCCGGGACCTCGCCATGCAGGCGGGCGAGGACGGTGCGGATTATGTCGCGTTCGGTGCATTCTTTCCCTCGGGCACCAAGGAGGTCACCCGCTTCATCGATCCCGAGATCCTGCACTGGTGGTCGGAGCTGATGGAACTGCCGTGCTGTGCGATCGGCGGCATCACGGCGGAAAATTGCGCGCCGCTGGTACAGGCCGGCGCAGATTTCCTGGCCGTGGTGGGCGCGGTCTGGAGCCATCCCGATGGCCCTGCCGGGGGCGTGCGCGCGCTGAACGCCGCCATCGCCGTGGCGCGCTGACCAATGGCCAGGCTCAGCGTCAACCTCAACAAGGTCGCGCTGCTGCGCAATTCGCGGCGGACCGGCGTGCCTGACCTGCGCGCCTTCGCCCGCATCGCGATCGATGCCGGCGCGCGCGGCATCACCGTGCATCCGCGCCCGGACGAACGGCACATTCGCCGCTCCGACGTGCCGATGCTCGCCGAGACGATTGCCAAGTGGCGACCGCAGGTGGAACTGAATATCGAAGGCTATCCCGACGCGCGCCTGCTGGAGATCGCGGCCGAGGTGCGCGCGGAACAATGCACGTTGGTGCCTGACTCACCGGACGCCTTCACCTCCGAAGAGGGTTTCAAGCTCGGTCCGGAGCAGATGGCGCTGGTGCGGCCCGCCATCGTGGCGTTGAAGGCAACGGGCGCCCGCGTGATCCTGTTCATCGATCCCGACCCCGCGGTGCTGGACCGTATTCCCGCGAGCGGTGCCGATGGCGTCGAGATTTACACCGGGTCCTACGCCGCGGCGTTCCGCACCGGCACATATGCTTCTTGGCTCGACGCGTGCGCAACGACTGCCCGTGCCGCGTCGGAGCGTGGGCTGGTCGTCAACGCCGGCCACGACCTGAACCTGCACAACCTGCCGCCGTTGATTGCTGCTATGCCGAGCCTCGCCGAAGCATCGATCGGCCATGAACTGACCGCCGATGCGCTGGCCATAGGATTCGCCGCCGCGGTCAGCGCGTATGCCAAGGCCCTCGCCGGCACACCGTGACCAGCCCGGCCTTCGCGGCGCACGGTCATATTGCGGTTGTAGCGCGTGGCGGACGGCACAACCGATCGCACGGGTGGACGGCAGCGTCCAAGGTTACATGACTTCGCTCTTCCAGGGATCATTGTCGTCTGGTGGTGCGTGGCCGACGACCATATAAGGACGCTCTCCTCTGATCAGCGGTCATCTGTGCGCCCGCCCATGCTCGGCTGCTCCGACAAAGCTGCAACCCTGGATCGTCAGACCATCCATTCGTGACATGATTGACCCGGACCACACAGACAGCCTCCTGAAGAAGACCGCCGGAGGTGCAGGCTGGACCATTTCCTGGCGCGCCGTTACGCGTACGCTGGGTTTCCTCAGTACACTCGTACTCGCCCGCGTGCTGGTACCGGCCGATTTCGGTCTCGTCGCGCTGGCCATCAGCTTTGCAAGCGCCATCGACATCTTCGGCGAGATCGGCGTCAAGGACGCACTCGTTCGCGCGACCAGTTCGAATCGCGATGCCTATGATGCGGCGTTCACTGTCAACGTCATTCGTGGCGTCATAACCACGGCCCTGGTGGCGGCCTCAGCGGGACCATTCGCACGATTTTTTGGCGATCCCCGACTGTATTATGTGGTGCTGGTTCTCGCCACGACGATCTTGCTCGACGCACTCGAGAATATCGGTGTGGCTGATTTCCGTCGCCACCTCGACTTTCATCGTGAATTTCAGCTCAACATCTTCCCTCGCATCGCTCAGGTCGCAATTACCGTCACACTGGCCCTGGCTTTCGCGAACTATTGGGCGCTCGTGGCGGGACTTGTGACCGCTCGGGCGCTGCAGACAATCATCAGCTACGTCATGCATCCCTACCGGCCACGGATATCGCTCAGGGCGTGGCGCGACATTGCAGGCTTCTCGGTCTGGACCTGGTTGCTGAGCATGGCGCGAATGATCAGGGACCGCTGCGTCATCATGATCATTGGAGGGATGCTCAATCCGGCGGCACTTGGTGTGTTCTCCATCGGGCAGGAAGTTGCCACTCTGCCAGAGACCGAGTTCATCGGGCCGCTCGGCCGGGCCTGTTTCGCCGGCTTCGCCGCCGCCCGGCGCGTCGGGTTGAGCGTGCCCGAAGCCTATCTACGTATCGTCTCCTCGACATCGATAATCGCCATCCCAGCGAGCATCGGCATTTCCAGCCTGGCCGCCCCGCTGGTATATGTTGCCTTTGGCGCGAAATGGATCGAGGCGGTTCCGGTCGTCGAGATCCTTGCCGCCACCGGGGCTCTCGCGGTCTTGAGCCGCATCAGTACCACCCTCTTCAATGCTTTCGCCTATCTGGGATCGCTGTTCTGGACTGCCGTTTTCATATCTGTGGCGCAGATCGCGTTACTGGTCCCGTTTGTCTCGTACCAGGGCATCGTGGGTGCGGCAATCGCTCTGGCCATTGCCGCGCTGATCGAGCAGTCGATCTTGTCGGTTCTCGTGTTCCGCCGGCTCGCGATGCGGCCCTGGAATCTCCTGTCGCGCGTCTGGCGTTGCCTCGTGACTTCCGCAGTTATGGCTGTTCTCCTGGCACTTTCCGGTCTCGGTTGGTCCGCGAATGCCACCACGATCAGCGCGAACGTATGGCAGTTGTTCGTGGCCAGCCTGTTCGGGGCCGCCGTCTATATGATCGCGCTGCTGGGGCTCTGGGTTGTCAGCGGCCGGCCGAATGGGCCCGAAGTGGATCTGCTCTCGATCGTCAGAGGGGGGAGTACCGGCCTGTACGGCTCTTTCCGCCGCTGGACGGTACTTCTGCGGACAACGGCGTCACGATAACCCCGCTCCCGGCTGCCGGGGCAGTTGGAGACCGCTATAAATCCACTCGGCGAACGGCTCGCTAGACCGCTACGGGTGCGCCTTCCGCGCGCGTCTACCCGCACGCGTTGCCCCGTAGCGTGAAGGCCTTCACCGTGCCGTCGGACACCTCGAACGTCGTCTCGCATCGCAGATCGACCACCTGCGACGGGAAGCCGCCGCCATACCAGCCGGTGAAGAACGGGCTGTACGACGGGAACGTTGGGATGATATCGACCCGGTGCTCGGCGTAGGCGAGATACCTCACGCCACCGGTCTCAAAGCTGCGCGACGGCACGCCCAACTGCTGCACCACGGCGCCCTCCGGTTGGCCCACGAACTGGCTCAGATAGCTCTGGCGGGCGGCAAGCTGGTCGGCGCAGCCCGCCATCAGTCCGGTCAGCACGAGCAGAATGGCGCGGCGCATCGGGCGCACTCCTGACTGTCATCGCCCCTTACATAGGTCGGCTGCGTCAGTTGGACAGGCTACCCGCCGCGACCAGCACCGGATCGGCACGGTAGAGGTCCGGCAGGAGCCGGCGCAGCTCGTCGAGCTTCGGCAGGTCGTTGAAGACGATATACGCATTGCTCGGGTGCCGCGTGAGGAAGTCCTGGTGATACGCCTCGGCCGGATAGAATGGACGGTCCGGCTCGATCGTGGTCACGATGGGGGCGCCGAACGCGTGCGCCTCGCCAAGCTGGGCGATATAGGCCTTGGCGATCGCGGCCTGGCGCGGACCGGTCGGGAAGATCGCCGAGCGATACTGGGTGCCGCTGTCGGGTCCTTGCCGGTTGAGCTCCGTCGGATCGTGGGCGACGGAAAAATAAATTTGCAGGATGCGACCGTAGGAGATCCGACGTGGGTCGAAGGTGACCCGCACGGATTCCGCGTGACCGGTGACGCCGGTGCTCACGGTCTCGTACTGCGCGGTGTTCGGTTCGCCACCGGCATAACCTGACACCGCGCTGGTCACCCCATTGACGTGCTGGAACACCGCCTGCACGCCCCAAAAACATCCGCCGGCCAGCACCGTCATTTCGGTCGCGTCGCCACCCGCCGGTTGGTCGATCGCCGGCGCCGGAATGGCGTGCGCGCGTTCGGCGTGCGAGCGCCCGATCAACAGAGCGGTGGCCACCGCCAGCAGCAATCCTGTCAGTACCAGGAAGGCACCGCGCGCGAATACCTGGTTCATGGAATGTTACGCTCCGGCTTCAAATCGATCAGCGGGGTGCCATCCAGGCAATCCAGCCCGCGGACACGCAGCGTGTTTCCCTCGACCGCCAGCAGATCGACCACCGACGACGCGATCGGGTTCGGCCGCACCGGCGAGCGGAGCGCGAACGTGCCGATCGTCTCCCCGGTGCGGAACGGTGTCTGCAACACCAGATCGCGCCGCGCACGGTGCATCCAGTAAAGCACCTGAATACGCTTGTGCAGAGCGATGTTGGTCAACGCCTCCCGCCAGCGATCGTCCACCACGATCGAACAGACCGGCCCGTCGGGTTCGCCGCGCTTGGGACATTCTTCGCGGGTGCGCCACGGTGTGCGGATCGTGCCGAGGAAATACACGCCGGCGTCGGTCTCAGCCGGCAGCGCGACGGCCACCTCGCCGGGACGCAGCACGCTCTGGTTCGGGTCGTCCTTCATTCTCGCAGAGTGCCGGGAAGGACGACCCCAAGTCCAGCGATGTTCACAACGTGGCGGTGACCGCCAGAGCGGAACCAGTCGAGGTTCGCTCAGGCCCGCCGCTCGCCCGTTACCCGCCAGATCACATTGCCCACGTCGTCGGCCATCAGCACGGCGCCGTCGGGGCCGATCGTCACTCCGACCGGTCGTCCGTACGACTCCCGTTCGTCCGGTGCCAGGAATCCAGAGAGAATATCTCGTGGCGGTCCGGCCGGCCGGCCATTTGCGAACGGTACGAAGACAAGCTTGTAGCCACTAAGCGTGCTGCGGTTCCAGGAACCGTGCTGTCCGATGGCCATGCCCTCTGGAAAGCCGGGCAGCGTACCGGCCGGCAGCCAGCAGAGGCCCAGTGACGCGGTATGCCCGCCCAGCGCGTAGTCCGGTGTGATGGCCTTCGCGACCATGGCCGGCTCCTGCGGCACCCTGTCGTCCACTGTCTGCCCCCAATAACAAAAGGGCCAACCATAAAAGCCCCCGTCGCGCACCGAGGTCAGATAGTCCGGAGGCGTCTCATCGCCCAGGCCGTCGCGCTCGTTGACCACGGTCCAGAGCGCCCCGGTCTGCGGTTCCCACGCCATGCCGACGGCGTTGCGCAGACCGGACGCGAAAATGCGAATCGCGCCGCTGGCAACATCGAACTCATGGATGGCGGCGCGGCCTGCTTCGACTTCCATGCCATTGTCGGCGATATTGGTGAGTGAACCGACGCCGACATAGAGCTTCCGCCCGTCGGGACTGGGCAGCAGGCTGCGTGTCCAATGGCCGGCCGGCTTGAACGTCGCGAGTTGTCGTCCCCGGCCAGAGATACGGGTGGCGTCCGTCGTATAGGGGAACGCCACCAGGCCGTCGGTGTTGCCGACGTAGAACGTGTCGCCCAGGAGCGCCATGCCGAACGGCTGGTTCAACCCGTCGAGGAACACCTCCCGAATTTCGGCCACGCCGTCGCCATCCGCGTCGCGCAGCAGTGTGATGCGGTTCGCGCTGATCCCCATCGCGTCGGCACGTCGCATCGTGCTGACCATGGCGAAGTCGTAGAGCGACCTGGGTGGCCGGTCCATGCTCATGGATTCGGCAACCAGCACGTCGCCATTCGGCAGCACCTGGATCCAGCGGGGGTGATCGAGTTCGGTCGCGAACGCGTTGACCTTGAGCCCTTGGGCGGGCACCGGGGTCTGCCCCTCGGACCATCCCCTGGCCGTCGGCATCTTGAGTGTGGGGATCGCCCCCTGCGGCTTTGCCGCGGGAATCGCAGGACTGCTGCCCCAGGCCGGTTCGTGCGCACCCTCCCTGAGTCGCCGCAATTGCAGCGCCGTGCCCCCCACCAACGCGACCACGCGTGAGAAAACTGCCGAGAAACTCAATTCGCATCCCCCTCGCCACGTTGGCGGCTGACATTACGCAGTCAGACGCGACACGTGCTTCGCCACCGTATCGCATATTTGCCATTGTCTGAGTTCTCCTGTCCAATTGCGGCCCGGAAGCATCGCCGTATACAATTGGGTATAACGCGCGGGCGGCTGCGATATCGTCAATAGCCGGGCGCCCGCCCGGGGAGGAATGCCATGGCCAATTTGCCGAAGCGGGAACTGGGCCGGACCGGATTGCAGGTCACGATGCTTGGCTACGGTGCGATGGAATTGCGTGGCGCCCCGCGGGCACGCCCAACGACCGATGAACAGGCCGACACCATTCTCAACGCTGTGCTCGATGCGGGCATCAACTACATCGATACCTCGATCGACTACGGTGTGAGCGAGGAGCGGATCGGCCGCTACATCTCACACCGGCGATCCGAATATTACCTGGCCAGCAAATGCGGCTGCCTGGTGGGCGCGGCGACAGCGCCGGTCGGCCAGGTCAGCCCGCATGTATTCACACGCGACAACATCATTGCCGGAGTCGAGCAAAGCCTGGTTCGGACGAAGACCGACTATCTCGATCTCGTGCAATTCCACATCTCACCGTCGCAACGGACATTGGAGGAGAACGGATCTCTCGATGCCGTGATGGAACTTAAGGACGCCGGCAAGGTGCGGTTCATCGGCATGTCCGGAACGCTGCCGCACCTGAAGGACCACATCGCGATGGGCGTGTTCGACGTGTTTCAGATTCCCTACTCGGCCATGGAACGCGAGCACGAGGCGGTCATTGCCGCGGCATCCGAGGCCGGGGCGGGTATCGTCATTCGTGGTGGTGCTGCCAAGGGCGCGCCGTCAGAAGGAAAGCAGCGGGGTCTGCAATGGGAGCGGTGGCGGCAGGCTGAGCTGGACGACCTGCTCGGCGACATGACCGCCATGGAGTTCATCCTGCGCTTCACGTTCAGCAATCCTGATCTGGACACGACTATCGTCGGCACAGCAAATCCGGCGCACCTGGAGAACAATGTCGCGATCCTGCAGAAGGGTCCGCTGCCGGCCGGGCTTTACGCCGAAGCCAAACGACGGCTTGCCCACGCCGGCTCTGCGCCAGCGGGGCAGTGATCGCCCCCGGATCGACAGCAGGACCACAACCGTCAGCGAATGAACCTGGACCGGAGCCGCGTGGGATGGCGGCGCGCTGCTGCTCGCCGCCCTGCGGGGGCCGGACTGGCGGAGGCAGCCGACTGATCAGACGCCGACCATCACGTCGGAGGCTTTGATCACCGCGATCGCCTTCATGCCGGGCTTCAGCCCCAGTTCCTCGGATGCCTCGTTGGTGATCGACGAGGTGATGGTCACCGTCGGCGACACCTCGATCGTCACATGCGTCGTCGTGGCGCCTGGCTTCACCGTCTTGATAGTGCCGGCGATCTGGTTGCGGGCGGACAGTTTCATCCTGTGTGCTCCTTTTTAGTGCCGCCTTTACTTGGAGCAGACGCGGTGGAGTGCAAGCAAATGTTTGCGCGCCGCCAGTGCTGTATCCAATTCGATAGCGCGGTAGCGCTCGACGATCGCCTTGCCGGCGCGGGTGAGGACGGCGCCACCGCCGCCGCTGCCGCCGGCCACGGTCTCCACCACCGGCGTGCCCAGGCTCCGGTTCAGGTCCTCCACCAGTTCCCAGGTGCGCCGATACGACATGTGCAGCGCCCGTCCCGCGGCGGAGATCGATCCCGAGCGGGCGATCTCCTCCAGCACCGCGACCTTCCCCGGCCCGATGCGCGCGCCGGACGCGAGATCGAGCCGGATGCTCAGCCGATCGTTGGGACTGATCGCTTCGGACGACTTCGTCGCTCGCTTTCCCATCGACCCAGGATACAGCCGCCGCCGGCCGTTTTCCATGCGTCGGCGTCCGCGCCGGTGTGTCCTTGCCGTTATGTTGCGTTGACTATACCGTTGGCATCCCATCCAGAGGCAATCATCGATGCGACTTCTGCTGTTCGTCTGCATGCTGCTGGTGCCGTTGCTGGCACGGGCCCAGGAGCTGACTGTGTTCGCCGCCGCCAGTTTGACCGACGCGATGAAGGACGTGTCCGCGCAATGGGCGCAGGCCGGACATCATCCGCTGCGCATGTCATTCGGCTCGAGTTCCACCCTGGCGCGGCAGATCGAACAGGGCGCGCCGGCCAATCTGTTCGCTTCGGCCGATCAGAAGTGGATGGACTACCTGGCGGAAAAGAACCTGATCGCCGCCGACACGCGGAGGGATTTGCTGGGCAATGACCTCGTGCTGGTGGTGCCTGCCGACAAGCCACAGCATGTCACGATCGGCCCGGACTTCGATCTGCTGTCGCTGCTCAGGAACAACGGCCGCATCGCCACCGGCGATCCCGCGCACGTGCCGGTCGGTATCTACGCCGAGCAGGCGCTGCGCAAGCTCGGCCAGTGGAACGCGATCGCACCGCGACTGGCGCGTACCGACGATGTGCGGGCCGCGCTGCTGCTGGTGGAGCGCGGCGAGGCGCCCGCCGGCATCGTCTATGCAACCGATGCCGCCGTGTCCAAAGCCGTGATGGTGGCTGGAACCTTTCCAGCCAACAGCCATGATCCCGTGTCGTATCCGTTTGCCGTGGTCAAGTCGGGCGATACTCCAGAGGCGCGGGCATTGATGACGTTCCTGCAGGGCCCGCAGGCGCGGGCCATTTTCGTCCAGCGCGGATTCAAGGTCGAATAAACTGCGCCTGACACCGGAAGAGTGGCAGGCCGTCCGGCTGACGCTTGAAGTCGCGGCGCGCGCCGTCGGCTTCGGCCTGCCTCTCGCCGTGGCGACCGCCTGGGTGCTGGCACGCTATCGCTTCTTCGGGCGCCCGATATTGAATGCGTTGGTGCATCTGCCGCTGGTGCTGCCGCCGGTCGTGACGGGCTGGCTGCTCCTGATAATCTTCGGCATTCGCGGTCCGATCGGATCGCTGCTGTATGACTGGTTCGGGGTGCGGCTGGTATTCACCACCGCGGGCGCCAGTCTGGCCTGTGCGGTGATGACCTTCCCGGTCATGGTGCGCGCCATCCGTCTTTCGCTGGAGACCGCCGATCCGGGCCTGGAACAAGCGGCGCGCACGCTGGGCGCCGGACGGCTCGACCGGTTGTTCAACGTGACATTGCCGCTGGCATCGCCCGGCATCCTGGTCGGCGGCATCGTCGCCTATGCGACCTGCCTCGGCGAATTCGGCGCGGTGATCACCTTTGCTGCCAACATTCCGGGCCAGACGCAGACGCTGCCGCTGGCGATCTACGCCGCTTTGCAGGTGCCGGGCGGCGAGTCGAAGGCCGCGGAATTGTCGATGGTGTCGCTGACCCTGGCGCTGATCGGGCTGCTGCTGTCGGAATGGATCGGCAAACGACTGAGCGTCATGCTGGGCCGATGAGCCTGAGCGTTCTGCTACGCCACCGCTTCACCTCGGCGCGGATGGATATGACGTTCGAGGTCCCCACACCCGGCGTCACGGTACTGTTCGGTCCATCCGGGGCGGGCAAATCCACCATTATTGTCGCCGGTGCGGGTCTGCTGCGGCCGGACGAATGCCGCATCGTCGTCGATGGCCAGGTGTTGGCTGACACCGCCGCCGGCGTCTGGCTGCCGCCTGAGCGACGCCGCATCGGTCTGGTATTCCAGGACGCGCGACTGTTCCCGCATATGTCGGTCGTCACCAACCTGCGCTTTGGCATGCGCCGCGCCGCATCTGGTCCGGTGCGGTTCGACGAGGTGGTGGAGCTGTTGGGCATCGGCGCGCTATTGCCGCGGCGGCCGCACACCCTGTCGGGCGGCGAGCGTCAGCGCGTAGCGATCGGCCGCGCGCTGCTGGCGCAGCCGCACCTGCTGCTGATGGATGAGCCGCTCGCCGCCCTGGACGCCGCGCGCAAGGGTGAGATCATGCCGTATCTGACGCGGCTGAAGACAGCACTGAAACTGCCGATCATCTATGTGACGCATTCGTTGGACGAAGTGACGCAGCTCGCCGATTCACTGGTGCTGATTGAGGCGGGGCGCGTGGTCGGTTGCGGCTCGCTGTCCGAGATGGCCGCGCGCGCCGATCTGCCGCTGGCGCAGCGCGACGATGCCGGCGCGCTGCTGCTGTGTCGCGTGGCGGAGCACGACGCGGCGCGCGAATTGTCGCTGCTGCAAGGAGCTGGTGCGACGTTCTGGGTGCCGCTGCTCGATGCGTCTCTCGGCGACGAAGTGCGGCTACGGATTCCGGCTCGCGAGGTGATCCTGGCCGGCAAGCCGCCGGAGGCGATCAGTGTGCACAACATTATAGCCGGCACGGTGCGGCGAATCGCAAGCCAGGCCGCGCGTGGTTCGGTGCTGGTGGAGATCGCACTGCCCGACGGCGGGCTGCTATCACGCGTCACATCGGATGCGATCTCTCGGCTGGGGCTGGCGCCGGGGAGGCCGGTGCTGGCGCTGATCAAGTCGACCTCGATCGAGGTGGTGGGACTCTAGGCGATCCAGGATTGCCGGTCCCGTCTCCTCAAAGAGTTGTGCACTTACGTTGAGAGGTTAGCAGATTGCCGCATCGCCACCCGGTTGATAGCGTCAAGGGCAGCCGTTACGAGCGCGGCAATTTCTGTTCGTATCGGGTGGCAATATGGATTCCGCGTCGCCGACCGAACCGCTAACAGGCTCCCGCGGACCATTTCCCAGGGCCGCCTGGTTGACGTCGTGGCGATCCGACACGGAAACCCTCCACCGGCTGATCATCGCGGCGTCGCTGCTGTTGCCACTGACCATTCTCGCCGGTGGCGGCTACCTGATCTGGCACGCCACCACGACCGCGGCGCGAGCCGAGCTCACCCGCAGCGTTGATCTTGTGCACGAGAACACCGCGCGAGTGTTCGAGACCTATCAGCTGCTCATGAAGACTGCCGCCATGTCAGTCGGGGATGCATCCGATAGCGACATCACCGCGAAGGAATTTTCCCTCCACCAACAGTTCGCGGACGTGATCGGGCACCTGCCACAGGTAAGGGACCTGTTCGTTCTGAACGCCGATGGTCACCCGTTGGTCAGTGCGCAGGGGTATCCTGTCCAGCGCGCGATCAACACTGCCGACCGCGACTACTTCAGGTTGTTGGCGTCCCGCCAGTCGGATGTCACGGTGAGTTCGTTGCTGATCAGCCGGATCGACAAAACACCGACGTTCATTGTCGCGTCTGCCCGGCGCAGTCCGGACGGTCGGTTCGCCGGCTCCGTCGCCGTGTCGGTACGTCCGCAATATTTCGAGGACTATTGGGTCCGGAACGGCATTGCGGACGAAACCCCGGACGGCGTGACCATCGTGTTGTTTCGGTCCGACGGGGAATTCCTGGTGCGCTGGCCGCAGCCGGTCCGTCCGGGCGAGGGCCTTCACGCGACCGAATCATTCCTGGCGAGAATCGCGAAAAACCCCGATCGCGGCATCTACGAGGCCACCTCAACCAACGATGGCCTGCGTCGGCTGATCACCTACCGCCGAGTGGAGGGCACGCCATTCTACGTCGTTGCGTCACAGCGCTTCACAGGTCTCACCAGCGATTGGCTCAGTGCCATACAGACGCATCTCTATTTCGGTATTCCCGCTACGCTGGCCCTTTTCGCGCTCTCGATCGTCGCTGCACGTCGCGATCGCAAAGTCCATGCGGCGCTCGATCTGTTGCGCACCGAGGTGCGCCGGCGGGAAGAGGTCGAGGACGCATTGCGCCAGACGCAGAAGATGGAGGCGATCGGTCGGCTGACCGGCGGTATTGCGCACGACTTCAACAACCTTCTGACCGCGATTGGAGGAAGTATCGAGTACCTGATCAAGGCGATTCCCGCGCCCGACGAACGTACCAGGCGATACAGCGCCCTGGGGCACGAGGCGGTGCAGCGCGCGACACGACTGACCCACCGCCTGCTGGCGTTTGCACGGCAGCAACCCTTGACGATGCAGACTGTCAACCTGAACCGGCTGGTCGCCGGCATGTCGGAACTGCTCGTTCGCACGCTCGGAGAACATATCGAAATAGAATCCGTGCTGGCGGGCGGGCTGTGGCCGACCCGTACCGACCCCGTCCAACTGGAAAACTGCCTGCTCAATCTCGCCGTCAATGCCCGCGACGCCATGCCGGACGGGGGTCGATTGACCATCGAAACCGCCAATACATCGCTGGATTCCGCTTATGCCGCCGCGCACCCCGAAGTGCAGGCCGGACAATACGTCATGTTGGCCGTTACCGACACCGGAACCGGCATGTCGCCGGACACCATTGCGCGGGCCTTCGATCCGTTCTTCACGACCAAACCGACGGGAATGGGCACTGGCCTGGGTCTCAGCATGGTTTACGGCTTCGCGAAGCAATCCGGCGGGCACGTCAAAATATACAGCGAGCTCGGGGTCGGCACGTCGATCAAGTTGTATCTGCCACGTGGCCCGGCTGGCATCGAAATTCCGTTATCGGAACAGACAACACCCGCGCGGGAGCCGGCGGGCGGCGGAAAGACCGTGCTTGTCGTCGAGGACGACGAAGCGGTTCGCAATGTATCGGTCGGGTTCCTGCGTGATTTGGGATACGAGGTTCTGGCGGCGCGCGATGCGGCCAGCGCGCTGCAATTGCTTCATGGGCACCCCGAGGTGGCGGTGCTGTTCACCGACGTCGTGCTGCCCGGCGGCACCGACGGGCGCAAATTGGCGGCCGAAGCCAGCCGAGTCTACCCTGATCTCCAAGTCCTGTTCACGACCGGATACACGCCGAATGCCATCATCCACGGTGGCATCCTCGATGCCGGCGTGCAGCTTCTCCCGAAGCCTTTTACCGCAGAGGCGCTCGACGCCAAGCTGCGGGAGGTCCTGTCGGCGCAGCGAGCCGCTCTGGATACCGCGCGGTAGCGTCGGAACCACAGGCGTCGGCAATTTGGCCGGCCATTCGCAGCGTCACGGCCCGCGCCGTCGCATCCCCCCTCGCCCGCGCCGCTTGCTTGGATCATACCCGCCGCCGCCCGGCCCCATCGGCTCAGGCGTCCGATCCCGTTTGGGGCGCAGCGACGCACTCGGCGCCGGCGGCGGTTCCAGGCCCAGATCCAGCGCCTCCAGCCGGCGGATCTCGTCGCGCAGCCGCCCTGCCTCCTCGAACTCAAGATCGGCCGCGGCACCCCGCATCCGCTTCTCCAGATCGGCGATCGCAGCCTTCAGGTCCTTGCCGACAAATTCGGCAACGCCGGCATCCTTGATCGGCGCCACCGTGACGTAGTCCTGCTCGAACACGCTCTCCAGCACGCGGCCGATCTGCCGCTTGATGGAAACCGGCGTGATGCCGTGCGCCTCGTTCCACGCCCGCTGCTTGCTGCGCCGCCGCTCGGTCTCCTCGATCGCGTGGCGCAGGCTGTTGGTCATCGTGTCGGCATACAGGATCACCCGGCCGTCGATGTTGCGCGCGGCGCGGCCGATGGTCTGCACCAGCGAGGTCTGCGAACGCAAAAAACCTTCCTTGTCTGCATCCAGGATCGCCACCAGCGCGCATTCGGGAATGTCGAGACCCTCGCGCAGCAGGTTGATCCCCACCAGCACGTCGAACACGCCCAGCCGCAGGTCGCGGATGATCTCGATCCGCTCCAGCGTGTCGATGTCAGAGTGCAGATAGCGCACCTTCACGCCGTGTTCGGTCAGGTAGTCGGTGAGATCCTCCGCCATACGCTTGGTCAGCGTCGTCACCAGGACGCGCATCCCCTGCGCCGCCACCGCTCGGCATTCGGCCAGCAAATCGTCGACCTGGTGCTCCACAGGCCTCACCTCGGTCACCGGATCGATCAGTCCGGTAGGGCGGATCACCTGTTCGGCGAACACGCCGGCGGTGCGTTCCATCTCCCACGGGCCCGGCGTGGCCGAGACGAAGATGCTCAGCGGCCGATAGGTCTCCCACTCCTCGAATTTCAACGGCCGGTTGTCCACGCACGACGGCAGCCGGAAACCGAACTCCGCCAGGATCGACTTGCGGTTGAAGTCGCCGCGGAACATGCCGCCAAGCTGTGGCACCGTCACGTGGCTTTCATCGACGATCAGCAACGCGTTCTCCGGCAGGTATTCGAACAGCGTCGGCGGCGGATCGCCGGGATTGCGGCCGGTCAGGTAGCGCGAATAGTTCTCGATGCCCTTGCAGGAGCCGGTCGTTTCCATCATTTCGATATCGAACGTCGTGCGCTGGCTCAGCCGTTCCACCTCCAACAGCTTGCCTTCCGCGGTCAGTTCCTCCAGCCGCGCCTTCAGCTCCACCTTGATGTCGCGGATCGCCTGGGTCAGCGTCGGCCGCGGCGTGACGTAGTGGCTGTTGGCGTACACCGTGATCTCGCTCAGTGCGGCGGCCTTCTCGCCGGTCAGCGGATCGAATTCGTGGATCGCCTCCACTTCGTCGCCAAACAGCGTGATGCGCCAGGCGCGGTCCTCGTAGTGGCTGGGAAAGATGTCCACGGTTTCACCGCGCAGGCGGAACGTGCCGCGCTGGAATGCCGAGTCGTTGCGGCGGTACTGCAGGTCCACCAGACCCTTGGCCAGCGCATCGCGATCGATCCGCCCGCCAGTCTCCAGCTTCACCACCATCCTTGCATAGGTCTCGACCGAACCGATGCCGTAGATGCAGGACACCGAGGCGACCACGACGACATCGTTGCGCTCCAGCAGCGCCTGCGTCGCGGCGTGGCGCATGCGGTCGATCTGCTCGTTGATCTGCGCGTCCTTCTCAATGTAGGTGTCGGTCCGCGGGACATACGCCTCCGGCTGGTAGTAGTCGTAATACGAAACGAAATATTCCACCGCGTTGTCCGGGAAGAAGCTTTTCATCTCGCCGTACAGCTGCGCCGCCAGCGTCTTGTTCGGCGCCAGGATCAGGGTCGGCTTCTGCACCGCCTCGATCACCTTGGCCATGGTGAAGGTCTTGCCCGAGCCGGTCACGCCCAGCAGCACCTGGTCGCGTTCGTCCTGGCGCACGCCGGACACCAACTCGGTGATGGCAGCCGGCTGATCGCCGTTCGGCTCGTACTCGGACACTACCTTCATCCGACGGGTCAGCGGCTTCGCCGGCTGCTTCTCCGGGATGAACGGGACTCGCGACGATGGGCGAAGCAAGGTCTGGGACATGTCCAACAGATGGGGGATTTCCGCCGGCGCGTCGAGGGGGCAGGATCGGTCCAACCCGAACACCGGAGGAAGCCATGGCCAAGGGGCTGCTGTTCGCGTCGTTCGACTTTTCGGCCACCCAGGCCGACGAGTTCCACGACTGGTACGACCTCGAGCACATCCCGGAGCGGCTGCGCGTCCCGGGCTTCATCAACGCCGAGCGCTGGATCGGCGAGGAGAATCCGAACGTCGCCGTCGCCACCTACGATCTCGCCACCCTCGGCGCGCTGCAAAGCGCGCCGTACCTGGCGATCGGCGGCGACAACGCCTCGGTCTGGACCAAGCGTGTCACGGCGATCGCTCACCGTATCTTGCGCTTCACCGGCGAACAACTGCTGCCGGGCGAACTCGCCGCACCCGCCGGCGCCGGCGGTCTGCTGGTCGCTTCGATGAACGTCGACCCGGCGGCGGAACCCGAATTCAACGAGTGGTACAACGCCGAACACCTGCCGCAACTCGGCGCGGTGCCAGGCGTGCTGTGCGCGCGGCGCTACAGTTCGGAGGCGGCTGACCGTGAGCGCAAATACCTGGCGCTGTATCACCTGACCGGACCGGACGTGGCAGGCAGCGACGCCTGGAAGACGGCAGGCGGCACGCCCTGGACCGAGCGGATGCGGCCGCATTTCCGCGATCTGCTGGTGCTCCGCTGCAAGCGCTACGTGCGGCGGTAACGCTCAGGCTGCCGCCGCACGTTCCTCCGCCCGGCGCACCCGCTCGCGATACACGTTGTAGGACCCCGACGCCGCCACCACCACGGCACCCACCAGCGTGTTCCACGACGGCAGTTCGCCGAACACCAGGAAGCCGGCAAGGACGCCCCACGGCAGCATCGTGTATTCGTATGGCGCCAGTGCCGAGATCGGCGCCAATGCATAGCTGCGCGCGAACACGCAATGCGCCAGCCCGCTCGACAGTCCCAGGAACCCCAGCGCCAGCCAGCCAGCCGCACCGATCGACCCGGAACCCGGAAACGTCGACAGCAGCAGGAACCCCGTCACCGTATGGCAGATCAGCAGCCAGAACGCCTGGCACTCCGGGGTTTCGGTGGTGGTCAACTGCCGCGTCATAATGCGCGTCAGCGCCATCACCAGCGTGCCGGCCAGCAGCAGCACCACCACCGGGGTCCACAGATCGCCTCCCGGACGGAGCATGATCAGCACGCCGCCGAAACCCACCAGCGTGGACAGCGCCCGCCGCCAGCGGATCCGCTCCCCCAGCATCGGCACCGCCAGCACGGTCATGATCAGCGGGGCGGTAAACCCCACCGCATAGGTATCGGCGAGGCTCATCGACAGCCAGGAAATGTACCAGGTCACCGATACGAATGAGGACAGCACGCTGCGCGCCAGCACCAAACCCCAGCGTCGCGGCACCAGCCGCCGCCAGCCGGTCCCGCCGGGCCGGCCCACCGTCACCGCCGCCACGGTCACCATGCCGAACGCGCCGCGCCACAGCATCGCGGCGGCGACCCCCACAACGGGCAGCACCAGCTTCGCCGTCACATCGCCCAGGGTCCAGATCAGGTAAGCCACCATCGCCAGCGCGATGCCGCGCAACGTGTCGGATGCGTTGTCGGTCAGGATGCGCGGCGCGGGCGCCGCCACGGCTTGCGGCACGACATCAGCCAACGGCACGTTCCCCCTGGGCCACCGCAGCATCCTTGCCTTGCGGACGCGGCGGCGGCAAGGCAGACGATGCGGATGGAGCCGGCGGAATACGCGCTGATGGACGCGGCCGAGGGCCACATGTGGTGGTACCGCGCGCTGCATCGGCGGCTATTGGACGCGCTTGCCGGCGTTCACGGCGCTGTCCTCGACGCGGGTTGCGGCACCGGCGGACTGCTGGCTTACCTGCAAGCCGCGCGGCCCGACCTGCGGGCGGTCGGCGTGGAATGGGCCGAGCCGGCGTGCCGTCGCGCCGCCGCCAAATCCGGTGCGCCGATCGCACGCGGCAGTGTCAACCTGCTGCCGTTCGCCGATGCGAGCTTCGATGCCGCGGTCGCCGCCGATCTGCTGTGCCACGGCGCGGTCGATCCGGCGCAGGCGCTGGCCGAACTGCGGCGTGTACTGCGTCCGGCCGGCACGCTGATCCTCAATATGCCGGCCTACTCCTGGCTGCTGTCGGCCCACGACCGGCTGGTGCATAACGTCCGCCGCTGCACCGCACGTCAACTCACGACCATGCTGTGCGACGCCGGATTCGTCCGCGCGCGTGCGGGCTACTGGAACGGTCTGCTGCTGCCGTTCATGGTGGCGCAGCGCAAGCTTCTCGCGCGCCATGCGGCGGCCTCGGATGTCGCCCCGTTTCCGCCATGGCTGGATGCGACACTTCATGCGATGACAGAGATCGAGCGTCGCCTGCCCTTCCGCCTGCCCGCCGGCGGGTCGGTGCTGGCGACCGCGGAGCGACCATGAACGACGAGACTGACCTGCGTTATCGCGTGTCCGCTGCCCCGGCGCAGTCGGTCGGCATCGGCCTTTCTATCGTCATCCCGGTGTATCGCGGTGCCACCACGATCGGGCGCCTGGTCGAAGCACTGTCCGCGCTGCACCCCGCCGATGGACTGGAGATCGTACTGGTCAACGACGGCAGCCCGGACAATTCCGGCGAGGTGTGCCAGGAGCTGGTACAGCGCGCCAAGGTGCCGCTGACCTATATCGAGCACGCACGTAACTTCGGCGAGCACAACGCGGTCATGACCGGCTTGCGACACACCAGCGGCGCCTACGTGATAACGATGGATGACGATCTGCAGAACCCGCCCGAGGAGGTGGTCCGGCTCTACGATCATGCACGACTCGGCAACTGGGACGTTGTCTACACACGTTACGCGGTCAAGCAGCATGCCGGCTGGCGAAACATCGGCAGCCGCTTCGCCAATGCGGTGGCGGATCGTCTGCTCGACAAGCCGAAGGGTGTCTATCTGTCGTCGTTCCGCTGCATGTCGGCATTCGTGGTGCGGTCGGTGACGCGCTACCAGGGTCCATACCCCTACGTCGATGGACTGCTCATGCAGGTGACGCAGCGGATCGACAGCATCGAGGTGCGTCACCTGCCGCGTGTCGAGGGCCGCTCGAACTACAATCTCGCGCGCCTGGTGCGGCTGTGGCTGAACCTGGCGACCAGCTTCTCGCTGGCGCCACTGCGACTTGCCATCTATGCCGGTGTGTTCATGGCGCTGCTCGGCGCGGCGGGCGCGGTGGCCACGATCGTCGAGGCACTGTTCCTGCACGATACGCCATCCGGTTGGGCCTCGACGATGACGGTGATCATGCTGGTCTCCGGCGTGCAATCGATGATCCTGGGCGTGCTCGGCGAATACGTCGGGCGCACCTTCCTGTCGGCGAACGGCAAGCCGCAGGGCACGGTGCGCTCGGTCGAGCGCAATGCGGCGGCCGAGCGCGCCGACGCGTGACGTTCTACTGGGTCACGCTGTTCGCCGGGATCGCGGTGAGCATGGCGGGCAACGCCTTGCTGAAAGCCGGCGCAGGTACGGCCAATTTCATTGCCCAACTGCTGGATTGGCGTACTGTGATCGGGCTGGCCCTGTACGGTGGCGCAGCGATTCTGTACATCGTGGCACTGCGCCGCATCCCGATGTCGCGCGCCCTGCCTTGCACCGCCATCTCGTACGTTGCCGCGGCGCTGATCGGTCATTACGCGTTTGGCGAGGCACTCGGCATCACACACCTGGCGGCGATCGCGTTGATCTGCGGCGGGGTCGTGATCCTGGCATTCGCCTAAGATGTCGGACCAAACAAGCTGATCCGGTCGGCCCGCACACGCCTCTCGTCCCCGATCCGCACAGTGACACCGGCGCGGTCGAAGAACTCCAGCACCTGGATCGCGACCTTCCTGCCGTTCGCCAACCGGTCGCGAAATGCCGCGGCGGTAACCGTGCCGGCGGGATCGGCCTCGGCCAGTTGCGCGGCGGCACCGAGCATCTCCGCGACGGTCTCGCTGAGAAAGAACTGATCGGGCGCCACCTCGATCAACCGGCCCAATCGCTGCACGCGCTTCAGCGTGGCACGCATCGCCGGCTCCGGCACCGACAGCGACCGCGCCAGATCGCGCGTCCGCGGCGGACGAAAGCGCTCGGCGGCGATCAATTCGCTCGCCTGCCGCCACACCCGTTCGTCCTGCGCCGACAGCGTGGCGCGATGTGAGGGCAGCCGGAGCCACGGACCGTCCTGTTCCATCGCGCCGCGCCGGAACAGCGACTCGACGACAGTACGAAACGCCGCCACCGACGGGCGGCCCGGCGTCGCCAAACGCAGCCGCTCGAATTGCAGCCCCGGCTGATCCGGGGCCGCAGCATGATGCGCGGCCAGATGTGCGACGACGCCATCGCGCATCGCGTCGAGCGTAGCCGGTGTCATCAGCAGGTCGCCGACCGCGATCGCGGTCGTGGACGACAGCATCGACGGCGGCAAAATGCGCGCGCGCAAGTACGCGGCGCGGTCGGTCCAGCCAGGCGGCAGGGCCAGCAGTGCACGCAATGCATCGGCCGGATCGTGCCGATCCAGAGCCGCCAGCTGTTCAAGCCGTTCCGGTGTGCGTCGGCCACGTCGTGGCGGGAACGGATCGATCACCACTCCGCCGCCGATGGTGCGGGTCGCCGCCGCATCGCGCAGCACCAACCGATCGCGCGCCAGCGCGCCGATCGGCCGATCGAGTGTCAGGCGTGCGAGCACCGTGCTGCCCGGTTCGATCCGTTCGGCATTCAGCACCGCGACGCGTGCCGTCACGTGCGCCGCGCCGAGATGCAGATGCACCGGCGCATCCGCACGCAGCGCACGCGCCTCCTCGGCCAGCAAGGTCATGCGGATGTCGAAACGCGCGGTCGGCGCGTGCACCTCGGGGTGCAGTACCCAATCACCGCGGGTCACCACATCCTTCGATAGCCGAGGAGCGGTGACGTTCAGTGCCACGCGTTGGCCGGCGACCGCCGCATCCGCCGGCCGGTTCTGCGCATGCAGTCCGCGCACACGCAGTTCGATGCCGGGCGGTGACAGCATCAGACGGTCTTCGACGCAGATCCGGCCAGAAACGAGCGTGCCGGTGACGACAAGACCCGCGCCGGTCAGCGTGAAGGCTCGATCGACCGCGAGGCGCGGATGCAGTTCGGCATCGCGTTGCCGGGGGCCGAGCGTGAGCAGTGCCGACCGCAATGCCTCAATTCCGTCGCCGGTCATCGCGGACACCGGCAGCAGTGGCGCGGATGCGAGCGCGGTTTGCGCCAGCAGCGCTCGCACCTCGGCACCGACCTCTGCTGCGCGACCGGATGCCAAATCTGACTTGGTCAACGCGATCACGCCGCGATCGATGCCGAGCAATTGCAGGATCTGTACGTGCTCGCGGGTCTGCGGCATCACGCCATCGTCGAGTGCCACCACCAGCAATGCCGCATCGACGCCGCTGGCGCCGGCCAGCATGGTGTGTACGAACCGCTCATGCCCCGGCACATCGACGAAGCCGAACGCGTCGGTATAGGCGTAACCGAGATCGATTGTGATGCCGCGTCGCTTCTCCTCGGCCAAACGATCGGCATCGATGCCGGTCAGCGCCTTCACCAGCGCGGTCTTGCCGTGATCGACATGCCCAGCGGTGCCGATGATCATGCGTTACCTGTCACGACCCGCCGATCACCAACGGGTTCGCCGCATGTCGCTGGTACCCCGCTTCGCCGACCAGCATATCCAGCCCAAGCGAGGCCAGATCGTCCGCCATTGGTTCCGTCGCCATGTCCTTCGCCTGGTACAGCATCTTCACGTAGGTGCGGCATTCCTCGCAGGTCTCCGCCTGCACCACACCATCGCCGCCCTCGATGCCGTGCAGCGCGAGCCCGCGCGAACCGCCACAGGTGATGCACACCGCGCGCACATGGTTCCACGCCGTCGCGCACAGACCGCAGTGCAGATAGCGCACCCCCGGCGCCTGGCCTGCGGCGGTCACCACACCTGCCACCGGCGCGAAGCCGCACACCGGACAGCGCCCGCGCTGTGCCAGCAGATGCACGTCGGTCGCGGGCAACACGGCGGCGCGATGCGCGAAATACGCCGCAAGCGCGGCCGCGATGAGCACCGCCTCGCCGCTCTCCGCTTTTTGTATATCACCAGATAGATACGAGTTCGCCAGCAGCTCTACCGCGGCCGCGCCATGCGCATGCAGCGCGTGGATCGCAGCGCGCGCCTGAGCCGGGAGGGTGCCGTCTTCCGCCGCCCGCAGCACGCGCTCAAGGCCTAACTGCCAGGATGCATCGCGGCGATGGCGGTCATAGGCTAGCGGCGGCTCGCCCTCGGTCAGCGCAACCAACTCAGCCGCGGGCAGTGCCGCCACACTATCGTGCTGTCCGCGCGCGAGCCGCGCCATGAAGCGCAGCCAATCCGCCATCGGATGATCTGCCGCCAGCGACTCCAGCCGCTCGGCGCGGCGCAGGAACAGGACACCTGGCACCGGCAGAATCACCGGCACCGGCTGGCCGACGGCTTCGCGTGTCGGATCGCCGATGCGTCCGCCGACGATCCGAGGTCCGCTGCCCGCTGCCATGCCGGCAATACAACGCGCGTACCGACGCCATGCAAGTCCCTTGACTCGCCCCGATCCGGTCGGCACTTGGCGGTTCGAATGACCCGGAAGCCTGCCAACCTGCAATACGGCGTGGACGATATCCCGCCGACGTCCGTCATCATCGTCAACGCGCTGCAATATGTCGCGGTGCTGGCGGGCTTCCTGGTTTTCCCGCTGATCATGACGCGCGAGGCGCATGTCTCGGCCGACGTGGCCGACAGCGTTTTGAGCTGGTCGATGATCATCCTGGCGATCGGCACCACGCTACAGGCGCTGCCGAAAGGCCCGATCGGCAGCGGCTATCTGGCGCCGAGCGTCATGACCGCGGTCTATGTCGGCCCGTCGCTCGAGGCGGTGCGGCTTGGCGGCCTGGCGCTGATGGGCGGTATGACGATCTTCGGCGGCGCCGTGGAAGCGCTGCTGTCGCGCTCGCTGCATCGGCTGCGTTCGCTGCTGCCGCCGGAGCTTGCCGGCGTGGTGATCCTGCTGGTGGCAATCGGCAACGGCATGGTCGGCTATCGCTATCTGCTGGTGCCTGGCAGCGAGCATGCCGATCCGCGCCACTGGGCAGTGGCGACAATCACGCTGCTGGTCACCATCGCATTGAACGTTTGGGGCAAGGGCATCGTACGTGCGTCCTGCGCGCTGATCGGGATGATCGTCGGCTACGCCGCGGCCTTCCCCGCCGGGCTGGTGCGCCAGCAAGAGCTCGCTCAGCTCGCCGGACTGCCGCCGGTGCAATTGCCCCATGTGGGCTATTTCGCCTGGTCGTTCGAACCGGTGCTGATCGCGCCGTTCCTCATCGCCGCACTGGCCAACACGCTGAAGGCGGCGGCACTGCTGACCGCGGCGGAAAAGTTCGCCGACGCCGACTGGGTGCGGCCCAACCTGAAGCGGATCGGGGGCGGCGTGTTGGCCGACGGCATCACCACCGGGCTGTCCGGTGCGTTCTGCGTGTTCGGAGTCAATGTCAGCGCGTCGTCGGTCGGCCTCAGCGAAGCCACCGGGGTCGCTTCACGCGTCGTCGCCTATGCGATCAGCGGGATCTTCGTGGTGATGGCGTTCATCCCCGGCCTGATGCGCTTCTTCACGCTGATGCCGGAGGCGGTGATCGGTGCCACCTTCATCTTCACCTCCTGTGCCATCATCAAGGGCGGCATCGAGACGATCGCCTCCCGCATGCTGGACACACGGCGCACGCTGGTGGTGGGCATGGCGATCCTGACCGGCCTTGCCGTCGAGGCGTTTCCCGGCTTCTTCCACGCGCTGCCGGCCTCGATCGAGCCGCTTGTCGGTTCGCCTTTGGTACTCGGCACCTTCGTCGGGTTCGGTCTCAACGCGGTATTCCGCATCGGCACGCGCCGCCGATCCGAGCTGCGCATCGATCCGTACGCGATCGACTACGACGCGATCCACAGCTTCATGGATGGATGCGGCGGGATGTGGGGCGCGCGGCGCGACGTTATCGCGCGTGCGAACTACGCCGCGCAGCAGTTGATCGAGGTGATCGCCGACACCTGCGAGCCGCGTGGACCGATCGCGCTGTCGGGCAGCTTCAACGAGTTCGACCTTGCGGTGGAAGCGCGCTACGCCGGCGGCCCGCTGGAACTCCCCGACCGGCGGCCGACGCCGGACGAGATCGCCCACAGCGAGGACGGCGTGCGCCAGCTCGCCGGTTTCCTGCTGCGCCACAACGCCGACCGCTCATCGTCGACACGGCGCGGCGAGACCTGCATCGTGCAGTTCCAGTTCCACCACTAATCTCCTGGTTCCGAAGTCCGCCGCACCATGCGATCACGCTGCAGCGAAACCCATCATCCCTGCTGCTGCGATTCCGGTTTGCCTGAAGCCACTCTAATGGCGCTGCGCCGACTCGCGCAGCCACTTGCGGTGATGCCGCCATGACCAGCCCGCGGTGACCACGCCCCGCGTCATCCCCTGCACCGTGCCGCGCACCCACAGCGCGGCATAGACGTGGACGATCCAGACCCCGATGATCGCCACCGCAGCCAGGCTGTGCAGGAGCTGTGCGATGCGCTTCTGTTCGATCGTGGTGTAGGGGAAGAAGTACGTGTCCCAGATCACCAGTCCTGACGCGAACAGCACCAGGATCAGCAGGGTCATCCCCCAGAACACCAGCTTCTGTCCCGCATTGTAGCGACCGACCTCCGGCGCGTGCTCCTCATCGTTCGTCAGCACATGGCGGATCGCGCCGATCCATCGCGTATCGTCGCGGTGCCACAGATTGTGCCGCACAAAACGGATGAACAGCAGCGCGAAGCTGATCAGCAGCACGCTGCCGAACCAGGGATGGATCGCCCGCGTATAGGCACCGCCGCCGAACAAACTTGTAAGGAAGAACAGCGACGGATGAAACAGCGCCATGCCCGACAGCGCGAGCAGGATCAGGCAGCCAGCGGTGATCCAGTGATTGATCCGCGCGGCCGTGGTGTAACGCGCCAGCGTTCCCGGCGGCTGTCTCATCGCTTGTTGTCCAGCACGTCGCGGCCCTTCGCTTCGTCTTCCGGCTGCACCTCATTCGGCCCGGCGGCAATCCAATGTACAAAACCCACGACCGCGGTGAACGCGAGGCCCGCCATGGCGATCGGCTTCATCACGCCTTTCCAGGCCTGCACCAGCCGGCTGATATGCGGATGGTCCGGCAGCCCGGCATAGATCGACGGCGTGTCGGCGTGATGCAGCACATACATCACGTGCGTGCCGCCGACGCCCGGCGGGTCGTACAACCCCGCCTGCTCGAAGCCGCGCGACTTCAGGTCCTCGATCCGCTCGCCGGCCCACGCCGTCATGTCGGACTTGGTGCCGAACACGATCGCGCCGGTCGGGCACGACTTGGCGCAGGCCGGCTCCTGACCGACCGCAACCCGGTCGCTGCACAGCGTGCACTTGTAGACCTTCTGGTCCGCCTGACTGAGGCGGGGGATGTTGAACGGACATCCCTTGATGCAGTAGCCGCAGCCGATGCAGTTCTCGCTGATGAAATCGACGATGCCGTTGGCATATTGCACGATCGCACCGGGTGACGGGCACGCCTTCAGGCACCCGGGATCGCCACAGTGCATGCAGCCGTCCTTGCGGATCAGCCACTCGAGGTTGCCCTGCGGATCCTCCCATTCGGTGAACCGCATCAGCGTCCAGGTGGCGGGCGAGAGATCGGCAGGATTGTCGTAGCTGCCCTCGAACGTGCCGATGTCCTGACGCAGATCGTTCCATTCCATGCACGCAGCCTGACAAGCCTTGCAGCCGATGCAGCGGCTGACATCGATCAGCTTTGCCACCTCGGGCAGGGTGCGGACCTGTGGCGGGATTTCGGTGGAAGCCGAGCGGCGGACGACGTCGAGCGACTGAAAATCGGCCATGCTCGCTGTTCCTCAGGACACCGGGACCGCGGTCTTCTCGACGTTCACCAGGAACGCCTTGAATTCCGGGGTCTCCGAATTTGCATCGCCGACGAACGGCGTAAGCACGTTGGCACCGAAGCCCTTGTGTGCATGGCCGGTGAAGCCCCAGTGGATCGGCATGCCGATCGTGTGCACCGGTTTGCCGTCCACCGTCATCGGCTTCAGGCGCTTGGTCACATAGGCCTTGGCGACGACGGAGCCGCGATTGGACGAGAGCCTGACCCAGTCGCCCTGACCGATACCTTTCTCCGTAGCCAGCGCCTCGCCGATTTCAATGAATTCTTCCGGCTGAAGGATCGCATTGATCTTCGCGTGCTTGGTCCAGAAGTGGAAATGCTCGGTCAGGCGATAAGTCGTGGCGACATAGGGGAACTTGTCCGCGGTGCCGAACTCCGCCGCGTCGCCGGCGAATACGCGCGCCACCGGATTGGCCGATACTTTCGGATGCAACGGGTTCGCGATCGGACTCTCGAACGGTTCGTAATGCTCGGGGAACGGTCCCTCGCGCATCTGGTCGCGCGCGAACAGCCGCGCCATGCCTTCCGCCAGCATGATGAACGGCCCCACGCCGGCCTCCGGCTTGTTGGTCGGCGCATAGTCGGGAACGTCGATGCCGGTCCAGGAACTGCCGTTCCACTGGATCAGCGCCTTGGCCGGATTCCAGGGCTTGCCGGACGCATCGGCGCTGGCACGGTTGTATAGAATCCGCCGGTTGGCCGGCCAGGCGAACGCCCAGTTCGGCGCCAGACCCTGCTCGCGTGGATCGGTGGCATCGCGCCGCGCCATCGTGTTGCCGCGCTCGGTCCAGCAGCCCGAGTAAATCCAGCAGCCGGATGCGGTGGTGCCGTCATCGCGCAACTGCGCGAAGCCGTCGAGCAATTGGCCCGCGCGCAGCAGCACGGCACCGCCGGCGTCCTTCACGTCGACCAGCGCCCGGCCGTTGATCTCGCGCGCCAGCTCATCCGGACCAGGCGCGATCGGGTCGGTGTAGTTCCAGGTCAAATTGAGGATCGGATCTGGAAACGCACCGCCGTCCTTGCGGTACATGTCGCGCATTCGCCGGAACAGGCCGGACATGATCGCGATATCGCTGCGTGCCTGACCCGGTGCGTCGGCCGCCTTCCAGTGCCATTGCAGCCAGCGCGAGGAGTTGGTCAGGCTGCCGTCCTCCTCGGCAAAACATGTGGTCGGCAGCAGGAACACCTCGGTGGCGATCTGCGAAGGATCCGATGGGTTCTTGTCGCCGTGGTCCTGCCAGAAATGCGCGGTCTCGGTCTCCAGCGGATCCATCACCACCAGGAACTTCAGCTTCCCCAGCGCGGCACGGATCTTCTTCTTGTTGGGGAACGACTGCAGCGGGTTGAAGCCCTGGCAGATGTAGCCGTTGATCTTGCCGGCGAACATCATGTCGAAGGCGCGCAGGATGTCGTAACCGGGCACATCCAGCTTGGGCAGATAGTCGTAGGCCCAGTCGTTGTCCGCCGTCGCCGCTTCGCCATAGATCGACTTCTGGAAGCTCACCAGGAACTTGCGGTAGTTCTGCCAGTAGCTGGTCTGTCCGGGCCGCAGCGGCTTGAAGCCGCGCGTCTTCATGTAGTCGGACAGCGTCGGCTCGCTGTCCTTCGGAAGGTTCAGGTAGCCGGGCATCAGGTTGGACAGCAGTCCCATGTCGGTGAGGCCCTGGATATTGGAATGCCCTCGCAACGCGTTCATTCCGCCGCCGGCAACGCCGATATTGCCAAGCAGCAGCTGCACCACCGCCATGGCGCGAATATTCTGGCTGCCTACCGAGTGCTGCGTCCAGCCAAGGGCATACATCGAGGTCAGCGCCTTGTCCGCCGCGGCGGTGGAGGCGATCAGCTCGCACACCGTCAAGAGTTTTTCCTGCGGCGTACCGCAGATGCGCGACACCGTTTCCGGCGTGTAGCGCGATACGTGCTGTTTCAGCAGGTTGATGACGCAGCGTGGATCGGTCAGCGTGGGATCGCTCTTGGCGAAGCCATCCTCGCCGATTTCGTAATCCCAGCTTGACCGGTCGTAGTCCTTCGTCTCAGGCGAGAAGCCGCTGAACAGACCGTCCTGGAATCCGTAGCCTTCCTTCACGATCAGCGAGGCGTTGGTGAACGCCAGCACGTAGTCGCGCTGGATCGCATCCTTCTCCAGCAGATAGCGCATCACGCCGTTGAGGAATGCGATGTCGGTGCCCGGTCGGATCGGTGCGTAGAAATCCGCCACCGACGCGGTACGGGTGAAGCGTGGATCCACCACCACCAGCTTGGCGTGGTTGTGCTGCTTCGCCTCGGTCACCCATTTGAAGCCGCACGGATGCGCCTCGGCGGCGTTGCCGCCCATCACCAGGATCACGTCGGCATTCTTGATGTCCTGCCACGTGTTGGTCATCGCGCCTCGACCGAATGTTGGAGCCAGACTGGCTACCGTCGGTCCGTGTCACACCCGCGCCTGGTTATCGAACACGACCATTCCGAAGGCGCGTGCCACCTTCCAGGTGAGGAAGGCGGTCTCGTTCGACGTGGCCGAGGCCGCCAGCATGCCGGTGGAAATCCAGCGGTTCACCGTGACGCCGGCGGCGTTCTTCGCGATGAAGTTCCTGTCGCGATCCTCCTTCATCAGCCCGGCGATGCGGTCCAGCGCATCGTCCCAGGTGATGCGCTTGAACTCGTTGCTGCCAGGCGCACGGACCATCGGGTACTGCACCCGCGTAGGCGCGTGCACCACGTCGAGCAGCGCCGCGCCCTTCGGGCACAGCGTGCCGCGGTTCACCGGATGATCCGGATCGCCTTCGATGTGGATGATGCTTGCCTTGGCGTTCTTCGCGCCGTCGCCCGTGCTGTAGATCAGGATGCCGCAGGCGACAGCGCAGTAGGTGCAGGTGTTGCGCGTCTCGGTTGTGCGCGTCAGCTTGAACGGCCGCACCGCAGCGGCCAGCGCCTCACCCGCGGGACCAAAGCCCAGCGCGCCAATGCTTGTTGCAGCGAGACCGGCGCCGCTCAATACAATAAAGCTGCGACGATCGAGTTCCACGGCGCCCCTCCCAACCAACCCGAGCCTCGGCTTCCACTTATCAATTCATGCGGAGCTCAGCTCAATTACTGCCATGCGTAGCATGTGCCCAGCATGAATGGAACAGGTGGCTCACGCCGCGAGCCACCCCATCGGCTCACCAGCAACGGAAACAGCGATGCCCTGCGTCAGCGCCTGCGCCACAAAGGCACCCGCCACATCGCGTAGCTGAGCCTCGTCCACATAGGCCACAGTCACCACGGGGATGGCCAAAGCGGCGGCAGTACTGGTCAACAGCGTTCGGCGTCCGATCATGGAGGCTTCTCCTTGCTGCGCCGCAGCATGCAACCATGCGAAGCGCCCGGTGGAGCGGTTCGCGCCTCACATACCGGACGGCCGGCGATGCCGGCACTGATCTGGGATCAACGCGGCGGGGGCGCACCGAATGTGACGTTGCCGTTGATCGTCCCGATATTGGGTGAATTCGCGCCGCTGCTGTTCTGCTCCAGCTTCTGGATCGTCACCGCGTTCACATCGCGCCCGGCCTTGTTGTCCTGATTGAGTGTGAGGCTGAAGGTTTCCGCAATCTTCGCGATCGCCGCCTTGCGCTCGTCATCGGGCACCCCGCCGTCCTTGAACACCTTGTCCAGCGTCGTCAGCACCGCCTTCTTAACACGAACCTGGCCAGTTGCCTCGGCCGGATACAGGCCGGCGACCCATTTCGCGTCCGTCGGCGAAGGCTCGTAGTTGACGGTGGAGAAGCAGGCAGCCGCGCGTCCCTCCTTGAAGATCTCCGGCGGCAGCGAATACTGCATGATCGATTTCTTGTCGAAGCCCGAAATCTCCAGCGCGTCCTTTGCCGCGCGCAGCGGGACATCCATCGTTTCCAGATTTTCGTGGACCTGTTCCGGCGTCCAGCCCATGCGCTGCTTGTAATAGCTCTCCGCCTCCGGCCAATCGATCTGATCGCTGCAATGCGCGTTCGGACTTTGATGCTCATGATCCAGACCGATCGCGTGGCCGAATTCGTGCAGCACGACACGGTCGAACTCCTGGGCGTTCTGCGCGACGCGCGAACCCGGATCGTCCATGTTGCCGAGATTCATCGATGGCACATGGTGCCGGCTGTCGGTGCCGGTGTACGACCATGAACCCTGGTCCTTGAAGCCGATGGTGATGGCGTACGGCTTCCCGGCGTCGCACATTGCGGGGTCATCGGCGGAAGGGCCGAAGTCGAACACCAGGTTGGCCCACTTGGACCATCGGTTGGCAGCGTGTGCGATACGCGCACGCATGGCTGCCGGAGCCTGCTCAGCGAAGCAGACCGGCAGACGCTCGCCGACGCCCCACATCTTCATCTGATCGAGCACCGCCGCCGCCGGACCCCGCGCGGCCGGGTCCAGGGATTTCGGTAGCAGGCTCTCATTGGTCTTGTCTGGCACCGTGGGATCACGCACGACCTCGTCGCCGGTCGGCGTCTCGTCTACTCCATGCGCCTGTGCGGCAGTGGCGCTCGCCAGAGCCAGCGACGCCGCGCATGCAATGATCCGGTGCGCGCGGATACCAACCTCCTTTGCCGGCGCGTGAATTGTATCAGCGGCGCATAGTTCCGCTGGCGAGGATTGGCAGTCAAGACGGTTGGCGAGCGGTCGCCCGATATTCAGCGGGTCAGCGCTTCGGCAAGGAACGGCAGGCTCGTATCCATGCGGTAGTCGACACTTGTATGGTTGTCGGCGAACTCCTCGTAGCGATGGGCAATGTCGAGCTGCTTCAGACGCCGCGCAAATCTGCGCGCACCATACAGCAGATTGAATTGATCCTTCTCACCACAGTCGATGTAGAGTGCCTTGAGGCGACGGAGATTGTTCGACTGTGACTCAAGGGCAATCACGGGGTCTTGCCGCAGCCAATTCGCCCAGCGTTCCTCGATGATCTCACAGGTATCGAACGTGACCGGCAGCCGGATCCCAAGGAACTGCGTCGGGTCCGGATCGTAACTGGCCGCCATCGCCAAAGCGTTGAACACCTTGAAGGAACCCTCGGGATGCTTTTGGGCTGATTCAAGCTGCTGCCACCAACGCTCGATCGAGTTGTCGACGCCGGCCAGTGCCCGCAGCACCGCGGGCATGTCAGGCAGATAGCACAGCTCGAACGCCATATCGCCGGAGTGACAGGCCGCGGCCGACCAGATGTCGGCATGTCGCAGCGCATGCGTGATGGCACCATAACCGCCGGAGCTCTTGCCGAACACGCCCCGGCGCCCGTCACCGCCGCACCGGAAGCGCTGCTCGACTGCCGGCAGCATTTCGTTGAGCAGGTAATCTTCCCAGGCACCCATCGAGGCCGAGTTGATATATTGGTTGCCGCCGAGCCGGGTGAAGCAGTCGGGAAAGGCAACGACGACCGGCGGCATGCGGTGTTCACCGATGAGGCGGTCGAGCCGTTCCGGCAGGTTCTCCTGGAAGCCGGCCCAGTTCGTGTGGGCCAGGCCGCTGCCGGTGAAGCCAACCAGGTCGACGAGCAACGGCAGGCCGCGGCCGTCGTGACCTGCCGGAACGTATACAGCCACGTCACGTGTCGACGGGTCGCCAAGCATGTTGGACTTGAGCACCGCACTGTCGACGGTGATGCGGCTGACGGATCCCGCCGGCCCGGCAAACTTGCGCATGTGTGTTATCCTCTTCGCTTCGTCTGATTGTCCCGAACGCTCAGCGAACGGCGAGCACCAATTTTCCCCGCAGATGACGAGCTTCGCTGACACGATGCGCTTCGGCGGCATCCGCGAGAGCATAGCGCGCGATCGGCGGCGGCGCGACCGCGCCAGCGTCCAGCAACGCCACAATCCGCTCCAGGTGCGCCCGATCGCGGCTGACGGCCGGGCGCAAAACTTTGACATCCGAGCGCGGCTGGCGGAAGCCATCCGGCCCCGGTGCGACCCAGACCAGGCGCCCACCCGGCTTCAAGACGCTGTACGAGCGCGCCTGCACGCCTCCTCCAACCGTGTCGAACACCACATCGCAATCGGCGATGACCTCGGTGAAGTCCTCGGCATTGTAATCGACCACGCGGGTGGCTCCGAGGCTGCGAACATAATCGGTATTGGCGGCGCTTGTCGTCGTTATAACGGTGGCGCCAAGGTGCCTCGCAAGCTGAATCGCAAAACCGGCGACGCCGCCCGCGCCACCTTGAATCAATATAGTTTCGCCGGCCTGTAGCTGCGCCGTGTCCTCGACCGCCCAGATGGCAGTGATGCCGGTCAACGCCATCGCAGCGGCTTGCAGATGCGACAGGCGTTCGGGTTTGCGCGCGACGATCGCCGCCTTGACGGCGAGCTTTTCCGCGTACGCCCCCTCGATACCGGCATCATTCACGCCGAACACTGCGTCGCCGACCGAGAAATCGGATACACCTTCGCCGGTCGCCGCAACCACCCCGGAAAAGTCGCGGCCGAGGATGTGCGGAAATCGAAGATTATGACCACGTCCGCCCAGCCGGACCTTGTAGTCGGCAGCGTTGACGCTGGCCGCATGGACATCGACGACGATCTCTCCAGGCGCCGGTGTCGGATCCGGTGCATCGCCATAGCGCAACATCTCCGACCCGCCGTGGCCTGTCAGCAACATCGCTTTCACGGATGTCTTCCCCCATGTTTGCTGCCTGGGCGCATAGCTTCAGTTCTGCGGCAGGTCCCAGCCGATCCAGTCGCAGAATGCGCGTCCCATCACGAGCTCGAGGTCTTGTCCCGTCAGCCAGGGCAGTTCCTCGGTAAACAACGTCACACATTGCCTCCATGAGCACGGCATACGGGTAATGTCGGTCCCCCAGAACATCCGTCGCGGGCCGAACGCGTCGTAGACCCGGCGCAGGTGCGGGTGAATGCTGCAGAACGGATAGCCATCCTCGGCGTAGCCCGCCTGACCTGTCGCCTTGACGGCGATGTTCGGATGTTTGGCGAGAGCAAGAAGCTGCGGCAGGTTCTTGTAAGAGACTTCGCCCTTGCTGGCTCGAGGCACGCCCATATGGTCGACGATCAGCTTGAGACCGCGATGACGTTCGGCGATTTGTCCGACCACCGGAAGGAATGACGCCGCCGCGAGCGCAACCGGCAAGCCTGCGCGTTCGGCCGCCGGCCACAACCAATCGAGAGTGCCGTCGGTCGGCCATGACTGCTCATGAGGCTGGTTGAAATAGAAGCGCAACCCAAGCATGCCCGGCCGGTGCTTCCAACTGTCGACCAGCGACCGACTCTCCGGGCGATCCAGCGGGAACCAGCCGAGGATAGCGAACCGATCGGGATGCGCGCGAACCGCCGCGACGGCGAGTTCGTTCGAGTCCGGATCCCACATCGGTGGGTGGATGACCGCACGATCGACGCCCGCTACGTCCATGCCGGCAAGCGCCTGGTCCTTGGAATACGGTTCCTGGCGGTGATGTGCCGAGGGAGTGCCCTTCGCCCAGATATGGATCTGCGCATCGACGATCATCATGGCGTTTCCCCTACTGCTGCCGCAAGGCGCTGCACGACGTGACGATTGGTGGCGGGCTGCAGACCGAGATGCTCGCGCAGCGTCGCGGTCTCATACTCAATACGGAACAGTCCGCGTCGCTGCAACTCGGGCGTGACAAGCTCGACGAAATCTTCGGCCGACACCGGGATGCAGGGTGGCTGGATGTTGAAGCCGTCGGCCGCACCAGTGGTGAACCACTCTTCCATCATATCGGCGATCATGGCCGGCGTGCCTACCACGCCGAGATGCCAGAACCCGCCCGACACCAGCTCGTAGAGCTGACGGATCGTCCAGTTCTCCGCCCGCGCGCGCTGCATCATCACGGTGGTGAATTCGCTGTTGCGTCCGCCCGGCAATGGCAGATCGGGGACCGGGCCTTCTATGTCGTATCCGGTATAATCCGGAAAGCTGTTGACCACGAGCAGGCCTAGGCCGAGTCGTGGATCGACCAGTGACTGCATCATGTCGAACTTGTCCTGCGCCTCCTGCAAGGTTCGCCCCACGAAGGGCATGATTCCGGGCATGATCCTGAGGTCCTCCGGCGATCGGCCATATTTTGCCAGCCGCGCCTTCACCGATGCGTAGTAGGCCCGCGCGCGTTCGATATCGGGCTGTCCGGCATAGAGCCCATCGGCGATTCGTGCCGCCAGTTCCTGCGCCTGATCGGAACCACCGGCGGTAAAGATCGGAATATGGCCTTGCGGGGGGCGCGGCACATCCAATGGCCCTCGCACCTTGAAGTGCGTGCCGACGTGGTCCAGCACATGCATCTTGCGGCGGTCGTAATAAATGCCGCTCGGCTTGTCGCGCGGCACCGCGTCGGCTTCCCAACTGTCGAACAGCGCCAGCATCACCTCGGCAAACTCGGCGGCACGCGCATGCCTGCTGGTCGAGTCAAGCGTATCGCAAAGGCCGAAGTTGCGCGCCTCGTCGATGCTGAAACTGGTCACCATGTTCCAGCCGGCGCGCCCCTCGCTTAGAATGTCGAGCGTCGCCAGAGTGCGCGTGAGGTTGTACGGATCGTTGTAGGTTGTCGAGGCAGTCGGCACGAGGCCGACCCGGCTGGTCACGGTGGACATCGCCGCGAGCAGCGCCATCGGTTCGTGCTTGACCAGTTGATGTTCCATGTCGCGCGCGATCGCCGGATTGTCGAGATCGCGCACGGCCGAGGAGTCGGCGAGGAAGATCAGATCGAACTTGCCGTGCTCGGCCAGCTTCGCGCAGTGCACGAAATGGCGGAAGTCCATGTTGCCGTCAGCCGGTACGTCGGGATGCCGCCATGCGGCATAATGATAGCCGAGATTGGCGATCGACAGCCCAAGGCTCATCTTGCGCCTGGCTCTGTCGATCACGAGCGCTCCTTCCGCCGTGCGGCATGACGGCTGGGTACCCAGGGCAGGCCGAGATTTTCGCGCAGCGTGCTGCCCTCGTAGTCGCGACGGAACACACCGCGGCGCTGCAACTCCGGGATCACCAGTTCCACGAAATCGATGCCGGCGCCTGGCAGGTCCGGCGGCTGCACGATGAATCCGTCGGCAGCTCCGCCGGTGAGCCACTCCTCCATCAGATCGGCGATCCTGCCCGGCGTGCCGATGACGCCGAGTGACCAGAAGCCGGCGGAGATCACGTCGAACAATTGGCGTATCGTCAGCTTTTCGCGCCGCGCGCGCTCCATCAGTGCGGCAGTGAACTCGGGCTCGCGCGCGCTGGTCTTCATGCCCTCGCTCATCTGGTCCTTGGTGATCGCGACCTCCGGTACCGGGCCGTCGAGATCATAGCCGGTCAGGTCCGGAAAATGATTGATCACCAGCATGCCGATGGCGACCTTCGGATCCAGCAGCGACTGCAAACGCGCAAACCTGTCCTCGGCTTGCTGTTGCGTGCGCCCGACGAACGGCATGATGCCGGGCATGATCAAAAGCGAATCGCGGTCGCGGCCGTAGTTCGCCAGGCGGCGCTTGATCGAATTATAGTAGGACCTCGCGCTGTTGATATTGGGCTGACCCGCATAGACCATATCGGCGATGCGAGCAGCCAGTTCCTGCGACTGTTCCGAGGAGCCGGCGGTGATGATCGGCAGACAGCCCTGCGGCGGGCGGGCGGTGTCGAGCGGCCCACGCACTTCAAAGAAATCACCCTTGTGGTCCAGGAAATGGAAGCGGTCGCGGTAGAAGTAAATACCGGACGCCTTGTCACGCACGAACGCATCTTCGTCCCAGGAGTCCCAAAGTCCCTTCGCCACCTCGACGAACTCAACCGCGCGCGCATGGCGGGTCGCCGAATCCATTGGCGCGTCGAGATTGAAGTTGCGCGCTTCATCCAGGCTCCAACTCGTCACCATGTTCCAGCCGGCACGGCCACGGCTGATATGATCGAGCGAAGCCATCCGCCGAGCGAAGGCGTACGGCGCGTTATAGGTGGTGGAGACGCTCGGGATCAGCCCGACCCGCTCGGTGGTCGCGGCGATGGCGGCCAGCGCCAAGGTCGGTTCCAGTTTGAGGATGCCCTGCTCACGGTCGCGCGCGATGCGTGGATCGTCGAAATTGCGGATCGCCGCAACGTCGGCGATGAAGACGAAGTCGAACTTGCCGCGTTCCGCCAGGCGGGCACTTTCGATGTAGTGCCGCGCGCTGAGCCCGCCATCGGGCGAAGCGTCGGGCAGGCGCCAGGCGGCGTAGTGATAGCCGGTACTGCCGATCGAGAAGCCGAGCTTCATCCGGTGGGTTCGCGTCATCCGGACCCACAGCTGAAACCTACACTACGACCCGACCCTACGGGCACGGTTCAGTTGCGTAATTGACCGATCAATCCTGTCCAGCGGTCGAGCATGGGCAGTATCTGGTCCGCGCCTTCCGCGGGCAGGGTCACATTCACCCGGGCCACCCCAAGCTCGCGGAATCGTGCCAATTTGGCGAGATCTTCGGGAGCGCCGCCGAGTGTCACCGGCAACGAATCCGGCCCGCGGCCGGCCTCGACTGCCATTTGGCGGAAGCGCGGCAGGTACTCCTCGGGATTGCCACTGCTTGCGTTCGGGTACCAGCCGTCGCCGTAGCGGATCGCGCGTCGCGCCGCCCACGGAAAGGCGCCACCGAGCAGGATCGGCGGATACGGTTTCTGCGTCGGCTTGGGCCAGGTCTGCATCGACGGAACCTTGACGATCGCGCCGTTGTACTCCGCGGTGGATTTGGTCCAGATCTCCTTCATTGCCTCCATCTGCTCGCGCATTTTCTGCATGCGGGTGACGAACACGGTGCCATGGGCCTCGATCTCCTCGGCGTTCCAGCCGCCGCCGATGCCGAACAAAAACCGCCCCCCGCTCACCTGGTCGATCGAGGCGACCAGCTTTGCCGTCTGGATCGTGTCGCGCTGGATCACAAGGCAGATCCCGGTGGCAACCTTGAGCTGCTTGGTAGCCGCCGCGGCAGCGGTCAGGGTGACGAACGGGTCCATGACATCATAGTATCGTTTCGCCAACTCACCACCACCGGGCGGCGGCGTGCGTCGCGGCACCGGGATGTGCGAATGCTCCGCGGCCCAGAGCGAATCGAAACCACGCTCCTCGAGCGCGACGGCGAGTTCGGCCGGAGAGATCGAGTAGTCGGTGAAGAAGATCGATGCGCCAAATTCCATGTCTGCGTGCCTTCGCTACTGACGTCCCGATGCTGGGCTGTTCCGGTCTGTCTGGCAAACACGAAGGCTCCCGCTCCGTCACCCTTCGCAGCTTGCCTTCGGCTGTGGAACTCGCGGCGCCAACTTGTCGATCCGGCCAAATGAGGGTTTTATGGCGATCTCGGCAGATTATATTGCCGAGGTAAGCCCGCAAACCCGAAAGCGAGATCATCATGGCGCATCACCTAGACTCGCCGATCGCTCGGCAGGACGTCCGCCTCGACATCACGGACCTCTACGTATTCCGGGGCGAGACGGGCACTGTGTTCGTGATCAACGTCTGCCACTCAATCGCCGGCGACATTCCCGTGCCAGGCTACCACCCGGAAGGCATGTACGAATTCAAGGTCGACCTCGATGGTGATGCCATCGAAGACATTACCTATCGGCTTACGTTCGACGAGCGAGACGAGCAGGGAAAGCAGCGCTATGTGGTGCGGTGCATCAGAGGTGCGGATGCTGTCGATCCGGATGCGGCCGGCACCGTTGTCGCCCAGGGAACAACCGGCGACACCGTTGCTACGGCAGCCGGCTTGCGCGCGTGGGCCGGCAAGGCTGGCGACCCATTCTGGATCGAGCCCGATGTGCTGCACGCGGTCGGCCATGCATTCCAGGACGGAACGGTAGTCGATCTGTCCGGATGGAATCCGAGTCAGGCGAAAAACCTGTTTGCCGGGCACACGGTGTATTCCATCGTACTGGAAGTACCCGATACTGATTTCGTCGTCGGCGCGAGCGGCAAGCGCCCGATCGGGATATGGGCCGTGGCAACGCTTGCCACCGACGCAGGGGGATGGCGTTGCATCAACCGCGTAGGCCTTCCGATGATCCACCCGCTGTTCACCCAGTACAACGAGGATCTCGGTGATCGTCTCAACGCCGGGCGCCCGGCTGACGACCTCATGACCTATGGAGAGATCCTTACCAACGCGATCGCCGGTGTCGTGTCCGCCAATGGAACCTGCGACGACCCCAGGGCATACGGGGATAAGATCGCGCATCGGTTCTGCCCCAACATCCTGCCGTACGTAGTTGGTACACCTGCCGTGTTCGGCTTCGCCGAATGGAACGGCAGATCCCTTACGGACAACGCCCCGGACGTCATGTTCTCCATAGCGGCGAACACTCCCATCAGCCTCGGGCTCGGCAAGGATTCGGTCCCCTCGAAGCCCTCGACGACCTTTCCTTACGTACCTGCCGCGAGCTGAGAGGTCGTCTCAGCGGGAGCGCGCAATGCGCGGACGGTCGCGGCTATCCGGCCACTAGCCATTGATATTGCGATATTATTGGCGGAGGGGATGTCTGCCAATAGTCGAT
>DASXNR010000508.1:0-3377 GCA_036494925.1 Acetobacteraceae bacterium
CTTCGATTCGAACGTGATGGGATCGATCGGGCACCAGCCAGTGCGGTCCGCGACGCCGGCCGCGGCAGCGATCGCGCCGGCGCGCTGCGGCGGGATGACGTTGGCCACGTCGGCCTGGTGCGAGCCGAAGTCGGTCTCGAATGTTTTGGTGGCGCGATCGACGCGCGTGACCTTGCCGCCGTCCGACAGCGACACCCATTCGAGGTTGGGATACAGCTCCTGCCACGCCGCCTGGAACAGCTTCTGCTTGGAGAAGATGTCCTTGCTGTCAAGCAGGATCAGCTTGGAGCGGGGTTTGCGAGTCTTCAGGTAGTACGCGATCAGGCTGGCGCGCTCGTAAGGGCCGGGTGGGCAGCGATATGGGTTTGCCGGGGAGGAGATCACCACCACGCCGCCATCCGGCATCGCTTCGAGCTGGCGACGTAACAGCAGTGTCTGTTCACCGGCCTTCCAGGCGTGCGGCATGCGCTCCGCGGCGGCCTCGTCGTAACCCGGCAGCGCGCCCCAGGCGATGTCGATGCCGGGCGAGAGGATCAGGCGGTCGTAGTTCAGCAGATTGTCACCGAAGGAGACGCTGCGGCGGGCGGGGTCGATCGTGGTGGCGGCCGATTGCACGACGCGGACGCCGGTCGCCGCGACGCCGCGATAGTCGAAGAGCTGCGCTGCGATGTCGCGCTGGCCGATGATCACTTCGTTGCTGAAGGGGCAGGCGATGAAGGCTGAGTTGGGTTCTACCAGCACGACGTCGATGCGCGGGTCGGCACGGATCAGGAAACGAGCGGCCGTGGCGCCGCCGAAGCCGCCACCGATCACCACCACGAGCGGGGCGGTTTGAGCGCGGGCGATAACGGGCGTGCAGAGGAGGGCGGCGGTGGATTGAAGCAGCGTGCGGCGGGTGAGACCCGCTCCTCCCAAACCCCTCCCGCAAGTGGAAGGGGAGGTCGGACTTGTACAGAACTCCCCCTCCCCTTGCGGGAGGGGGTTGCGGGGAGGGGGCGTTGCCATCACTTCTGCCCCGCCCACCACGCCGCGATCGCCACCGTCTCGTCGTGCGTGAACCCTTTGGCGATGCGGTCCATCACAGTGGCCGGCTTCGTTCCGGCGCGGAACGCATCGAGTGCCACCACGATCTCTCCGGCATCGCGCCCCGCCAGCACCGGCACCGGGGCCACGCCGCCGTGGCAGCCCGAGCAGCTCGACGCACCGGGCGGTGGCGCCGCGGCACCCAGCATTACCGCAAGAACCACGACGCCACCGACCCTCATGCGTGTGCGAGATCGTGCTGCCGCAATGGCAGCGTGCGGATACGCTTGCCGGTCGCGGCGAAGATCGCATTCAACACCGCCGGCCCTGCGACCGCGATCGTCGGTTCGCCGACGCCGCCCCAAAATCCGCCGGACGGCATGACGATCGTCTCGACCTTCGGCATGTCGGCAATCCGCATCACCGGATAGGTGTCGAAGTTGGTCTCCACCGCGCGGCCTTTGTCGATGGTGATCTCGCCGAACAGCACCGCGCTCAGGCCGTAGACGAACGAGCCCTGCACCTGCGCCTCGATCTGCTGCGGGTTGACCGCATAGCCGGGATCGGTCGCCGCCACGATGCGGTGCACCTTCAGTTCGCCCTTCGGCGATACCGACACTTCCGCGACCGCCGCGGTGTAGCTGCCGTAGCCGCAGTTCTGGCAGAGCCCGCGGAACACACCCGAGGGCAAAGGCTTGCCCCACTCCGCCTTCTCAGCCACCGCGTTCAGCACCGCCAGGTGCTTCGGACTGTTCACCAGCAGCATGCGGCGGAACTCCAGCGGATCCTTGCCCGCCGCGTGCGCCACCTCGTCGATGAAGCACTCCATGTAGATCGCGTTCTGGTTGACGTTGACGCCACGCCAGAAGCCAACCGGCACATGCGTGTTGCGCACCGCGTCGTCGATCAGCAGGTTGGGTATCGCGTTATAGCCGAACTCCTCCTCGGTCCAGCCCTGGAACGCGATGCGATCGACACCGTTCTCCATTCGCTGCGGCGCGAGATACGCGAGGATCGACTGCCCCGACAGCCGCGCATGCAGTGCCACCACGTTGCCGCCGGCATCCAGTCCGGCGCGCAACCGGCACTGCGTGATGGGCCGGTAGAAGTCGTGGGTCATATCCTCTTCGCGCGACCAGATCAGCTTCACCGGGCGGCCGGGTACCTGTTTCGCGATCAACACGGCCTGC
The DNA here is from genome assembly GCA_036494925.1 of Acetobacteraceae bacterium. Classification (GTDB taxonomy): domain Bacteria; phylum Pseudomonadota; class Alphaproteobacteria; order Acetobacterales; family Acetobacteraceae; genus JAMXLO01. The sequence continues at coordinate 2,214 of DASXNR010000508.1, forward strand.
CGCGTGTAGTCCTGCTGGCCGCGCCGCCCGAACCCGCCGCCGAGATGCAGCTTGTTCACCTTCACATCGGAAAGCTTCACGCCTGCCGCCTCGGCTGCCGATGCGAGCGAGGCATCGCCGTTCTGCGACGGCACCCAGATCTCCACCTTGCCGTCGGCGAACTTCGCGGTGCAGTTCATCGGCTCCATCGTGGCGTGGGCGAGGAACGGCGTGCCGTACACCGCCTCGATCGTCTTTGCCGCACCGGCGAGCGCTGTCTCGACATCGCCGTGCTTCTGACCGAGTGCCGCTTCCTTGGCATGGAGACCGCCCTTCAGCAGCGCCGCGATCTGCGCGCTGTCCACGGTGGCGCCGGCGCCCTCGTCCCACACGATCGGCAGTGCGGCGAGCGCGGTCTTCGCCTGGTACCACTTGTCGGCCACCACCGCGACCGCGTTGTCGCCGACCCCAACCACCTGCCGTACGCCAGGCATCGATTTGATCTTGTCGGCATCGAACGATTTAAGCGTGCCGCCAAACACCGGGCACTGCGCGATCGCGGCGTTCAGCATGTCGGGCAACTGCACGTCGATGGCGTACACCTGCTTGCCGGACAGTTTGTCAACCGTATCGAGCCGCTTCACGCCCTTGCCGATGATTGTCCATTGCGCCGGGGTCTTCAACTTCACGTCGCCTGGAACCGGCAGCTTCGCCGCATCGGCGGCGACCGCTCCATAGCGCAGCGTCCGCCCGCTGGCCGTGTGGGCAATCACGCTGCCCGCCGCGGTGCATTCCACCGCCGGCACGTTCCACCGATGTGCCGCCGCCGCGATCAACATGGCGCGAGCCGCCGCACCGCCCTTGCGCACATAATCCACCGAACCGCGGATGCCGCGGCTGCCGCCGGTGGACATGTCGCCCCAGGCGCGCTTGTTGGCCAGATTGGTATCGGGCGAAACATATTCGGCGCGGACAAACTTCCAGTCGGCATCGAGTTCATCGGCGACGAGTTGTGCGAGGCCGGTGAACGTGCCCTGGCCCATCTCCGAACGGGCGATGCGCACGACAGTGGTGTCATCGGGGCTGATCACCACCCAGATACCGAGTTCCTGCCCGCCGCCTTGCGCGAACGCGGGGATATGCCAGCCCAGCCCGAAACCGCCGCCGATCGCGGCGACGGAACCG
>DASXNR010000509.1:0-1909 GCA_036494925.1 Acetobacteraceae bacterium
GCATCCTCTCTTGGCCCTCCGGAGACGCCGCACGATGGCCCTGAGCCTCACCACCCGCGTCAATTTCCTGCTCGGCAACGGCCATTTCCTCTCGCACTTCTACTCGCTGTGCCTGCCGCCGCTGTTCCTTGCCTGGCAGTCGGCGTTCAGCGTCAGCTTTGCGGAGCTCGGGCTTGCCGTTGCGCTGATGGCCGGCGCCTCCGCGGCGCTGCAGACACCGATCGGCTTCCTGGTGGATCGCTACGGCGCGCGTCCATTCCTGATCGGCGGCGCGCTGCTGATGTCGCTGTGCATCACCGCCATGGGATTCGCCACCAGCTTCTGGCAGATTCTGCTGCTGGCGCCGCTGTCCGGCATGGGCAACTCGGTGTTCCATCCGGCGGACTACGCGATCCTGTCAGGCTCGGTGGACAAGGACCGCATGGGCCGCGCGTTCGCGCTGCACACATTCAGCGGCAACCTGGGCTTCGCGGCCGCGCCGCCGGTGATGGCACTGCTGGCGACGACGATGGGCTGGCGCGCCAGCCTGATCATGGTCGGTCTGCTCGGCGTTCCGGTCGCGGTGTCCATCATGCTTCAGAGCAGTATCCTGAAGGACCAGGCTCGCCACGAACCGGCGCACGCGGGTTCCGCACCGTCCGGCCGGGCGCTGCTGATGAGCCGCACCATGCTGCTGTTCTTCGGCTTCTTCCTGCTGGGCTCGATGGCCGGGTCCGGCGTGCAGGCCTGGCTGATCACCATTCTGCACACGGTGAAGGGCTTGGCGCTGGAGGTCGCATCCTCGGCGCTCACCGGCTACATGGCTGGTTCGACCGTGGGCGTGCTGGTCGGGGGCTGGTTCGCCGACACCTACAAGCGGCACGTGCTGAGCTTCGCAGTGATCCTGACCATTGTCTCCGCCGCGCTGACGCTGGCGGTGAACTGGACACCTGTGTCGGGCATCGCCGTCATAACATTGATGTTCGCCTCGGGCCTGGCGTTGGGAGCCAGCCGAACGCCGCGCGATGTCATGCTGAAGGACGCGGCACCGCCCGGGCAGATGGGCAAGGTATTCGGCTTCGTCAGCGCGGGTCTGCCATTGGGTTCGGCACTGACGCCGGTGCCGTTCGGCTTCCTGATCGACCGCGGCCATCCCGAGTTGATTCTGGTGTTCGTCGCGGTGTTGCTGCTGGCGAGCCTGCTGTGTGTCGGCACCGCACGGTCCAACGCGCGGCGGGCGCCCGCGACGGTCGCGGCGGAGTAGTCGCCGCAGCTCATTCCGCCGCCATCGCCAGGAAGAACCAGCGTTTCAGCAACGGGATGCGGTCGGCCAGCCGGAGCAGGGCGCGAGTCGCTGTGCGCGCCAGCGCACCGGTCTCAAGCTGCGCCTTCATCGCCTCGAGCGATCCGCGGACCGCGGCGAAGCCATAGCGACGCATCGCGCGCTCGTATTCGGCGATTGCATCCAGCAGCGCGGCCTCGCCATGCGCGGCACGCACCAGCTGTCGGCACAGCAGTGCCGCGTCGCGCAGCGCGATGTTGGCGCCGATGCCGCGATACGGCGTCATGCAGTGAATCGCATCGCCCAACAGCGTGATGCGGCTGGTCCGCCACGGATCGACCGGACGCGATGTGCGGATTGTCAGCAGCGAGAGCGTGTCGGGGTCGGTCAGGCGCACGAGATCGCGATAACCCGCATCCCAGTCCGCCATGCCGGCGAGCGCGATGCCACGCAGCGTCTCGGCGCACGGCGCATCCTCGGCGTTCAGGCCCATGACCCGACGCTGCGCCCCAAACGCCCACATCAGGTAGCTGCGCGTATTGTCGAACAGGTTGCCGCCGCCCGCATCGACCGCTGACTCCGCGCCGCCGATGCCGTTCACCGGTGCCGTGTGGGCGAACTCCTGCGGGGCAACGAACAGTCCACGCC
>DASXNR010000510.1:0-2429 GCA_036494925.1 Acetobacteraceae bacterium
AGCGGCGCTTCGCTTCCGCGCAGCACCGACACGGTCGCCGACATCACCGCAGCGGCGCAGGACCTGGACTCGTCGTACCTCGCGGTGCATGGACCACCGGGGACCGGCAAGACGTACACCGCCGCCCAGGTGATCAAGCGCTTGGTCACCCAACATTCCTGGCGTATCGGTGTTGTGGCGCAATCGCACGCCGCAGTCGAGAACCTGTTGGACGCCGTGATCGATGCCGGGCTGGAACCAAGCCGCCTCGCCAAGAAGCGGTACGACCACCACGCTCCGCGCTGGCAGGAGATCGACAGCAGCGAATATGCCGCGTTCATCGCGAACACCTCGGGATGCGTGATAGGCGGTACGGCATGGGATTTCGCCAATCCCAATCGGGTGTCCCACGGCAGCCTGGATCTGCTGGTGATCGACGAAGCGGGCCAGTTCTGTTTGGCCAACACCATCGCCGTGGCACCGGCGGCCGCCAATCTGTTGCTGCTCGGCGACCCGCAGCAGTTGCCGCAGGTCAGCCAGGGCACTCATCCGGAGCCAGTCGACACGTCAGCGCTGGATTGGCTGGTTGACGGTCAGCGCACACTGCCCGATGCACGCGGCTACTTCCTGGACCGCTCGTACCGGATGCACCCAGCGGTCTGCGCCGCCGTCTCCGCGCTGTCCTACGAGAGCAGACTGCATTCCCACGCCGATCGCACCGCCGCGCGCCACCTCGTCGGGTATCAGCCCGGCGTGCATGTGCTTCCCGTTCGCCACCAAGGAAACTCGATCGAAAGCCCGGAGGAAGCCGACGCGATACTCGCCGAGATCCAGCGACTGCTCGGGGCTGCGTGGACCGACGAGCACGGCACCAGGCCGCTGGCCGCCTCCGATGTGCTGGTGCTGGCACCATACAACGCCCAGGTGGCGCTGATGCGCCGGCGGTTGACGTCTGCCGGTCTGGCAACAGTCAGGGTTGGAACGGTTGACAAGTTCCAGGGCGGGCAGGCGCCGGTGGTCTTCATATCTATGACGGCCTCATCTGTCGACGAAGTGCCACGTGGGATCTCGTTCCTGCTCAACAGGAATCGGCTGAACGTCGCCGTCAGCCGGGCGCAGTACGCAGCGGTGATCGTGCGCTCGGAACTGCTGACCGAGTACCTTCCCACCACACCCACGGGTCTGATCGACTTGGGTGCTTTCCTGGCGCTGACGGAGCCTATTCGAGACCGATGACGCCTGGCTGACTGGGCCTAGCGACCGGACGAATGCCGACCGTAGCTGGTGGGCTCATCGTCCGGATCGGGACGGTAGCGCCGGCCTCGCGGCGCCTCGCGTTGGCCGAGTTGATGACCCGCGGAGCCGTTCAGGCGCCTTTGCGGCGGCAGCGCGCGCCAATCGTCGGGTGGAGCAGACTCGAACGGACCCGGTGCAAACTCGGCGACAGGACGGAAGCGCCGCTCGTTGTCGATATGAGAGCCGTTGTGTGCGAAGCCAATAGGCTGTGCTCGCGGCGCCGGGTCGTCGGGCAGGCGGTGCGACGGATCGACAAGATCGCTGTGCCAGGCACCGGCTGGTGCCGGGCGCCGGTGTTGCGCCCGCTCATCCAACGGCTCGGTGTCGCCTTCCTGTTGGTATGCAGGGCTTGCCGGTACACCCGGCGGTGGCCAGATGTCCGGTTCGCGACGAAGGATGAACTCGACATAGTCGTCATCGTCATAGTCGTGGTCGATGAGATCGTCATCCTGGCGCACGTGGCCGCGCCGGATGCGCCCGCGACGCTTGCCCGTCAATGCCGAAGGCGCGGAACCGACCAAGAACAGCGCGGCAACGATGCCGAACAACGCGATGAACGAAGGCAGCAACAGCGATTGCGACATCGCGGCAGCGAACGGCCCGCGTACGAATTCGGGCAGTTGCAAGGTGATGGCGCCGTTGGAAGTGCCGTCGGTGGCTCCTTGCGCCGGCATCTCGGCACTGATCCGCCATGTCATAAATGCGGCCATGGCGGCGCTGCCGAGCACGGCGCCAAGCTGGCGGATCGAGTTGTACACGGCGGAGCCCGCGCCCGCCAGATGTGGAGGCAGGTTGCGCGTCGCGGTGGCGGTCAACGGCGACCACACAAACGCGCTCCCGGCACCAATGACGCCGAACGGCAACAGCAACCGCCAGATCGGCGTATCCGGGGCCATCTCAAACAAAAGCCATGTCAGCCCGATTGCCAGCATCGAAAAGCCGAAACCGAGCACAGGCCGCGGGTGGTATCGGTCGACGATCATGCCGACGAACGGGGCGAGCATACCGTTGGCGACCGCCATCGGTGCGATCACCAAAGCCGCGCGCGTCGGCGACAGCCCGCACACCGCCTGCGTGTAGAACATCAGCGGCAGCATCATCGCTGTTGTCGTGAACGCGATGATGGCGACTCCGGCGTTGCAGAGGCTGAAGTC
>DASXNR010000511.1:0-2609 GCA_036494925.1 Acetobacteraceae bacterium
CTGAACATGAACACCACGTCGCCGGTGGCGTGAGCAAAGCAGTGCGGCTCGAGTGCCCAGCGCATGGTGCCGATGTCGCCGCCCGCCACGTCGCACATCAATTTGGTGCAGGCCGGCCGGCCATCCATCGACAGTGTGATCGCGCCGTCGTTGAGCGGGAAGCGCATGGCCTGCCACCACGCACCGTCGGCCGGCCCGACCGGCAGGCCAACCTGCGACATCCGCGAGCTGAAGCGTTCGAAGCGCTCGATATCGGCGAACTGCACGGAGCGGCGGCCGCGCACCGGAAACGTCACGGCGAGTTCGGGGTGGCGGGCGCTGCAATGATAGCACTCGCGCGCATTCTCCATGACCAGTTTCCAGTTGGCGCGCTCCACCAGCGTGCTCTCGAACACCAGCCTGGCGTTGGCCAGATCATGCGGCGCCAGCAGCGGCGCGATACTGTCGCGAAACTCGCGGAACGGCGGCGGCTGCTCCGCCAGACAGACATAGACGGCTCCGGCGACGGTCTCGACGTGCACCGGCCGCAGGCCTAGCTGCGCAAGATCGAGCGTTGCCGGCATGCGGGGGGCATTCGACAGGCGGCCATCGAGGCCATACGACCATTGGTGATAGGGACAGGTCAGCCAGGATTTGTGGCCGTGACCGGTCTCGCAGACCTGCGCGCCGCGATGCCGGCAGGTGTTGTGGAATCCGCGCAGCACGCCGTCCTGCCCGCGCAGGATCACGACGGGCGATCGCCCGATCGGCAGGGCGAGGTATGAGCCGGCCTCCGGCAGCTCCACTTCGAAGCCGGCCAGAATCCAGTTCTGGCCGTAAATGACCGCAAGATCGAACTCGAACACGTCCGGGTCGACGTAGAACCCTTGCGGCAGCGAATGCGCGGACTCCCGTGCGTCCAACAGCGAGCGAAGTGTTTCAAGTTGCGCCATCGACCATTCCCGGATCATCGTCTCGATGCGGCATCCTGCCAGATCGGGACCGGCGCTGAACAGCCACAATCGCCCGGGGTCGGCTTTCGGCGCCTCTCGGCCTCGGCTACGATCCGCTTTGCCTGCGCTGTAGAGGTGGAGTGGGACGATGGACGACAGTATTGTCGGGCTGGGAACGCGCCCTGCCATGGCGGCACAGGCCGGCTCGACACTGCAGGCGCTGAACGAGACCGCCGCACGCCCGTTCGCCGATGCGCGCGCGATGCCGCCTGATGTCTATACATCAACCGACGTGCTGGCGGTCGAACACGAGCGCCTGTTCCGCAAGGAGTGGATCTGCGTCGGCAGAGCAAGCGCGATCGCCGAACCGGGCGCGTACCTGACCTACGAGATCGCCGGTCAGCCGATCATCGTGCTGCGCGACCGGGCCGGATCGGTGCGCGCCTTCGCCAATGTCTGTCTGCATCGGATGTCGGTGCTGCTGGAAGGACGCGGCCGCACGTCGGCGATTGTCTGTCCGTATCATGCCTGGAGCTACGGCCTGGACGGGGCGCTGCTCGCGGCACCGCACATGGAGCGCACGACCGGGTTCTGCAAAGAGGCTTACCGTCTGCCGGAGTTGCGGACCGAGGTCTGGCTGGGCTGGGTCTACGTCACACTCGACCCCGACATCGCGCCCGTCGCCGAACGGCTGGCATCGCTGACCGGACTGATCGGACGCTACCGGCTGGAGGGCTATGTCGAGACGTTTCGCGAGGAGCATGTCTGGAACACGAACTGGAAGATCCTGGCCGAGAACTTCATGGAGAGCTACCACCTGCCGACGCTGCACCGCGCGACGGTGGGGCCGGCGTCGAGGATGGAGGAAATGGAATGTCCTCCGGGCTTCGACACGTTCAATTATCACTGGATCACCAAGGACGCCTCGCTGCCGATCGGCAACGCACACCCCGAGAACACCTCGCTCGAGGGAGACTGGCGCCGGACGACAGCGCTGCTGGCAATCTATCCGACGCACCTGATCTCGCTGACGCCGGGCTATTTCTGGTATCTGATCCTGGCGCCGCGCGGCGTCGGCCAGGTGCATATCGTGTTCGGCGGCGGGCTGGCGCCCGAGTTCATCCGCGATGCGCGCGGACTGGAGTATATCGCGACGCTGAAGACGCTGCTGGACGAGGTCAATGCGGAGGATCGGCGGGGCGTGGAGGCGGTGTTCCGGGGTGCCCATGCGCCATCGGCGAGACCGGGCCATCTGAGTCACCTGGAACGGCCGAACTATGACTTTGCGCGTTACCTCGCACGGCGACTGACGACCGAGGCCTGAACCGATGGCAGCCAGCGCAGCAATGCGATGCGACGGACCGGCCGGAACAGGAGTGGAACGCGCCAATGGGAGCGGCCCGCCCCCTGCGTGTAAACGTAAACGATTACAATATCTTGCCGGGTTAGCACAGTGGTAGTGCAGCGGTTTTGTAAACCGAAGGTCGGGGGTTCAAATCCCTCACCCGGCACCAGGTAAATCAACGGCGTGTGGCGAGATTTGCAGCATTACGATAGCGATTGGGTCACACATGGGTCACGGTCTGCAGAACAGGTCCTTCCCGTTACGTTTCTGATTCGGCCTTGCGTGCCAGCTGCGCGAGCGCCCGCACCACCCGACTTTTCGCAGTCTTGTGC
>DASXNR010000512.1:0-3430 GCA_036494925.1 Acetobacteraceae bacterium
GCGCCGGGCCGCATCGGCAGCCAGTCGCGCCGCCCCTGTCATCGTCTCGCCACCCACCACGGTGACGTGGCCACGCGAATATTTGTGCGATTGTGGCTCCAGGGTCGGCAGACCCCACAGTTCCGGCAGGTTGGCGAAGCAGACTGCCGGCACCTGTCGTAACACGGCACTGGGCAAGCCGATGTCGGCGAGCATCGTCTCGCCGCACAATTCGCGGCCCGGCAGCAGCAGGTGCCCCGGCTTGAGTCGAAAGAAGGTAACCGTCAGCTCAGCTTGCGGTGCGAAGCCGCGCACCGCACCGATGGCGCCATCCAGGCCGCTCGGTACATCGACGGCAACCACGCGCCGCGCCGCGCGCAGCGCATCGGCCACGACGCCGTCCACTTCCCGCGCCAGGCCGGCACCGAACACGGCGTCGATCACCAGCTCCGCTCGGGCCGCTTCCGACGCGGAAAATCGGGCGGACGGACCATTCCATCGCGACGCCGCATCGGCGGCGTCAGAGCCGGCACGCGGCGCGGCAAGTGCAGCCAACGCCACCGGCCAGCCCACTTGCTGCAACAGCCGCGCCGCCACATAGCCGTCGCCGCCATTGTTGCCGGGCCCGGCAAGCACGAGCGTCCGACACGGGCGGAACCGCCGGACGATGGCGCGCGCCACCGCGCGACCGGCATTGGCCATCAGCGTCGGCCCAGCCACCCCAAGCGCGGGCGCGGCCGCGTCGGCGCGCGCCATCTCATCCGGCGTCAGTAGCTCTGGCCGCCCGGCAAGCGAACGCAACCGCTCAGGATCGAACACCACGCGTTGACTCTGCGTGGCCGCGGCGCTGACCTCAAGGGGTCGAGGAGGAGATTGCATGACACAGGTGGCGGTGGTTGGCGCGGGACTGATCGGCCGCGCCTGGTCGATCGTGTTCGCGCGCGCCGGTTTCGACGTGGCGCTGTGGGATCCGTATCCACAGCAGGTCGAGGCGGCACTCGGTTTCATCGCCGAGCGACTGCCGGAACTGCGGGAGGTCGGACTGCTCAACGAGGCGCCAGCCGTGGTGGGCGCGCGGGTGCGCTCCGCGGCAACGCTGTCCGAGGCGGTGCGTGACGCGGAGCATGTGCAGGAGAACGGGCCGGAACAGGTGGCGGCGAAGCAGGCGCTGTTCGCGGAGCTCGATCGCTTCTCACCGCCTGATGCAGTGCTGGCAAGCTCGAGCAGCGGAATTCCCGCCAGCGCCTACACCGAGGACCTTGCAGGCCGCACCCGCTGTCTGGTCGCCCATCCGGTGAACCCGCCTTACCTCATCCCGCTGGTCGAATTGTGCCCCGCGCCTTGGACCGATCCGGCGGTGGTGTCGCGCACGCGCGCCCTGATGACGAAGGCGGGTCAGGTGCCGGCGACGGTCAACAAGGAGATGGACGGCTTCGCGCTGAACCGCCTGCAGGGCGCGTTGCTCGCGGAGGCGTTCCGGCTGGTGGCCGATGACGTGGTCTCGCCGGCCGACCTCGATGCACTGGTGAAGCACGGGCTTGGCTTGCGCTGGAGCTTCATGGGGCCCTTGGAAACGATCGATCTCAACGCGCCTGGCGGGCTGCGGGACTACTGCACGCGTTACGGCCCGCTGTATGCCGAGTTGCAGACCCAGATGACGCCGCGCGAGTGGAACCCGGCATTGATCGACCGGCTACAGGCGGCGCGGCGGGCGGAGCTGCCGGCCAACATGCAGGGCGTGCGGCAGGAATGGCGCGACCGCCGGCTGATGGCGCTGCTCGCGCACAAAGCGACACAGCCGGATTGAGCTTGGTCCGATCGGTGGTCATATTGAATGACTGGTCGGATGATATGATCAAAAGGGACGATGATGGGCGTTGGCGAAACCATTGGTGCGGCCGAGTTAAAGACACATTGCCTGGAGATCCTCGATCGGCTGAGCGCGCGCGAAGTTTCCTGCGTGACGATCACCAAACGCGGCCGTCCGATCGCCGTGCTGGTAGCGCCAGACGACGCGCGTGACCTGACCGCCGCAACTCCGGACGAACCGCTCGCGGCAGGACGGCTGCACCGATGACGGCAGTGGCCGCTTCGCTTCTGTTGGACACTTGCGCGGTCATCTCGAGCTGACCGTGTTACGCGCATTCGCCAGCCGTCTTACCGGGCAACGCAGAAACGTCAGAATTCGCTGGCGACGGCTGCTGGCAAAATCGTGGACGCTGGCGCGCTACCATTACCGTTGGCATGGCCAGGTTCTCGCCGGACGACCATCCGACCCGGTATGGTACTTCGCCTATGGCTCCAACATGCACCACAGCGCGTTTCGCGAACGGCGCGGCATGCGGCCGAGCGAATGGCGGATCGCGCGGGTAAGGGGCTATCGGCTGCGGTTCAATCTGGAAGGCCGCCCCAAAGGCAAGGCGGCGCCGGCGAATATCAGTCTCGATCCCGACGGCGAGATGTGGGGCGTGCTGTATCGGATCACCCGACGGGAACTGCTGCGTCTGGATTCCACCGAGGGTGTCCCCGGGCGGCATTATCGCCATGTCCTGGTGCCGGCAGAGGACCCGGACGGCAACATCGTCACCGCCGTGACCTATATGGCGCGCGGCAAGGACGCCGACGGCGTCCCGTCGTTCCGCTATATATCGCTGTTGCGCGAAGGCGCCCGCGCGCACGGACTGCCCGCAGCATGGGTGCAATACCTCGACAGCGTCGCACACCACGCCGAATAGGCTCAGCGTCCCCGCGGATCGAGCGCGTCGCGCAATCCATCGCCGACCAGATTGAACGACAGCACGACCAGGAAGATCGCCAGGCCCGGGAACACCGCGAGCCACGGTGCCTGGGTCAGGAAGCGCTGCGCCGAGTTCAGCATCGAGCCCCAGGACGGCGCCGGCGGCTGTTGACCCAGACCCAGGAACGAGAGGCTCGCCTCGGCGATGATCGCGGCGGCGATGGCCAGCGTGCCCTGCACCATGATCGGCGGCACGATGTTCGGCAGCACGTGGCGCACCGCCACGCGCCAGCCGGGGTTGCCGATCGCCCGCGCCGCCTCGACGTACTCGTTGCTGCTGGCATCCAGGGTCGCGGCGCGCGCCACGCGCATGAAGCGCGGCGCGGTGGAGACGCCGATCGCGATCATCGCGTTGGTGAGGTCGGGGCCAAGAAACGCGGCCAGCGCGATCGCCAGGATCAGGAACGGGCACGCCAGCATGGCATCGACGATGCGGCTGAGGATGATATCGATCCAGCCCTCCGCGAAGCCCGCGAGCAATCCCGCCGGCACGCCGATGCCGGCGGCGATCAGCACCGCGACGACGCCGGCCAACAGGCTGGCGCGCGCGCCGTACACCACGCGCGCGAGCACGTCGCGGCCGTTCTCGTCGGTGCCCATCCAGTGCGCCAGCGACGGTGCCTTGCGGATCGCCGACCACGAGGTGGCAATGGG
>DASXNR010000513.1:0-19316 GCA_036494925.1 Acetobacteraceae bacterium
CTCTACCCATCCTACGAGTTGGCGTCTGCGCGTCGCCGTAGGATGGGGTAGAGCGCAGCGAAACCCATCGAGCCCTCCGAGATAGGAGGCGGTGTGCTCAAGGGATCGGAAACGACAACGTCAGCCGGTTCGTCGACCCCACCCGTTGGTAGCCGATCCGCTCGGCGAAGCTGCGCATCAGCTTGATCCCCAAACCACCGATCGGGGCCGACTCGAGGTCCTTGGGTGCCGCGGGCAGCGCACGCGCCAGCGGATCGAATGGGTGGCCGTCGTCGGTTATCTCGGCATGCAGCGCAGAGTCATCGTGCCACAGCGCGACCTCCACCTCGTGCACCGTGTCTGGCTCGAATGCATGAGTGACAACGTTGGTGACGGCCTCCTCCAGGCAAAGGTGCAACGCATTCGCCGTGCGCGGCGACAGGTTGAGGGGTGCCACGAGATCGTCGATCCATGTCGTCAGCCGCGCGATCTCGGCACGGTCGTTGCGCAGCGACAGGCGGTGCACGTCATTCACCGCGATGGGATCGCCGCTCAGGCCGGGTTGGACGCGGCCGCCAGCGCCGCCTCGGTGTCGCGATAGACCGGCATCAGGTCGGTGACACCCATCACGTCCAGCACGCGCTCGACCTCCTCGACCGGGTTCAGCAGAACCAGGCAGCCGCCGCGGCGCTGCATGGTCTTGGCGCCCAGCAGCAACGTCCTGATACCGATCGACGCCAGGAAGCTGACACCGGCCAGATCGACCACGACGCCGCGATGCGATCCGGCGATCGCATTGAACTGCAGATCGATGACGCTGGCGCCTGTGATGTCCAGCCGTCCATCCAGAACGACCTTGACCACGCCTGGACCGACCGGCTCCACTGCCATCTTCATGTCGTGACCCCTGTTGCCAGCGCCAATCTCGGGCTACATGCCGAGTTCGCCAGGCCATTGCAATCATCACGCCCCGATGTCACCAAACTGACATGTCAGCGCGTCGCTTCCCTGCGTCCTGGTAAGCGTCCGATCAGCAGGTAGATCACCGGCGTCGTGTAGAGTGTCAGCAATTGCGACGCGAGCAGTCCGCCGACGATGGCAACGCCCAACGGCTGGCGCAGCTCGAAGCCAGGCCCGGTACCGACTGCCAATGGTACCGCGCTCAGCACGGCGACCAGCGTGGTCATTACGATCGGCCGCACCCGCCGCCGCGCCGCGATCATGATGGCGTCGAGCGGCGCCAGGCCATCCTGACGCTCCGCCTGCAGGGCAAAATCCACCATCATGATGGCGTTCTTCATCACCATGCCGACCAGCAGGATGCAGCCGATGGTGGTGATCAGCGTGAATTCGATGTTGACGATGCGCATTGCCAGCAACGCACCGAAGATCGCCGGCGGCAGCGTGGTCAGGATGGTGAACGGGTGGGCATAGCTCTCGTACAGCACGCCGAGTACGACATAGACAGCGAACACCGCGGCGAGGAACAGATACAGTTGCCGGCTGCCGGATTTTGCCGCCTCGCCGGCCTCGCCCCTGAATTCGGCACGGATGTCGTCCGGCAGATGCAGCGTGCGCTCCAGACCGCGGATCGCGTCGATCGCCTGACCGATCGAAACCCCCGGTACCAGATCGAACGAAATCGTCACGGCAGGGAACTGACCGCTGTGCACCATCCACATGGCGCCGTGACTGCGTCCGAGCCGTGTCAGGGCTGCCAGCGGCACCTGACCTCCGCGGGTGCCAGGCACGAACACCGTGTTGAGCGAGGCGGGATCCGCCTGCATCGCCGGTCCCGCCTCCAACACCACACGCTCATAATTATGCGGCAGATAGATGGTGCGGATCTGCCGTTGGCCGAACGCATCGTACAGCGTGTTGTCGACCGCCAGCGGTGTCACGCCCATCGCCGCGGCGCGCACTCGGTCGATCTCCAGTCCCGCCTGCAGGCCGGCGATCTCGTTGCTGCTGATGACGTCGTTCAGCGTTGCCTTCAGATCGGCCATCGCGCGCCGCATCCGATCGGCCCATTGGTCCAGATGGTCCGGGTCGGCGGCGGTGAGCGTGTACTGATAGCGCGAGGCGCTGCTCTGCACGCCGAGCACCAGGTCCTGAATCGGCGTGAAGAAGGTGCGCACGCCCTGCACCTTCGCCAGACTTTCGCGCAGCCGGGCGATCACCTGCTGGATGGTCATCTGGCGCACGGATGGCGGCTTCAGTGCGACCAGCATATCGCCATTGCTCAGCACCCCGCCGTTGTCGGTGCCGATGTAGGAATTCAGGCCCTCGACCGCGGGGTCTTCCAGAATCGCCGCCGACACCGTGCGCTGCAATGTTGTCATGGCGCTGAACGACACATTGGACGTGGTGACGGTGCGCACGAAGATAACGCCGGTGTCCTGTGTCGGCATGAACCCCTTGGGCATATCGAGATAGAGGAAGACGCTGCCGGCGGTGACCGTCATCGCGGCGGCCACCGTGAGGGCACGATGCCGCAGCACCCAGCCGAGGCTGCGCAGATACCACCGCAACAGCGGCGAGTCGCGGCGATGGCGGCGTTCGACCTGGCGCAGGAAGCGGCTGCACAGCATCGGCGTCAGACTCAGCGACACCAACGCCGAGGCGACGATCGCGGCGACCAGTGTGATGCCGAATTCACGGAAATAGCGTCCGACCACGTCGGGCATGAACAGCACGGGGATCAGCGCCGCCACCAGCGCCGCGCTGATCGACAGCACGGTGAAGCCGATCTGTCGCGCACCCGCAAGCGCCGCCCGCAGCGGCGTCTCGCCGGCCTCCATGTGGCGCATGATGTTCTCGATCATGATCACCGCATCATCGACCACGAAGCCGATCGCGACGGTCAGGGCCATCAGCGTGAGATTGTCCAGGCTGTAGCCGAGTCGCTCCATCACCGCGAGCGTGGCCGCAAGTGCCACCGGGATGGCCAGCGCCGGAATGACCGTGGCGCTCACGCGCCGAAGGAACAGTGCCACGACCAGCACCACCAGCGCGATCGCGACCATGATGGTCAACTGCACATCGGCGATGGCGGCGCGGATCAGCTTGGTGCGGTCGAAGATCACGTGCACCTTGACCGCTGGCGGCATCCAATGTTCCAGCCGCGGCAGCAATTCCTTCACCGCGTCGACCGTCGCGACGATGTTGGCATCGGCCTGCTTGTAGACGCGGATCACCACGCCCGGCTGGTTGTTGTACCACCCTGCCAGCCGGGCGTTGACCACGCTGTCGGTGACGTCGGCGACGTCACGCAGCAGCACCGGCGCGCCGTTGCGCCAGGTGACCACGATGTCGCGGTACTGCGGCGCCTTGTACAGCTGATCGTTGGCGACGATGGTCCAGGACTGATCGTCGAGGCTGAGCCTGCCCTTGGGCAGGTTGACCGTGGCATCGCGTACCGCCGCACGAATCTGTTCCAGCGACACATGCATCGCGGCGATCCGGCCTGGGTCCACGCGGATGCGCACTGCGCCCCGATCGGCGCCGCTGATCGACACCTGGGAGACGCCAGGGGCCTGCAGGATCTGCTGCGTCACGATGGTGTCCGCTATGTCATAGATGTCGCTGGGATCCAGCACCTCGGAGGTGAGCGCGAGCGTGATCACCGCCACGCCCGCCGGATTGGCCTTCCAGTAGCCTGGCGGCGAAGGCAGATCCTTGGGCAGGCTTGGACCCGCGGCATTGATCGCCGCCTGGACCGCACCGGCCGCGGCATCGATGTTCTTGTCCAACTGGAACTGGACGGTGAGCTCGGTTCCGCCGGTGGCACTGAACGAACGCATCTCGACGACGCCGGGAATGATGCCGATCTGGCGTTCCAGCGGCTGCGCCAGCGCCGAGGCGATGGTGTCGGCGCTGGCACCGGGCAGTCCCGCCCACATCGCGATGGTGGGACGGTCGACCGACGGCAGTGCCGCGATCGGCAGGCGGACATAGGCGACGATGCCGATCAGCAGGATGCCGATGGCGATCAGCGTGGTGGCGACCGGACGACGAATCCAGGGCGCGGATACGTTCATATCCGGCGGATCATGGCGTCGCCGCCGCCGGCACTCGTCGCACCCGCGCCGCCAACCGCGCGAACGCGAGATAGATCACCGGCGTCGTGTACAGCGTCAGGAACTGGCTCAGCAGCAGGCCGCCGACGATCGCGACGCCGAGTGGCCGGCGCAGTTCGGATCCCGTGCCGGCCCCGAGTGCCAGCGGCAGTGCGCCCAGCAATGCCGCCATCGTCGTCATCATGATCGGCCGATACCGCAGCCGGCACGCCTGCCGGATCGATTCCTCCGGCGTCCTGCCCTCGCTGCGTTCGGCATCCAGCGCGAAGTCCACCATCATGATGGCGTTCTTCTTCACGATGCCGATCAGCAGGATGATGCCGATCAACGAAATCAGGTCCAGGCTCTCGCCGCAAAGCATCAGGGCAAGCAGCGCGCCTACGCCGGCGGACGGCAGCGTCGACAGGATGGTGATCGGATGGATGAAGCTTTCGTAGAGCACGCCCAGCACGATGTAGACCGTGACGATCGCCGCCAGAATCAGCAGCCGTTCGCTCGTCAGTGACGTGGCGAATTCAGCCGCGGAGCCCGCCAGATTGGTGGTAACTGCGTCCGGCAGCCCGATCCGGCGTTCGGCACGATGCAGCTGTTTGAGCGCCTGACCCAGCGCCACACCTGCAGGCAGATTGAATGAAATGGTGGCGGACGGAAACAGTCCCTGATGCGTGATGACCAAGGGTGCCAGCTGCCGGTCCACATGCGCGAACGTGGACAGCGGGATCGGCGCTGAAGCAGCATGGAACCCGCCACCGACGCCACTCGCCGCGTCATCCGTGCTGGCGGCCAGTGCATTCGCCGCAGTGACATAGATCCGGTCGAGTACCGAGGCATCGACGCGAAACGATGGCGACGCCTCGAGCACCACGTGGTACTGCGTCAACGGCGAATACACCATGGCGATCTGCCGCTGCCCGAACGCGTCATACAGCATGTTGTCGATCACGTTCATCGTCACGCCGTAGCGCGCCGCCGCGGCACGATCGACGCGGATCGCCATCTGCAGGCCCTCGTCCTGCTGATCGCTGGCGACGTCGGCGAAGGTCGCATCGTGCCGCAGCGCATCGAGCAGACGCTGCGTCCAGGTCCGCAGCTCCAGCGGATCGAGATCCTGCAGCACGTACTGGTATTGCGTCGGCGACGGCCGTGTTTCGATCGTCACGTCCTGCACCGGCTGGAGATGCAGCGTGATGCCGGGCACGCCGGCGACCGCGGTGCGCAGGCGCTGCATGATCGTCTCCACCGAGGCATGGCGACGGTCCGGCGGGCCGATATCGATATAGAGCCGACCGCTGTTGAGGGTCGGGTTCACCGTGCCGACGCCGACGAAACTGTCCACCGTGCGCACCGCGGGGTCTCGCGCGACCGCCTCGGCCAGCGCGCGCTGGCGTTCCGCCATGGTGGCGAACGAAATGTCCTGCGCCGCATCGGTGACACCGACCAGCAGCCCGGTGTCCTGCTGCGGCAGGAACCCTTTGGGGATCACCACATACAGCCAGATCGTCGCCACCAGCGTGAGGCCGGTGCAGAACAGCGTGGCCGTGCGATGCCGCAGCACCCAGTCCAGGCTGCGCAGATAGCAGTCGCGGGTCGCATCGAAGCCGTGCTCGGTCCAGCGGAACAGCGCGTTCGGCCGATGGTCCGGCGGATCCCGGCGCAGGAACTGGGCACACATCATCGGCGTGAGCGTCAGCGACAGCACGCCGGAGATCAGCACGGCCATCGACAGCGTGATCGCGAATTCGCGGAACAGCCGGCCGGCCACGCCGCCCATCAACAGCAGCGGAATGAACACCGCAATCAGCGACACGGTCAGCGAGACCACGGTGAAGCCGATCTGCCGGGCGCCCTTCAGTGCGGCGGCAAGCGGCGTCTCGCCGGCCTCGACGTGGCGCGCGATGTTCTCGATCATCACGATCGCATCGTCGACCACGAAACCCGAGGCGATCGTCAGCGCCATCAGCGACAGATTGTCCAGGGTGTATCCCAGCATCGCCATGCCGCCGAACGTGGCGATCAGCGACACCGGCAGCGCGACCGAGGGGATCACCGTTGCCCACAGCCTGCGCAGGAACAGGAAGATCACCATCACCACCAGCGCCATCGTCAGCAACAGGGTGAACTGCACATCGGCGATGGCGGCGCGGATCGTCGTGGTGCGATCGGTCACCACGGCGATCTTCAACGAAGGCGGCAGGCTGGCCGTCAGCTTCGGCAGCAGCGCGCGCACCGCCTGCACCAGCTGAATGGTGTTGGCGCCAGGCTGGCGCTGAATGTCCAGGATCACCGCCGGAGCGCCGTTGTACCACGCCGCCAGCTCGGCATTCTCCACGCCGTCCACCGCGCGGCCGATATCGCGCAGCAGCACGGGCGCACCGTTGCGATAGGCGATCACGGTCGCCTCGTAGGTGTCGGCGCTCAGCAACTGATCGTTGGCACCGATCTGGAACGCCTGGTGCGCGCCGTCGAGCTGACCCTTCGGGTTGTCCACCGTGCTGGCCGCCACCGCGCGTCGCACATCCTCGAGCGACAGGCCGAGACCGGCGAGCTTCGCCACATCGGCCTGCAACCGCACCGCGCGGGTCTGTCCGCCCTCCACGGTGACCGCGCCGACGCCGCTGATCTGCGACAGCTTCTGCACCATCGTGGTCGCGGCATAATCGTTGACCTGGTGCAACGGCAGCGTGTCGGAGGTCAGCGCCAGGATCAGCACCGGAACATCGGCCGGATTGACCGCATGATACACCGGCGGTCCGGGCAGCAGCGCGATCGGAACCCAGCCTGCCGAGGCATCGATCGACGCCTGCACGTCCTGTGCCGCGGCATCGATGCTGCGCGACAGATCGAAGGTCAGCGTGATCTGGCTGGTGCCATAGGCACTGGTGGAACTCATGTTGGTCAGGCCGGAGATCTGGCCGAAATGATGCTCCAGCGGCGTGGTCACCGACGTCTCCACCACCTCGGGCGAAGCGCCAGGAAATGCGGTCACCACCTGGATCGTCGGGAAATCCACATCGGGGAGTGCCGCAACCGGCAGCAGCCGGTAGCCGAGCAGGCCCAGCACGACCACGGCAACGGTCAACAGTGTCGTCGCGACCGGACGCAGGATGAACGGTGCCGAGATCATTCAGCCGCTGCGCGGGCGTGGCGCATCCTGCTCGTGGCCGACGATGTCGACCCTGGTCCCGGGTTCGAGCCGGAAGTGCCCGTCGGTCACCACCTGCTCGTCCGGCTTCAGGCCGTGCTCGATCAGCACGCGGCCATCGATCGACTGGCCGGCAGTCACGGCGCGCGATTCGGCGGTCTGTTCGTGCGAGACAATCCAGACGAAATCGCCGCGCGGTCCATGGCGCAACGCTGCCGTCGGCACCGTGACGCCGGCCGGGCGCTCATCCACCACGATCCGGCCATTGACGAAGTTGCCGGGCCAGAGATGCAGCTCCCGGTTGGGGAAACTGGCCTTCAGCTTGATGGTGCCGGTCGATTGATCGACCTGATTGTCGACCAGATCGATGGTTCCCTCATCCAACCTGGTGCGGTCATCGGCTGCCATCGCGACCACCGGAATGTGGGTCTGGCCGGGTTTCAGCCTGCCCTGCGCCACCGAACTGGCGGCCAGCGTGAAGATCACCGAGATCGGCCGCAACTGCGTGATCACCACCATCGGCGTGTTGTCCGCGGCATGCACGAAATTGCCCTGGTCGATCTGGCGGATTCCCGCGCGGCCTTCGATCGGCGATCGGATCGTGGTGTAGCCGAGCTGGTTCTGCGCATAGTCGATCTGCGCCTGGTCGCTGTCGAGCTGCGCGCGATACTGATCGACCTGCGCGCGCTGCTGGTCCACCTGCTGGTGCGACGCGAAATTGCGCTGCGACAGGTCCTCGTACCGCTTCAGATCGAGGACCGCGCCTTGCAGCAGCGCCTCGTCCTTGGCGCGGGCGGCGCGCTGCTGCGCCAATTGCGCGGTGAATGGCCGCGGATCGATGATCGCCAGCGGGTCGCCGGCCTTCACGTCCTGGCCTTCCTGGAACACGACCTGCATGATCTCGCCGTCGACCCGGCTCTTGACCGCTACTGTATTGTAGGCCTGCACGGTACCGATGCCGGTGAGGTATATTTTTACCGGTTCGGAGCGCGACAGTCCGATCGAGACCGGCACCGGCGCGTTGGCAGGCGGCGGCACGGTGGTGGTCGCCGCCACGCGGTCGCGCAGGCCGGCGACATCGATCTTGGCGTCCGTCAGGTACAGCGCGCTACCCGCCGCCAGCGCGGACAACGCGCCGACCACACCGGCCCGAACGACGAATTGTCGCGACAGGATCATGGGGCGCGCACCCTATGGCCCCATGCTATCACGCGCAATCACATCCGGGTAACAGTCGGCGACCGGGAGGGCAGCATGGCGCGCGTCGTGGGGATCGATCATCTGGTGATCAGGGTCAGCGACTACGCAAGGTCGAAGGCCTTTTACGGGCGGTTGTTCGAATTCCTCGGTTTCGAGATCTCGGACGAATACGAGGACGCGATCGGCTGGACCAACGGCAAGACGCGCTTCTGGATCGGTCCGGCCGACGCCGAAGGCGGCAGGCACAAGTACCGCGCCGGCGATGTCGGATTCCACCATTACGCGTTCCAGTTGCGCAGCCGCAAGGACGTCGATGCGCTGCAGGCGTTCCTGCACGAGCTCGATGCGACCATCGTCGATCCGGCCGGGGAGTACTATGACGACTACTATGCCGTGTTCTTCCTCGATCCTGATGGACTGAAGCTGGAGGGGATGAAATACGGCGAACGCCACGCACGCGAGGCGCGGCGGAGGGCCGCGCCGCGATGAGGCGACTGCCGATCTTCTATGGCTGGGTGATTGTCGCGGTGGTGTTCGTCACCATGGGCGTCGCAGTGAACGCGCGCACCGCGTTCTCGCTGCTGTTCCCGCCGATCCTCGACGAGTTCGGCTGGGATCGCGGCACCACCGCCGGTGCGTTCTCGTTCGGCTTCATCGTCTCCGCGGTCATGAGCCCGTCGCTCGGCAGGCTGATGGACCGGCGCGGCCCGCTGATCGTGAACGAACTGGGTGTGATCCTGATCGGATCGGGACTGCTGCTGGCTACATTGGTGCAGCAGCAATGGCAGCTCTATGCGACGCTGGGGATGCTGGTCGGCGGCGGCAGCGTCTGCCTGGGCTACACCGGCCAGGGACTGTTCCTGCCCAACTGGTTCATCCGCCGCCGCGGCCTGGCGATGAGCCTGGCATTCTCCGGAGTCGGCGTCGGGTCGATCATCCTGCTGCCCTGGCTGCAAAGCATGATCGTACGCACCGGCTGGCGCAGCGCATGTCTGGCGCTGGGCATCGTGGTGCTGGTCGTGTTGCTGCCGCTCAATCTTCTGGTGCGACGAGGGCCCGAGGACATCGGACTGCAACCCGATGGCGACAGGTCGTCGCAAGCGACGACGGCGCGCAGAGCGACGGCCAACGTCGTCGATCCCGACTGGGTCGCGGTGGATTGGACGCTCGGCCGTGCCATGCGGACGGCGCGCTTCTGGTGGATCGCGGTCGGCTATTTCTGCGCCTTGTTCGTTTGGTACGCGGTGCAGGTGCATCAGACGAAGTATCTGGTGGAGATCGGCTTCACGCCCACACTCGCCGCGTGGGCGCTGGGCGGCGTGAGCCTCGCCGCCATCCCGGGTCAGATCGCGCTTGGCCACCTGTCAGATCGGATTGGGCGGGAATTCGTGTGGGCCGTGGGGAATTTCGGCTTCACCCTGACCTTCCTGCTGCTGCTGTTGCTGCGCGACACGCCAACATTGCCGCTGCTGTATCTGATGATCGCGGCGCAGGGCGTCCTCGGCTACGGGGTGGTTTCCGTGGTTGGCGCGATCCCGGCCGAGATCTTCCAGGGCCGCCATTATGGTTCGATTTTCGGCACGCTGATGCTGGCCTCGATCGCCGGTGGCGCGGCCGGGCCCTGGCTGACCGGCGCGCTGCACGACGTGACCGGCAGCTACACGATCGCGTTCTGGATCGCGATCTGCTGCAGTGTGGTGTCGGCTGTCGCCATCTGGCTCGCCGCGCCGCGCAAGGTGCGCGCGGTGGCAGGACGCGTCGCACGGCTTGGCTGATCAGATGGCCAACACGACGGCGGAGCACCGGTGGCGCGACAGCACCAGGCGTCGGTCTGTTCGGTGGTTGGTATCGTAGCAAACGCCGTTTGGTTTGATTCGGACACAAGCGGGAAATGGAACCGCAAAACGCGAAACACGCGGATGTGCACCGGCCATCCCCGGCATTCGATGTCTCACCAAGATGCGGTGGTCGTTCGTGGTCACGCCCGATCAAGTGGGTGTCGTAGCCTGGTGGCAGAGTGGCCACGCGGATGGGATCAGGATGCACCCGGTCGAGCAAGCCCTTTGGTTCATCGAGAACCGTCTTTCGGGAGAGATTTCTCTTGAGGATGTTGCGCGATCGGTTGGCGTCTCCAGTCACTATCTCGCAAGGGCCTTTGGCGCGGCGACCGGCCTGTCGCTCATGCGCTATGCGCGCGGGCGCAGGCTTAGCGAAGCGGCCCGAATTCTGGCGGCGGGCGCTCCCGACATCCTGGAGGTGGCACTTGCCGCCGGCTACGGCTCACACGAAGCCTTCACCCGAGCGTTCCGCCGGCAATTCGGAGCGCCTCCCGAAGCGCTGCGGGCCAATGGCCTTCCTATCAGCATACAACTCGTGGAGCCGATTCGAATGGACAAGACCCTGCTCATTGAACTCGACCCGCCGCGCTTCGTGGATGGCGAGGAGCTGCTGATCGCCGGCATCGGCGCCCGCTACACATTCGAGACCAACCAGGGCATCCCGGCGCAATGGCAGCGCTTCGCTCCCCACATCGGCCATGTCCCGAACCAGTGCGGCCCGGGGGCCTATGGTCTCTGCGCGAATGCCGACAGTTCAGGCAGTTTTGAGTATATCGCGGGCGTCCGTGTTTCCGAATTCTCCGATTTGCCGGAAGGCCTGTCGGGGGTGCGCGTGCCCAAACACCGATACGCGGTGTTCGCCCACAAAGGCCACGTGTCGCAGTTGCGGCGAACCCACTACACGATCTGGAACAAATGGAATCTGGAATCGAGCGTGCCGATTGCGCATGCCCCCAATTTTGAGCTCTACCACAAGGAGTTCAATCCGATGACCGGCCTCGGGCCGATTGAGGTCTGGATGCCGGTTGACGCGTAAAGCTGGTCGGCGCCGCGCGAAAACAAGATCTGGTCGCGCTCGACAGGACGATCCGATGATCCGCGCCGCTCGGCGAGCCGGGCATGCGCTTCAGGATGATCGGCTACGGCAGGTTCCATTATCCGAGCAGGTCCGGAAAATCCATTTCTTGGCCGGTTGCGACGCCGGCGACTGGGCAGGCGTGCTATCATCGCCGCCGCCCCTCATAGAACACTGACCCGGCAGGGCCTGCCGACTGCTTTTTGTCGCGACGCGATATCCGTATGCATCTGTGGTTGCAATTTCTTGCCTGCCTCGGACAATTCGACCGGACCTATCCGTCAGATTTCATCCACTAAAACCCGACTCGATCGCCGCCCTTCAGCTTGAGGATCTCCCGCGCCTCCTGCGGCGAGGCGATCTCCAGGCTGAGCTCCTCCAGAATGCGGCGGATCTTCGCCACCTGCTCTGCGTTCGACTTCGCCAGGGCGCCGCGGCCGATGTACAGGCTGTCCTCCAGCCCGACGCGCACGTTGCCGCCGAGGATGCCGGCCATAGTGGTGAACGCCATCTGATGCCGCCCGGCCGCCAGCACCGACCAGACATAGGCATCGCCGAACAGCTTGTCGGCGGTCTCCTTCATGAACAGCAGATTGCGCGGATCGGCGCCGATGCCGCCCAGGATGCCGAAGATGGTCTGCACGAACAGCGGCGGTTCGACGATCTTCTGATCCAGGCAATAGGCCAGGTTGTACAGGTGCCCGACGTCGTAGCACTCGAACTCGAAGCGCGTGCCGTGCCCCTTGCCCAGCCGCTCGACGATGCCGGCGATGTCTCGAAAGGTGTTGCGGAAGATGTGGTCGTCGGTGCGGTCGAGATACGGCTTCTCCCATGCGTGTTTCCAGGTCTTCACCCGGTCGGCGGCGCGCGCGATGTTGAAGTTCATGCTGCCCATGTTGAGGCTGCACATCTCCGGCTTCGCCAGCAGCGGCGCGGCGAGCCGATCGTCCAGCGTCATGTTCAGCCCGCCGCCGGTGGTGATGTTCACCACCGCGTCGACGTTCTGCTTGATCACCGGCAAAAAGCGCATGAACACGGCGGGATCCGGCGTCGGCTCGCCGGTGTTCGGATCGCGCGCGTGCAGATGGATGATCGCCGCACCGGCCTCGGCTGCGTCGATCGAGGAACGCGCGATCTCCTCCGGCGTGATCGGCAGATGGTCCGACATGCTGGGCGTGTGGATCGCGCCGGTGACGGCGCAACTGATGATCACCTTGCCGGCCATGGTCGTTCTCCCGGATCGTTCTGGCCGCCAATCTGCACCGGGCGGGCGCGGCGGACCAGGGGTCAGGGGCGCAGCATCACCTTCGAGGCGGCGCGCTGGCGGGCGAGTTCGAACCCTTCCAGGCCGCGCTCGAGCGGCAGGCGATGGGTGATCATCGGGCGCAGCCGTTCCGGTTCGCGCGCCATCAGGCCGAGCACGCGATCCCAGGTCGTGCGGGCGCAGCCGTGTGTGGCGCGCAACTGATGGCGGGCGCGCACGAAATCGGTCAGCGGCAGCGACACCGGGCCGGGATGGATGCCGGCGACGACCAGCACGCCCGCGGTGCGCAGCACGCCGAGGCCATCGACGATGCTGGGCGGATAGCCGGTTGCCTCGATCACCACATCGACGAGGCGGCCGCCGGTGGCCTGCTGCACCAGGTCTTTCAGCGGCGCTTCGGCGACATCGAGCAGATCATTGAAGCCGAGTGCGCGCAGCACGTCGAAGCGCGGCGCATCGGCGCGGCCGGCGATCAGCACGCGGCCGGCGCCGGCGGCACGCGCGAACAGTGCGACGGCCTGACCGATGGTGCCGGGTCCCATCACCAGGACCGTGTCGCCGAGGCCGACCTCGCCGGTCAGCACCGCCTCGCAGCCGACGCCGAGCGGTTCGGTGAGCGCACCGAGTTCGCTGTCGACGGCATTCGGCAGGACCAGGCAGTTCGCTGCCGGCAGTGTGACATGACTGGCGAATCCGCCGGCGCGCGTCAGCCCGATCGCCTGCCGCCGCTGGCAGTTGCGCTGTTCGCCCCGCGCGCAGGCCGCGCAGGCACCGCAGGCGACCATCGGGATCACCGTGACGGTTGCGCCCTCCGGCAGGGTCACGCCGGATCCTGTCGCGATGATGCGGCCGGCGAATTCGTGGCCCATGGTCACCGGCAGATACGGCACCATGAAGCCGTAACCGTCGGTCCACTCGTAGGCATGCACGTCGGAACCGCAGATGCCGACATGTTCGACGCGCAGCGTGACCTCGCCGGCAGCGGGCGCCGCCGGTTCTTGCGTCTCGCCGAGTTCCAGGCCGAAGCCCGGCTGTCGTTTGCGCAGGGCCAGCATGATGACGGTTCCCCCACATGGTGTGCGCCCGGCCGGCGCTGACATTGCGCGACGTGTATGCTACGGAACCTGGGCGTTGGCCAAACCGTCCCCGTAGCTCAGCAGGATAGAGCACAGGATTTCTCTCCTCATTTGATTTCGTATTCCAATTGCCGAGAAACGCGGCAACGTCGCCCTGGGAAAGCAATCCTCGGCGGCGGCGGCACGGTGACCGCGAACGGATCAATCAGGTTGGCGATATTGCAGGCCGGGTCATCGACTATCGGAGCCGACCGGTTCTTTACTGCACCCCACCGCGCCACACTGGCGCCGAGGAAGGGAAGTGCGATGCCACAGATCGTTCTCGACTCTGAGGCCGGGCAGGTCTCGGCCGAACTCGCCCGCCGCGGCATTCCCGCGCACGCGCGGATAGAGCCGGCCCGCCAACTGCGGTTTGCGTAACGGCTGAAGGTTTACAGTTGTTAAGTGGCCCCGAGAAGGCGCGATGGCGGAACGCCGCGCATGTGAAACGGTCCCAGGCGACCGCGAGCATCGTGACTGCCGACCGCATCGTGTTCAACGTGAAGGGCAATGCATATCGTCTGGTGGTGGCGGTCGATTTCGACAAGGGCATTGCATGGATTCAAGTGGATCGGTACGCACAGCGACTACGATAGGATCGATGTAACCGAGTTGGACCATGAGAAAGGAGCTGAAGCCCATTCGGAGCGAGGTGAACTACGAGGCAGCGGTCGCCGAGGTCGAACGTCTGTGGGGCGCGAAAAGCACAACCCCAGACGGCGATCGCAACCCCCATCGATGCCTACGGGGCGGAGCATTACCCGATGGATCCGCCCGATCCTATCGAGGCGATCAAGTTCCGCATCGAACAGCAGGGTCTCACCCGAAAGGACCTGGAGCCGATCATTGGAACACGATCCCCCGTCGAGGAAGTGCCGAACCGCAAGCGGGGTTTGTCGATCGATATGATTCGGCGTCTGCACGAGCGGTTGGGCATTTCGGCAGACGTGTTGGTCCGGCCGTCGCGCGTTGACGAGGCCGCCTGATCATCAAGTCCCTTTCTCCAATAACCATTTGGCGATCTTGCGCGCCGATGGTCAACAGCACGGCCCATTTGTCCATTTGTCCTGGGCTACCCCAAGTGTAAAAGGGGGTGGCGCCCAAGCGCCGCTGAGGTCACAATTCGTAAACTGCATATCGTTGGTGAGGAAGTGCAACGACAAGTGATTGAATAGACTACGCTTTTCGGCTGTCCCCGTAGCTCAGCAGGATAGAGCACAGGATTCCTAATCCTGGGGCCGTGGGTTCGAATCCCGCCGGGGACGCCAGAATTATCCAAGCCGCGCACGCCGCACCTACTGAAGCGCGATGAGATTGCACCACCGCTGGCGACCTCACGCCGGACAATGCTCCGCGTAGCACCGTTCGCCTTCTTTATGTCACCGGACAGGGTGACAAATTGGCGCCGGCCGCTCGGTCACGCCGCCAAAGGAACGTTTAGCTTTACTACTGTCTATATGATCACCGGCGCCATGCCGTCCGGATGCATGCTCGAGGCAATACGTTCGCGCCATCGATGTTGAATTTCCAACGGACAGATCTCTGATCTCTTCACCGACACAGGAGACCTGTGCGGATCCATCGGTGGACGGCGACCGCCGCGACGTCGGGACAACTCGTTCCTCCACTGGTAAGCCGCGCCATTGCGATGCAATAAATAAGACCGGCTGTCTGTCCTGCCTGTGATCTGTCCAGGAACAATCGCGATGAGATCGCTCTGTTTTTTGTCCGTTCTGGTCATGACCGGATTGCCGACGCATCTCAGCTATGCGCAGGGGCCGGTTCCTCTCGGATCCCCGATCCCTCGCATCCTTCCATCCGCTCCACCGGCCGTCAGCCCCGGCGCGACGATCCCCGGACCGCAAGCGCCGGAAGCTGTGCCAACCGGAACCGCAGCGATAGCTCGCGTCACCATCGAAGGGGCAACGGCCTATACGCCGCAACAACTCGACTCGACGATCGGCGAACTCATTGGCCCTGACACCCCGCTTGCCAAGATCGAGGCCGCACGTCTGGCGATCCTCGATCGCTACCGCGAGGGTGGCTTTGTCCTTACTGCCGTGTTCGCCAGCATCGACCCGCAGGGAACGCTCACCTTCCTGGTGACCGAGGGGCGTATCGCCGAGGTGAAGCTCGACGGCGACATCGGACCGGCCGGCACGACGGTGCTGCGCTTTCTGAACCATCTGACCGAGCAGCGGCCAATCGATCTCGCGACCCTCGAGCGCTGGCTGCTGCTCGCACAGGAAGTACCGGGTGTCACCCTGCGGGCTGTGCTGCGGCCGTCGACCGACGAACCGGGCGCGCTGACGTTGATCGCGGAGGTCAAGCGCGCGGCATTTTCAGGTCTGTTTGTGTCCGACAACGCGGCCTATCCGCTGACCGGGCCAGCCGAGGGCCTGCTGGTGCTGGACGCCAACAGCTTCACGCAATACGGGGACAGGACTGAAGCCACTATTTACCACACCTCCGGCAATACATCCAATTTCGGACAGGTTTCGACCGAGCTGTTCGTCGGCGGCACGGGGCTGCGCGTCCAGGTATACGCCGGCTACGGACCGACGCATCCATCCTCGCCGCTGCGCGAGATCGGCTACGAGGGGACCACGACGGTGTTCGGCATCAACGCGCGCTATCCGCTGATCCGACGGCGCCAGCAGACACTGGACCTGAGCGCCTCCCTCGACGCGATCGAAAGCGATGTCAGCATCGGCAATGGCGCGGAGTCGGTCAGCAAGGACACGCTGCGCGTGCTTCGGGTCGGCGCATCCTATGCGTTGCGGGACACGATACTCGGCGCCAGCCGCGGTGCCACGAACTCCGTCAAGGTGCGGCTCTCGCAAGGCCTCCCCGCATTTGGCGCGTCGGTGAGCGTGGGAGACGCCGCGCCTGCCTCGAACGCGATCACCGGTTTCACCAAGATCAATGCCGAGATCAGCCGCAAACAGACATTGTTTGAGCCGTGGAACGGCGCGGATGTCGCGCTGCTCGCGCTCGTGGCGGGCCAGCAAAGCAGTCAGGTGCTGCCCGAAGTCGAACAATTCCAACTCGGTGGACTACAGTTGAACCCGGGATACTATTCGGGTGAGGTCACCGGAGACAGCGCGCTCGCGTTCTACTCCGAACTGCAGTTGAACGACACTTGGAGCATCCCGATCTGGCATCAATTCGACGCGGCCACGCAATTTTTTGGTTTCTGGTCGTGGGGCGAGACCTGGAACAACGGCTTGCTCCGTCTCAACCAGCGCATCGCCTCAGCGGGCGGCGGCATGCGGCTGAGCCTGACCGGCTACGCGGAGTTCGACCTGATCGGAGTCTCACGCTTCGTCCTGAACCCATCCGGTGCCAGCACCACGCCGTTGCGGACCGATGCGGCCTACTGGCGCGTCATTCTGCATTTCTAACTTCCCCCTTGCCCTGGCGTAACAGAACAGAAAGGATCGCACATGGGGCAGCAACGTCGATGAGGCCGGAGCGGTGACCGTAGCTACAGCATCGGGGGACACGGTCCACAACGGCCTCGCCGCGCCACTGCG
Organism: Acetobacteraceae bacterium; assembly: GCA_036494925.1. Classification (GTDB taxonomy): domain Bacteria; phylum Pseudomonadota; class Alphaproteobacteria; order Acetobacterales; family Acetobacteraceae; genus JAMXLO01. Next base: position 17,229 of record DASXNR010000513.1, read on the forward strand.
TCACACGCTGCTGTGCAGCACGGTATTGGTCGCTGCCGCACACCTCGCTGCCGCGCAGCCTGCGATCAATGCCCAACCCCAGGGCGGCAGGGTCGTCGCGGGCACCGCAACCATCGGCCAGACCACAACGCTGACGCAGATCGACCAGACGTCGCAGCGCGCCGCGGTCAACTGGAGCAGTTTCGACGTCGGCAGCAAACAGCAGGTTCAATTCCAGCAGCCATCGCCCAGCGCAATGACGCTGAACCGCGTGACCGGGGCCGACCCTTCGCAGATCGCCGGCAAGATCACGGCGAACGGCCAGATCGTGCTGGTCAATCCAGCCGGCGTGCTGTTCACCAAGGGCGCCCAGGTCGAGGCGCAAAGCGTCGTCGTCTCGGCGGCCGGCATCAGCGACCAGAATTTCATGGCCGGGCGCATGGTGTTCGATCAGTCCGCTCGGCCGGACGCGGCCGTCGTCAACCAAGGCCGGATCACCGTCAAACAAACCGGCCTCGCCGGACTGGTTGCGCCAAGGGTCGAAAACGACGGCGTGATCAGCGCCAGGCTGGGACACGTCGTCCTGGGCGGAGCGCAGACAGCGACGCTCGACCTCTATGGCGATGGGCTGCTGGCGATCGACGTCACCAGGCAGGTCACCCAGGCGCCGATGGACAAGGACGGCAAGACGGCTACCGCGCTGGTCACCAATACCGGCACGGTCCGCGCCGATGGCGGTACCGTGCTGCTGACGGCATCTGCCGTGGACGGCGTCGTTCAGACCCTGGTGACCGCCGGGGGTAACATTTCCGCGCCAAGCGTGGGCGGACGCACCGGCAGGATCGCGGTGCGCGGCACCGGCGGTGCAGTCGTGGTGACGGGAGGCGTGCTGGCACAAGGCCAGCGGCCGGGCACGGCCGGGGGGCAGATCGAGCTCAACGCAACCGGGGTCGTGACGCTGGCGTCCACCGCACGGGTCGATGCCTCGGGTCAGGCGGGCGGTGGCACCATCGCGGTCGGCACCACGCTGGCGCGCGCCAAAGGCGGGCCGTCGGTCACGCCCAGGCTGACGGCCGCGAAGACCACAGTGACCGCGGGTGCGACGATCGCGGCCAACGCGACCGCCAGGGGCAACGGCGGGCGGGTCACGGTGCTGAGTTCCGATGGCACGTCGATGGCCGGATCGACCACCACCCGTGGAGGGCCGCAGGGCGGCGACGGCGGAAACGTCGAGATCAGCGCGACCCACGGCCTGATGATCACAGGCACCGTGGACACGCGCGCGCCGGCCGGAAAGATCGGGTTGCTGACCATCGATCCGGACACGCTGACGATCGGGGATAACGTGGTCACGGCAAATCCGGCTGCGCCCGCGCCGGATGGCAGCAATCAGCCGGCGGCGGGTGTGCAGACGATTTCGGCTGCCACGTTCAACGCCTTTGCGGCCAATGTGTCGCTGTCGGCGACCGGCGATATCACTCTGGGCGGATCGACCCCGCTGGCCACCGCGACGAGCGGGGCTTCCGTGACATTGAATGCCGGAAGCACGCTGACCATCGGCACCGCGCTTGATCAGAGTGGCAACGTAACGTTGACCGGAGACGTCGGGATCGTCATCGACGCGGCGATCAACATCGGCGCCAATACGCTGACACTCAACGGGGGCGGCATCACACAGGGCACGGCCGGCACCATCACCGCCGGCACGTTGGCCGGCGCGTCGACCGGCGCGGTCGATCTGAGCACTGCGTCCAACGCGGTGGCGACCGTGGGTGGGTTCACCGCAACCGGCGACTTCTCGCTCAGCAACGCCGCGAACCGGAATTTGACGGTGATCGGTCCGCTGTCCGCGAACAACATCACGCTTGGCACCTCGGGAACCGGCGCGATCAGCCTGCAAGGCGCCGTTACCACCACCGGCAACAACACCACGATAGCCTTGACCGGCGGCAGCGGAGGGATCGCGTTGAACGCCGCCGTCGGTGCCGGCGCGGGCACCACCGGCACGATCGTCGATCTGGTCACGACCGGCGGCGGCGACGTGACCCAGACCCCGGCGAGCGGCATCACCGCGGCTGAACTCGTCGGCAACGTCTCCGGCTCCGTGGT
>DASXNR010000514.1:0-2657 GCA_036494925.1 Acetobacteraceae bacterium
CGTCGCCGCGATAGGCGTCGGCTGACCCCTGAAAACCCTCCGCCCGACGGAAGTAGGGCAGCACGTTTCTATAGCCCCATCCCTTCGCGCCTTCCTCCTCCCAACGCTCGAAATCGAGCGGATGCCCGCGCACATAGACCAGGCCATTGATCGACGACGAACCGCCGAGCACCTTGCCACGCGGCCAGTAAACGCGGCGACCGTTGAGGTTCGGTTCCGGCTCGGTCTCGTAGCACCAGTTCACCCGTGGGTCGGTGATGGTCTTGCCGTAACCGAGTGGCACGTGGATCCAGAAATGCCGATCGTGCCCGCCGGCTTCCAGCAGCACGACGCGTGTTGCAGGGTTTTCCGACAGGCGTGCCGCCATCACACAGCCGGCCGAACCGGCACCGACAATCACGTAGTCGGCGTCGATCGCTTCACCTGATGCAGACATCGTTGCCCCCTCGTGCCGGCGCGTTCCGAAGAAGCTTGCTTCGCCGCCGTGCATTCCGCAATCGGCTGGACAGGGAAGATTGGGGCTTCGCTCGCACCCCGACCAAGAGGCTCTTCCCCCTTGGAACTCAGCTAACCCGCATATCTCACACTGTGTAGGTGCATCGGGGTTCCGAATCGGCGAAAGTTCTTTTGCGAGAAGGACTTTTGCTGAAACGAAGGAGCGCCCCGATGCCGACAGAGTGTAGCGCGTCGCTGTTTGAATTTGCAGCGGTGAAGAACCGCGCAGTTGTGGCGGCATTCGATGGCGGCTCCATCACCTCGGATGCGGGAGGGCTGCTGCTGGGGTCGACCGACCGGGCGATCCGTTTGGTGGATCGATTTGCTTCCTGCTTCACCGACCATCGCTGCGCCGAGCTGATCGAACACGAGGTCGGCACACTGGTTGGCCAGCGCGTGTTCGGCATCGCGCTGGGCTATGAAGATCTGAACGACCACGACCAACTGCGCCACGACCCGATAATGGCGATCCTGGCTGGCAAGCTGGAAGCCCGCCGGGCCGACTGCGCGCCGGTCGCCGGCAAGAGCACGCTGAACCGGCTGGAGCTGAGCCGGCCCGAGGCAACGCGGTATCACAGGATCAGTCACGACCCCGCGGCGATCGAGGGTTTGCTGGTCGATCTGTTCCTGGAGGCACATGCCAAGGCACCGGCGCAGATCATCCTGGACCTGGATGCGACGGACGATCCGCTGCACGGGCAGCAGGAAGGCCGGTTCTTCCACGGCTATTATGATTGCTACTGCTACCTGCCGCTCTACGTGTTCTGCGGCCGGCATCTGCTGGCCGCGAAGCTGCGGCGGTCGAACATCGATGGCTCGGCCGGTGCAGTCGAGGAAGTGGCACGGATCGTGGCCCAGATCCGCCGCCGCTGGCCGCGGACACGCATCCTGCTGCGTGGGGATTCTGGCTTTGCCCGCGAAGTCCTGATGGCGTGGTGCGAGGCCAATCGTGTGGACTTCGTGTTTGGCCTGGCGCGCAATCCGCGGCTGGAGGAGATGGTGAAGGCGGAGCTGATCGCCGCCACGCTCGATAGCATTCGCAGCGGCCGGCCGGCGCGCCGCTTCAAGGACTTCCGCTACACGACGCTGGACAGCTGGAGCCAAGAACGCCGCGTCATCGGCAAGGCCGAGGTGACCGGCGACAAGTCCAATCCGCGCTTCATCGTCACCTCACTGAAGCCCGGCGAGATCGACGGGCGGCGGCTCTATGAGAAGATCTACTGCGCGCGCGGCGAGATGGAGAACCGCATCAAGGAGTGTCAGCTCGATCTGTTCGCCGACCGCACATCGGCCGCCACCATGCGGGCCAACCAACTCCGCCTGTGGTTTGCCTCGATGGCTTATGTGCTGCTCTGCGCGCTCCGCCGCATCGGCCTGACACACACCCAGTTCGCCGACGCGACCTGCGGCACCATCCGGCTCAAACTGCTGAAGCTCGGTGCGCTGGTGCGCATCAGCGTCCGCCGCATCAAACTCGCCATGGCATCCGGCTGTCCGTGGCAGGATGAGTTCGCGCTTGCCCAACTACGACTCGCCATGGCCGCCGTCTGACACGAAACAGACAGCGCACAGACACCTTGCAATGTCGCAGCGCTGCCGAACCGGCGGCGATGGCGCCGCATGAGCGAAATGCTGCTGTCCTCCCTCCTCGCATGATGCTCACAACCGCAATGGCGCAACGCAGCCAAATCTGCGTCAGCCTACTCGCCACTGTGAGAAATGCGGGCTAGTCTCGATTGTTTTCTTCCGATTCGGTTTTCCAGGCGCAGGCGCTAAGACCGCACCGCCCGGTGCACCGCCTTCAGCGTCGACAGCAGGCGCGCGGCCGCATCGAGTGGCAGGCAACTTGGCCCATCGCACAGCGCCTTATCCGGCTCGGGATGGAATTCCAGGAACACCCCATCGGCACCGGCCGCAACCGCAGCCTTGGCGATGATCGGCACGCCTTCTCGCCGGCCGCCGGTCGAGCCGCCGCCGGTGCGAGGGTCAGCCCCCGGCAGCTGTACCGCGTGGGTGGCGTCGATGCTCACCGGCACCCCCAGGCTCTGCATCGTGCCGATGCTGAGCATGTCGACCACCAGGTTGTTGTAGCCAAAGCTGCTGCCACGCTCGCACAGGACGATGTCGAGGCCGGGTGCCGCCTCGCGCGCCTTGGTGATGAT
>DASXNR010000515.1:0-2666 GCA_036494925.1 Acetobacteraceae bacterium
CCGCTCTCGGACCAACGTACCTGGTGTCCTGCGAGGGGACTGCGAACGCCATGAACAAGGCGGGCGGCATCCTCGGGCACACCGTGAGCTGCACCTCCGCCGACACTAAGGGCGATCCGGCCGACGCTGTTCCAGCAGTGCAGAGCCTGCTCAGCCGCACGCCCAGTCTCCAGCTAGTCATCGGCTGCACATCGGACGAGGCAGCGGCGGTCGTGCCGATTATCGACAGCCACAAGACCGTCATGTTCTGCATGACTGGCCAGTCGGAGTTTGACCACGTTCACTATCCGTACTTCTACCGGCTCGTTCCCCCTGACCTTGCCGAGTCCTACGCGATGACGGTCATCGCGCAGAACCTCGGCTACAAGCGAATCGCGCTGGCCTTCGGCAACGACATCGGGTCGCAGACCTTCGTCGCACCTGCCGAGCAAGCAATCGCCAAGGCCGGGATGACGGTCGTCGCTAACGAGACGCTGGACCTGAACGCGACGACGTTCCGCACCGAGGCCGAGAAGATCATTCAGGCGCATCCAGATGCGATCATGACCGAGGCGCTCGGCTCGGCTGACCCGACCCTGTTTTCCGAGATCAAGCAGCTCAACGGCGGCAAGATGATCCCGATCATCGGCACGTCAGCGGCGATCTCGCCCGCCTTCTTCTCGTCTGCGGCCAAGGCCGTTGGCGCGGCGGACTTCGCGTCTAACTTCCACGCCGACAACCTCGTCACAGCCACGAGCGGCCCCGCCTACCAGGCATTCACAAAGGCGCTGCTCGCGGTCAAGGGCAAGGTAGCCAACGCTCAGGTCGGTAATTTCACCACCTACTTCACCGCGCCGGGAGCGGTGCACCTGTATGACGGGATGAACCTGGCGGCGCTCGCGATGATCGCTGCTGGCAGCACTAGCACCGCGAAGTGGATGCCGTACCTCATCTCTATCGGCGACGGCGTGCCGGGTGCGGTTGTCGTCAACTCCTTCGCTCAGGGCGTCAGGGAGCTCAAGGCCGGCAAGAAGATCCGCTACGAGGGTCCCGGCGGACCGACGAGCTTCGATTCGTACCACGACTCCCCTGGCATCTTCCAGGTAGACACTTACAACGCCACGGGAGCGGTCCAGGTGTCCGGCAATATCAGTGCCACCCAGCTCCGCGCGGTCTCCGGATGATCCGATCCGCGCAACCTAACCCCGCCGGTGCGGGCGCCCATTCTGGCGCCCGCAGCGGCAGGGAGGGGTGATCGGAACGTGACCATCTTCCTCGCATCCGTGAGCTTCGGGCTCATCACTGCGGCGGTCCTGGCAATCGCATCGGTGGCGTTCACCTTGCAGTTCGCCGTCACGGACGTGCTCAACCTGGCGTTCGCGGCAGTGATGACGGCCGGCGCCTTCGTCGCCTACTGGATCAACCAGGCCGGCGTGTCGGTCTGGCTTGGCCTCATCGTGGCCATGGCTGCCTGCTCGGTATTGTCCGTGCTGCTCAATCTCCTTGTGTACGCGCCGTTCCAGCGGCGCGGATCGTCGCCGATCACCATCGTTATCGTGTCGCTGGGCATGGCCCTGATCATCGAGTTCGGCGTTCAGGCCATCGTGGGCGGCGTCAACGTGTCTTACACGATGAGACAGGGAACGACGCTTACGGCTGGCGGTTTCACCCTGACCACAGTTCAGCTGGCGATAATCGCGATCAGCGTAGTCGTGATGATCGCGGTCCACGGACTGCTCCGCTACACCAAGCTCGGCAAGGCGATGCGCGCGACCGCGGCCAACCGCTCCCTCGCCCGCAACTGCGGGATCAGGACCGCCCGGGTGATCACCACTACCTGGGCGCTGACCGGCGCACTCTGCGGCCTGGCGGGAACGGTGTTTGCGATCGACATCGGAAGCTTCGGCCCGACCAGCACGGACTTGTTCGTCGTACTCATCCTGGCGGCGGTCTTCCTCGGCGGTCCGGGTAATGCATACGGCGCGATGCTCGGCGCCCTGCTGATCGGACTCTCCACCGAAGTGAGCGCGGCCTACATCCAGCCCGACTACAAGTACGTAATTGCCTTCGTAGCGCTGCTCGCCATGCTCGCCTTGCGGCCATCTGGCCTGCTCGGCGCGCGGACGTGAGCGCAGGCAGGGAGCCAGATGCTCTACGTCATCACACTGCTGGTCTATGGCGCAGTCGACGTCATCAGCTGCCTCGGTCTGAGCCTGCAGTTCGGCATCGGCGGCGTTACGAACTTCGGCTTCATCATCTTCCAGGCCGCTGGCGCTTACACCGCGGCGATACTGGCCCTCCCCCCGGATACGGCCTTCGGCGGATTTCAGACCTATATCGGCGGTCTGCATCTGCCGTTCCCGTTCCCTTTGATAGGCGCAACAGTGGCCGGTGCGGTGGTCGCGCTGCCGTTCACGTTCCTGGTCGGGCGGCGGCTGCGCGGCGACTTCGCCGCGATAGGCCTGCTGGTGACCGCAGTACTGCTCAACCTGCTGGTGATGGACTACCGCCCGCTGCTGAACGGCGACGCGGGAACGGCGCTCGTGCCCGCACCGCTGCAGTCTCAGGTCCTGGCTTCGACCTCGACGGCCTACCAGTGGTGGTTCGTCGCCGGGAGCCTGGTCCTGGCGGCGGTGGTCTTCTGGTTCGTGCGGCACCTCACCGAGTCGCCGTATGGGCGGTCACTG
>DASXNR010000516.1:0-31238 GCA_036494925.1 Acetobacteraceae bacterium
TGGAGCGCTTCGTCGCCGGCGACGAAGCGGCGCAGCGCACGGAATGGCGCAGCATTCTCGAGACCATCGTCACGACGGCAGGCGATGCCCTGCAAGGTTACATCCTCGATAAGCCGATTCCGATTCTCGAGCTAATCACGGCCGACGCCGATGCGCTTGCGGCACATCTTGCGGCGAACGATCCGTCGATCCAGTGCGGACTTGGCCGTCGGCACGAGGGCGTGCTGCTGTTCTCGCCGGTATCGCTTACGGTAGAAGATGCTGCGATCATCGGCAGGCGGCTGGGCCAGTTCTGATCAGCGCACGGCGCAGGTTCCCGGCTCGTCGCAGGGCGGCACCTTGTGGCGGGTCTGCTGCTCGACCACCGCCGAGAACTCACTCGTTGCCCCACTCGATGCCGCGCGCACCCGGTAGCGATAGATCGTCGCAGGCTGCAGCCCGGCATCGCCAAAGCTGGGTCCGACGACCGTGCCGATCCGGGAGAACGCCGTGTCGGTGGTGGCCGCGCGGAACACGTCGTAGCTCGTGGCACCCGGGACGACGGTCCACGCGAGATCGATCGCGCTGTCGCTGGCATCCGCTGCGATGACCGTCGCCGGCGGCTTGAGCGTTGCGACAACGGCTGCGGGGGGCGCGACCGCGCCGCTGCTGATCCGGTCGATCATCGCCTTGATCACGCCGATTTGTTTCCCGGTCTTCAGCAGCCAGGTGGGCGACTGCGTTGGATCGGCATCCAGATAGCCCCACCAGTCCCAGCATGATTGCGGGTTCGTCATGCCGAATTGCGTCACGCCCACCGCCTTGATCTGAGGGTAGAGCACGATGATGCGGTTGGTGTCGGCCCATTCGTTGTAGCCGGCATGTCGGACGAAATCCTCGCCGATGTCGCTAAAGGATTGCAGGCAGCCATGCAGGGCGACGTGGACGCGGCACGGCTCCCGCGCGTCGCACGCCACAGGAACATAGGCAAATCCCTTGTCGTCCAGGCTGTCGTCGATCGGCACCCGCGACCCGGTGAAGTCGGCTTGCCGGAAGCTGATGACATGGCCACCCGGTGTCCCGTCAGTGTGCGGATGCAGCGCACCGTAGATGTGCTGCAGGATGATGCCGGCCTGATCATAGTCGCATCGGTTGATGAACTTGCCGCCGTTGTCGGCACAGCGGCCACCATAGGCGACGGTGACCTGGGCATGACCTGATCCGATGGCGGTCTGATAGAACAGGCTGTCGGGGCGGTAGTGGTCGTAGAATGCATGGAGCGCATTGCTCACCGGACGCATGACCACACTGTCGTTGTAGCCGTTGAACAGATAGATCCGCTGCCTGGCGATGTTGGCGATGTCGTCGATTGCCCCGCTCCGGCTCCACGCGTCGGTGCGCGCGATCAGCGCCGCGACGTCGGGCGCGGGCTCGCCGCCCAGGCAGGTGCTGAGCGCTGCCGAGGCCGATCCCTCGGAGCAGCCGAACGGCCCGCCCGCAACCGCGCCGACACCGATCACGATGGATGACCATGCCATGCCGAACTGCACCGCCATGTAGGCGCCGGACGAGATGCCGGAAATGGAGGTCTGCGCGATGTCGGCGTTGAAGGCAGGAAGCGGCGGTTCGTCGGCGTGCAGGGGGGTGGCGTGAAGCACGGCGAACGTCAGCAACAGGGCGGGAGCGATTGGTCCGAAACGGACGTGGGCGCGCGACATCGACGGGGCCTCCGGGCAAGAAGCGTCCGTCTCCTCCCGCAACCGATGATCTTCGCGTCCGTGACACCGATCCGCATGGTGTTCGCCGCGAGCCGGGGTAGAATTGAACGCAGCCCGCGTCAACCAGGGATTTTCCGCATGCGCCTGTTCAGTGCCACGATCGCCACCGAGACCAACACGTTTTCACCGCTTCCGACCAGCCTGGATGCCTATAAGGAGAGCGTGTTCCTTCGCCCCGGAGAGCACCCCACCGACGCGCCGCGCATGTGCACAGCGCCGCTGTTCGTCGCGCGGCAGCGCGCGGCGGCCGATTGTTTTACCTTGATTGAGGGAAGTTGCTTTGCCGCAAGCCCTGCTGGCACCACAAACCGTGCCGACTACGAGTTCATGCGCGACGAGATCATGGACCAACTGAAGGTCGCGCTGCCGCTCGACGGCGTGTTGTTCGGGTTGCACGGTGCCATGGTGGCGCACGGCTATGATGACGTGGAGGGCGACGTGCTGGAACGTGCCCGCGCGATCGTAGGGCCGGGTTGCGTGATCGGTGTGGAGCTCGATCCGCATTGCCATCTGACGGTGAAGCGCGTGCAGCTCGCCGACATCACCATCCTCTACAAGGAGTTTCCCCATACCGACGTGGCGGAGCGCGCCGAGGACCTGCTGACGCTGGTGCTCCGCACGATCCGCAAGGAGATCAGGCCGACCACGTCACTGTTCGATTGCCGTCAGATCGGCAGCTATCCCACCACGCTGCCACTGATGCGCGCGTTCGTCGACCGGACTGCAGCAATGGAGGGCAAGGACGGTGTGCTGTCGGTCTCGATCGGCCATTGTTTTCCTTATGCCGATGTGCCGGAACTCGCCGGTCGCATCCTTGTGATCACCGACAACGACAAGGCGAAGGCGGATCGGCTGGCGGATGAAATCGGCCAGGAGTTCGTCGCCATGCGCGGCCGCACGGCGCCTGACTACCTGGACTGCGACGAAGGCATCAGCGCCGCGCTCGCGTTCAACGGCAGCCCGGTTGTAATGGCGGACCCGGCCGACAACGCGGGTGGTGGTGCGCCAACCGACAACACCACGATCCTGCGGCGACTGATCAAACGCAACGTGGAGAACGCGACGCTGGGTCCGATCTGGGATCCGGTTGCGGTGCGTCTTTGCTTCGATGCCGGCCTTGGCGCCAATTTTCCGCTGCGCTTCGGCGGCAAGATCGGCCCGACATCTGGCCTGCCGGTCGATGCGAGCGTCACAGTGGTCGGATTGAAGCGCGATTGCTGGCAAAGCTTTGGTCCCACCCAGGTGCCACTGGGTGACTGTGCTGCCATCAGGATCGACGGCGTCGAGGTTGTGCTGATCTCCAACCGCACACAGGCGCTTGGGCTGGAACTGTTCCGCAACCTCGGCATCGAGCCGACCGAGCGCAAGCTGGTGGTGGTGAAATCGACCAACCATTTCATGGCGGCGTTCGGGCCGATCGCACAAAAGGTGATCTACGTCGATTCCGACGGCCCGCTCAGCCGCGATTACCGCAAGATCGGCTACACCAAGGTGCTGCGGCCGATCTGGCCGCTCGACGACGCAACGTCGCCCGGCCTGATCGCGTGACGGCCTGGGCTTCCTTGACTCGCGTGCGGTGGGTGCATAGAACAGCCATTCCTCGCTGTCCGGCAGTGCTGGCAGCGGGGCTTTTCTATTCGACCAAGTGACAGGACTCATGGCCAATACTGCGTCCGCGCGAAAGCGCAACCGGCAGACCGAACGCCGCACCGAGCGTAACCAGGCGCGCAAATCCCGCATGCGGACTTTCGTCAAGAAGGTCGAGCTGGCGATTGCCGGCGGCAACAAGGAGGCGGCCACCGTGGCGTTGCGGGCGGCGCAACCCGAGATGCAGCGCGCCGCCGGCAAGGGCGTGGCGCATCACAACACGGTCGCGCGCAAGTTGTCCCGGCTGTCAGCGCGGATCAAGGCACTATCGATGGGGTGAACGCTGTCGCCGGTCCGGTTGACCGGATCGGCAGCACCGTTGATAGTGGGTCGTGGTCAGGTTGCTCTGCGACCGCAACGACAACCCCGAGGTGCAGGAAGTATTTATACTTCAAGCACCCACAGTATTATCCACAGTACCCGGCAATCTTGTTGCGTTTTACTTTATCACTGCTTCGGCATTCAGATTCCCGTTGCCAGTGTATGTGAGCGTGACATAATCATTTCTGGGTCAGCCGCCGACCGGTGATTGGCCGATCTCTCGATCTATCGGCCTTCCGTCGGGATCGGCGGCAGGCGTCTTGTGTGAGCGGCGGCGAAAAAAGACCGTCGTGGTGGGGCTCGGTTCGTCGCGTCGGGGAGCGATTGCATGGAACACGATTTGTCCACGACAATTGAACAGCGGATCGTGGACATCTCGCAGTTGCCGCCGCAATGGTCACGCATCCGTGGCCGACTGCAGGGCGAGGTCGGCGAACTCGAATATCGCAACTGGCTGCGCCAGATGACCCTCGCCGGCATCGACGGCGATGAGATCACCGTGCTATTGCCGACGCGCTTTCTGTGCGACTGGGTGCGCAGCCGATACGGCGACAGACTGAATTCGTTGTGGCACGAGGAGAACCCGGCGGTGCGCCGGGTCGATATTCGGGTGGGCGGTGGCTTGGCGCCCAGGTCCGGATTGGCCGAGAGCCTCGCGACGACAGCAGAACCGCCTCCCGTGGTCCCGAAGCTCGAGGAACGGATGGATCAGCGCCCTGAATTGACGATCGATCCTCGCTTCACCTTCGAGGCCTTCGTGGTCGGCAAACCCAACGAGTTCGCGTACGCCTGCGCGCGCCGGGTCGCCGAGCAGCCATCCAGCGCAGGTTTCAACCCATTGTTCCTCTACGGCGGCGTCGGCCTCGGCAAGACGCATCTGATGCACGCGATCGCCTGGGAACTGGTGGCGCGCGGCAACACCGGCGTCGGTCGTTCGGTCTCGATCACCTACATGTCGGCCGAGAAGTTCATGTACCGCTTCATCGCCGCGATCCGCAGCCAGTCCACCATGCAGTTCAAGGAGCAGCTGCGCAGTGTCGACGTGCTGATGATCGACGACCTGCAGTTCCTCATCGGCAAGGACAACACGCAGGAAGAGTTCTTTCATACATTCAACGCACTGGTGGATGTCGGCAAGCAGATCGTGGTGTCGGCCGACAAGTCGCCGTCCGATCTGTCGGGGCTCGATGACCGGCTGCGCACCAGGCTTGGCTACGGCATGGTGGCCGATTTGCATGCCACCACGTTCGAGCTGCGCATCTCGATCCTGGAGGCGAAGGCAGCGCGCGCCGGCGTGGCAGTGCCGGCCAAGGTCCTGGATTTCCTGGCGCATAAGATCACCAGCAACGTGCGTGAGCTGGAGGGTGCGTTGAACCGGCTGGTCGCACACGCCAACCTGTTCGGCCGCCCGGTCACGCTGGAGGCCACGCAGGAGGTGCTGCACGACGTCCTGAAGGCACACGACCGCCGGGTGACGATCGAGGAGATCCAGAAGCGCGTCGCCGAGCATTTTTCCATGCGGCTGACCGACATGTCGTCGGCACGGCGTGCGCGCGCGGTGGCCCGGCCACGCCAGGTAGCGATGTACCTAGCCAAACAGCTCACCCAGCGCAGCCTGCCGGAGATCGGCCGGAGGTTCGGCAACCGCGACCACACCACGGTGATGCACGCGGTCTCCCGCGTCGGCGAGCTGATGAGCCGCGATGCCGGCTTCGCCGAGGACGTGGAGCTGCTGCGGCGATTGCTGGAATCCTGAGCCGCGGGCCGTCGTCAGGGTCGTAGCGCGACCGGCCTTCCCCGCCGGACCGCGTCATTGCTACAGTGGGCACACGGATTCGCCTGGGCGCCCCTGTAACCCGGCCCTTTGAGGATGGATGCCATGAAGCTGAAGGCCGACCGGGCCACCCTGCTGAAGGCGCTGGCCCACGTGCAGAGCGTGGTGGAACGCCGCAACACCATTCCGATCCTGGCCAACGTGATGCTCGCGGTGCGTGACGGCAAACTGACGCTGACCGCCACCGACATGGAGATCGCCATCGTCGAGGACGTGCCGGCCAGCACCACCCGCAATGGCTCCTGCACGGCGCCGGCCGCGACGCTGTATGAGATCGTCCGCAAGCTGCCCGACGGCGCCGAGGTGGAGCTCGATCATCCCGGTGGCGACGCACAGCTTGCGCTGCGCGCGGGGCGGTACTCGACCAGCCTCGTGGTGCTGCCGACCGAGGACTTTCCCTCGATGACCGCGGGCGCGCTGCCGCACAAGTTCAACCTGCCGGCGCAGGTGTTGCGCGGGCTGATCGACCGCACCCGCTTCGCGATCAGCACCGAGGAGACCCGCTACTACCTGAATGGCATCTACGTGCACGCCGCGGAAAGCGAAGGCACGCGGGTGCTGCGCGCGGTCGCCACGGACGGCCATCGGTTGGCCCGGGTGGAAGAACCGCTGCCGGAAGGCGCCGGTTCGATGCCCGGCGTGATCATCCCGCGCAAGACGGTGAACGAACTTCGCAAACTGCTGGACGAAGTGACCGGCAACGTCGAGGTTGCGCTGTCGGACACGCGCATCCAGTTCCACGCCGACGCGGTGCTGCTGACCAGCAAACTGATCGACGGCACGTTCCCTGAGTACGAGCGGGTGATCCCGCGCGGCAACGACAAGGTGCTGCGCGTCGGCAAGAAAGACTTCGCCGATGCGGTCGGGCGAGTGGCGGCGATCTCGGCCGAGCGGTCGCGGCCGGTGAAGCTGTCGCTGGCGCGCGATCTGCTGGTGCTGTCGGCGGCGAGCCCCGAGCAGGGCACGGCGACCGAGGAACTGGATTCCGATCACGTCACCTACGAGGCCGGCCCGCTGGAGATCGGCTTCCAGGCGCGCTATCTGAATGACATCACCGATCAGATCGAGGGTGACGTCGAGTTCCGCTTCGCGGACGGTTCGGCGCCGACGGTGGTGCGCGATGCCGCGGATGCCAGCGCGCTGTATGTGCTGATGCCGATGCGGGTGTGATGGTTGCTGTGTGGCGATGGGTTTCGCTGCGCTCTAACCATCCTACCTGTGACGTCCGAACGCCGAGCGTAATGCGTAGGATGGGTAGAGCGCAGCGAAACCCATTAAGACTTGAACTTCGGGATCACGTCCTCGCACAGAAGTTGCAGCGAGGTCAGCACCTGCTCATGAGGAATCTGGCTGCCGCAGTTCATTTCGGCCAGGATGCCGCTCAGACCCAACTCCTCACGTAGCGCGCCTAGCCGATCCACCACTTGCGCCGGCGTACCCACGATGATCTTGCTGGCCAGCACCTCGTCATAGTTGATCGACTGCAGCCGCTGCCCGCGCTCGGCGCGGTTCTCGATCGCACGCGCGCCTTCCAGGCGGGCAGACTCTTCGATGCGCTCGCCGAGGTAGCGATAGAAATGCATCACGCTGGCTTCCGGCTCGGACCTGGCGCGCTCCTCGGTCGACGCGACATAGACCGGCACGCGCAGGAAGATCTGGCCGTCGCCTGGATGCCCGGCGGCAGACCACGCCTCGCGATACGCTTTCAGGTTCGGTCCCAGCTCCGACAGATCGCCGAGCCGCGTGGCGCAGAAGATCGGATTGCCCTGCGCGCCGTTGGCCGGATAGGTGTCCGGGCTGGTCGCCGCGACGCGGATCTCCGGATATGGCTTCTGATAGGGCTTCGGAACCAGATACACATCATGGAAGTGGTAGTATTTGCCGTCGAAGCTGAATTTGTCCTGTGTCCAGGCGCGCTTCAGTATCTCCAGCACCTCGACGAACCGCTCGCGGCTTTCCGCGTAGGAAACGCCATACGCCTGATAGACCCGTGGAAAGCCGCTGCGTCCGACCCCGAAGATCAGTCTGCCGTGGCTGATCTGGTCGACCGTCGCCGCCTCCTCGGCAAGTTGCAGCGGATGGCACAGCGGCAGCACCTGCACCGCGGTGCCGATCTTCATCCGCTTGGTGCGCGCCGCGATCGCGGTGGCGATCATCAGCGGCGAGGCCAGCACCGACCGTTCCGGCGCCGTATGCAGCTCGGCCAGCCACATCACGTCGAGGCCATAGCGTTCGGCCGCGTCCACCTGCTCGAAGGAGTCGGCGAACGCCTCCTCCTCGGTCTGGCCCGGCACCCGCTGAAACTCATGGAACATGCCGAATTCCATCGTCGTCGTTCTCCCTTGAATGCCGGTATCCTTAGTAGCCACGCGCCGGGTCGAACAGATTGGGCATGGGGTTGCCGCCGTGCCAGGCACGCAGGTTGTCGAAGAACAGATCCAGGCTGCGCGCGTTATAGGTGTTCGGATCATCGGCCGAAGTGTGCGGGCTGATGATCAGATTGCGCGTGCTCCACAGGCGATGCCCGGGTGGGATCGGTTCCGGCGTGAACACGTCGAGCACCGCGCCAGACAGATGGCCATCGTCGAGCAGATCGCACAACGCATCCTGATCGACCAGCGCGCCGCGGCCGATGTTCACCACGCCGGCGCCGTGCGGCAGCAGGTTCAACCGGTTGCGATCGATCAGCCCTCGGGTCGCATCGGTGAGCGGGCAGGCGAGCACCAGGAACTCGGTCCGTCGCAGCACTCGATCGAGATCGGCGATGGTGATCACCTCGGCCGAGTGCGTATGCGGCATCGGCGTCGCGCGCACGCCGGTTACGTGCATGCCGAAGCGCGCAGCCTGCATCGCCGAGGCGCCGCCGAGTGAGCCCAGCCCGACCACCGTGACACGACGCCCGTCCAGCACCGCGCCCCACACCTTCTGCCAGCGCCCGGCTTGCTGGTGCGTCACCATCTCCGGCACGCGGTTGGCCAGCATCAGTATCGACATGATGGCGAACTCGCCGGCCTTCGCCGCGTGGATGCCAGCATTGTTCAACAGTGCGGTTTCCGGCGGCACCCAGTCGAACGGTGCTAGCCGGTCGAGGCCCGCACTGGTGATCAGCAGCAGTTTGAGCCGTGGGGCAGGGCAGGGGAACTTCGCCGCCACCACATCGACGTCGGTGATCAGCGCGTCCGCCTCGGCGATGCCGGCGGCGAAGTCGGCATCGCTGTCGCCGATCGTCACGTCATGGCCGGTGCCGACATCGGGCGCGCGCGTCACCGCCGCATCCCACATGTCACGAGAGAACAGGAACAGCGGGTCGTCGACCGGGTTCTGAATGTGGATGCGCATTGCAAGCAGCCTGCCACGGCTTTGCCATCGCGGACAAATTCCGGCAGTGAGCCGCGATGCTGCCGATTCTGTTCCGGGACGACCGATACGTGGTGCTGGACAAGCCCGCGGGGCTGCCGGTGCATCCCGGGCCGCGCGGCGGACCGAGCGTGGAGGACTTTTTTCCGTTGCTGACGCGGCGCAAGGAGGGGCCGTGGCTGGCTCACCGGTTGGATGCCGACACGTCGGGCTGTCTGGTCGTCGCATTGCGCCGGGCGGCGCTGCTTGCCGCGCAGGCCGAGTTCGCGGCTGGCCGGGCGCGGAAGATTTACTGGGCGATCGTGCGTGGTGTTCCGTCCGTGGCGTCCGGCACCATCGATGCTCCGCTTACCCGACGCAGTACCAGGGACGGCTGGCGCATGGCGGTCGACCCTGGCGGTAAGACCGCCATCACCGATTGGCGCGTGCTCGGGCGCTCAGGCGACCTCGGGTGGCTGGAACTTTCGCCGCGCACGGGCAGGACACATCAGGTGCGCGTTCACTGCGCCACGCTTGGCTGCCCGGTGCTGGGCGATCCGGTCTATGGTGGTGGCGCGGGCCGGCTGCATCTGCTGGCGCGCGCGATTGTGCTCGATCTCGATCCTGTCATTGCAGCCACCGCGCCGGCGCCTGAACATATGCGCACTCCTTTGTTGCTTTGCGGCTGCGACTTTGCGTGACCTTCGAAGGCCACGGATGCTGGGATCTTGCGGTCATGATGGGTTTCGCTGCCGCTCAACCCATCCTACAACCATTTTGCCGTCGTAGTACGGGTGGAGCGCCAGCGAAACCCATTAACCGGAATGAACGGAGAGTGCCCATGTCCCTGCGCGAGGTAGGAGCTGTCACCGGTGTCGGCGAGACGCAGTACATGCGTGGCACCGACCGCACGCCGCTGTCTCTCCAGCTGGAGGCATCGCTGCGCGCGATCGAGGACGCCGGCCTTAAACCGACCGAAATTGACGGCGTCATCCCGTATGGCCACGGCGCTGTGGCCGAAGACTTCATCACCAATTTCGGCATTCCCGACCTACGCTTTTCCGCCACAACGCCGATGGGCGGCGCCAGCGCAGTCGCCTCGATCCAGTGTGCCGTCGCCGCGATCGGCGCCGGCATCTGCAACCATGTGCTGCTGTCGCTTGGCCGCACCGGTTATTCCGGCGGCCGCATCGGCACGCGCGTGCAGCAAATGCCGCAGTTCCGCCTGATCAGCGAGTTCGAGATGCCGTCCGGCGCCATTGCGCCGGCGCAGCTATACGCGGTGATGGCGCGCCGCCACATGGAACTCTATGGCACCACCTCGCGCCAGTTCGCGGAGATCGCGGTCAACACGCGGCGTCACGCCTCGCTCAACCCGAACGCGACGATGCGCAATCCGATCACCGTCGACGACCATCAGGCCTCGCGCATGATCTCCGATCCGCTGCGCCTGCTCGACTGCTCGCTGGAGAGTGACGGCGGCGCGGCGGTGGTGATCAGCGCCGCCGAGCGTGCGCGCGACATGAAGCAGAGACCGGTCATCGTGATGGGCGCGGCCGAAGGTCATCCGGATTCGCCGAGCGCGATCACCCAGCGGCCCGACCTCACCACACTCGGGCTGGCCAAGGCGGCGCCGAAGGCATTCGCCATGGCTGGCGTCACCCGCGACGACATCGACGTGGCCGAGATCTACGACTGCTTCACCTACATCGTGCTATGCCAGATCGAGGATCTCGGCTTCTGCAAGAAGGGCGAGGGTGGCGGCTTCGTGCAGGACGGCGCGATCGGTCTCGGCGGACGACTGCCGGTGAACACGCACGGCGGGCTGCTGTCGCAGGCGCACATGGCGGGGATGAACCATATCGTCGAACTGACCCGCCAGTTGCGCGGCACGGCGTCGGCGCAGGCGCCGGATGCGGAGATCGGCCTGGTAACCGGCTATGGCGACATGGGCGACGGCGCGCTCGCCATCATGCGGAGGGCCTGACGTGTCGGATCACGCCAGGCTGCTGCCGCAGCCGACGCCGGACACGCAGCCTTATTGGGATGGCCTCAAGGCGCACCGGCTTCGACTGCAGCGCTGTGCGGACTGCGGGAAGGTGCGCCACTACCCGCGCCCGGTCTGCGATGCCTGCTACTCGATGCGGGTCGAGTGGATCGACGCTTCGGGTCGCGGCCGACTGCATAGCTGGACCACGACCCATCATGCGTTCCATCCGGGCTTCAAGCCGGACCTGCCTTACACGCTGCTCACCGTCGATCTCGACGAAGGCGTGCGGATGAACGCCCAGTTGCGTGGCCTCGACCCCGCCAAACTTCACACCGGTCTGCCGGTGCGCGTGGACTTCGAACGGGTGACCGACGGCGTGACGTTGCCGGTATTCGTGCCGACAAGTTAGGCTCGCGCATCGACGTCGCCGGACCGCTCCGGCCGCAACCGGACGCTGGAGCACCGCGCCATGCCGCTGTGGATTCCCATCACCGTGTCCGCCGCATTGTTCCAATGCTGGCGAACGGCCATGCAGCAGAAGCTGCGCCATCTGCTGTCGGTCAATGGTGCCGGCTACGTGCGTTACCTGTACGGCGCGCCAACCGCATTGGTGTTGTTCGTCGTCGCCCTGATCGTCACCGGCCTGCCGATCCCGACGCCCAACATGGCATTCCTGTTCCACTGCGCCGCCGGCGGACTGCTGCAGATCCTCGCCACCAATCTGCTGATCCTGTCGTTCGGCTACCGCAATTTCGCCGTCGGCACGGCATATTCCAAGACCGAGACGGCCCAGAGCGCGATCCTCGCGCTGATCGTGCTTCACGAGGTGCTGGCCCCGCTTGCCTGGGTCGGCATCTGCATCGGCCTTGCCGGCGTGATGACACTGTCGCTTGCCGGCAGAGGCATGCGGCCTGCGCAACTCGCGCAGGCCACGGTGCAGCCCGCCGCACTCGCCGGCCTCGGTGCGGGACTTCTGTTCGCGTTCACCACCGTGTTCATCAAACTGGCGAATCAGGCGTTGCACGGTCCCAGCCTGTTGGTACGCGCACTGTTGGTGCTGGTGGTCACCAACACGCTACAGATCCTCATGCAAGGGAGCTTCCTCGCCTGGCGCGAACCGCGGGAACTGCGCAAGGCGTTCACCACCTGGCGAAGTTCGGCCTGGGTCGGCACATTGTCGGCCATGGGTTCAGCCTGCTGGTTCACCGCCTTCGCGATCGCTCCGATCGGACTGGTCCGTTCGGTCGGCCAGGTGGAAATCGTGTTCACCCTGCTGTTCAGCCGATTCTACCTGCGAGAGACGTTGCGGCCCGGCGACGTCGCGGGACTTGTCCTGGTGGTGGCTGGCGTCCTGTTGATCGTGATGGTGAGCTGAAGCACCGATCGCTGGACCCTTCGGCAATCGGTCGGGCCAAGAATTTTGTCGCGATCGGCGAATAGTTTGCATAGTGTCTTGCCGTGCGGTTTACTCGGATCGACCAACGGCAGAACGTTGCCGTTGGCGCAAGGAAGCACAACCATGGCCCACGCGGGACGTATCCGCCGATCACCGGGATGGCGATTACCGATCCTGGGATTGCTGGTCGGCATCGCGACCGTCCTGTGGCCCTCCGCCGGCCGCGCCGATGCCATCCTGACCTGGAACAACGAACTGCTCGACGCGATCCGGCAGACCTCGGCGCTGCTGGTGAACGGCCCACCTGAGGTGGCGCGCGAGATCGCGATGGTCGGGACTGGCATGTTCGACGCCGTCAACGCGGCGACCGGCCTTACCTATCGACCCTATGCGTATACGGGTCCGGCGGTATCGGGCGCGTCGGCTGACGCAGCGGCGCTGTCGGCCGGCTATCAGGTGATGACCAGCATCTTCTCGAGCTCGCTATGGCAGATGCCGCCGCCCGCGGGGAACCCGCTGGTCGCGGCCGATGTTCTGGCGAGCATCAATGCGACATACGCGACGGCACTGGCCGGCCTGAATCTGGCCGACCCACAGGTGCAGAAGGGCCTGGTGCTGGGACAGGCCGCCGCCAGTGCGATCATTTCAAATCGAAGCAACGATGGCTCGTACGAGGCGATCCAGAATGGCCTGAATACGTTCACGCCGCCAGGTTCCGGCACCGTGCCCGGGGTGTATGTGCCGCCAAGCACCCGGCCGGCGATGTTCCCGATTTGGGGAACCGTTACACCATTCGGAACCACGATTGACACAATCCAGGGGTTTGAGAGCCAGTTGCCCACGGTCCAGCAGCTCAAGCAAGAGGGCCTCGCAACCTTTATCCAATCCGAGAACTACGCCAACAACGTGCTGGAAACCGAGTGCACCGGTTCGGCGACGGCATTGCCGGGTGCCATCGCGAGCGCCTGTGCCGCCGCTGGCTTTCCGCCTGAGACACCGGCCCAGGCCACGGCGGCGCTGTTCTGGAACGACCCGGGCGGGACCATGCAGCCGCCGGGTCACTGGCTGGAGATCACCAACAACGTCATCACGGCGACGCCGCCCGGCGAGCAGCTCGGCGAACTGCAACAGGCGCGGCTCACGGCGCTGGTCGGCATCGCTGAAGCCGATGCCGGGACTGGCGCCTGGGATGTGAAATACAAGGCGTTACTTTGGCGGCCGATCACCGCGATCCATGATTGCAGCAACTGGAATGCCTTCTTCACCACGTGCGACCCTGCATGGGCTTCGCTGATCGCGACGCCGCCACACCCCGACTATGTGGCCGGCCACCCGGCGTTCAGCGGCGCCGGCGCGACGGTGCTTGCGGCCTTCTTCGGCACTGACGACATCGCATTCACGTCGACCTCGGACACCTACTGCAACTTCGGTACAACGGTGCGGGACACGGACGGCAACGTCACGGGTTGTATCGATTCGAACGGGCACCTCGTAACCCAGTGCAACGACATCCCGAGCGGCGGAACCTTGTTCAACGACAGCCCGCTGATCTGTCCGATCACCGAGCAATTCAGCAACTTCTCCGAGGCATCTTCCGGTCCGAGCGGGGCAACCTTCAGCCGGGTCGCGGGCGGGATTCATACGCCATTCGCGGTGAACGATGCGCTGCAACTGGGCGACCTGATCGGCGCCGAAGATTTCGCCAACAACCTGCAATTCGTGTCCGAACCGGCGACCTCGCTGCTGCTGTTGCCCGGCGTGGCGGGCCTGTGGCTGTCGCGGCGGCTTCACGGCAGGGTTTGAAGGCTTCAGTCGTGGCCACCCGCCGGTGCGTCGTCCGGCTGGCATTCCGTTCACGCTACGTCCATTTTACTCGCACCCAACGAGATCGCGCTGGAGTGTTCGTTCAACAATGACGTCAGCCGTCCCGCAACGTTTGGCCTGCGCGCGCCGACGCGGAGAGGGGTGAACGATGATGGACGTCCCGATCCACAGGGAACCTGCGGTCGCCATACCGGGTGCCACGCCTCCGCCAGCCGCCATCCGGCGCGGACGGCAGGGCATCCGAATGCATCATCTGCTGTTTCTTGGATTCCTCGTGGTCGCCGCGGTGCCGATCATTGTGCTGGCGCTGTGGGAAGAACAGACCTCCTACCAGCACGAACTGGACTCCGTCCGTGAGCGTCATCTCCTTGTCGCGCGCAACCTGACCTCGACCATGTCGCGCTATGTACGCGACGTGAAGGCGGCATTCACCGTGGTATTTGAGAGCGGTGCACTGGACAAGTCGATTCCAGGCCTCGCCGACCTGCTCGCGTCGCTGAATGTCACCCACATCTGCGTCGTCGCACCCGATGGAACGATCGAAAGCTGGTTGCACGGGCTGACGCCGGCGCGGAGTACCGCGTTCGACCCGAAGCTGTTGGCCGAGCTCAGGCCGCTTGCCGCGACGGGGGATGGCCTGCCGGGGCTGAGCAACCTGCAACACGATGCGGCGGGCCAGCCCGTGTTCTACCTGGTGAAGGCGCTTCCCGATGACCGCCTCGGTATCGGAATTCTGGCCACCGACTACCTGGTCTCGCTGCAGCAGGCCATCGCCTTCGGCGATCATGGCCACGCCGTCATCACCGACGCCAAGGGTCAGGTCATCGCGCATCCGTTGAAGGATTGGGTTGCGGCATCGCGGGACATCTCCGGGGTGCCGGTCGTGGCGGCCATGATGCGTGGCCAGACCGGCGTCGGCCAATTCTATTCCCCGGCGTTCAACGGCAACATGATCGCCGGTTTCGCGGTGGTCCCCGAGACAGGCTGGGGCGTGATGGTGCCGCAGCCGCTCTCCGAGCTGCGGCGCCGCGCCGGGCAGGTGGCGCAACTGGCAATCATCGTCGCCGCGGTATCATTCACCGCGGCGGCATTCATGAGCTGGCTGATCGCATTCTATCTGGCGCGTCCGGTCCGGTTGGTCGCGCGCGCCGCGGAGGCCGTCCTGGCCGGCAGCGAGAAGGTGTCGGCGCCGGACTTCTCCAACGTGGTGCCGTTCGAGATCCGCCAGCTCGGGATGGCGTTCAACACCATGCTGGACGATCTGCGACGCCGAACCAGCGAAATCAGGTTGGCCTTGCACCAGGCGGAGGCGGCAAACCTGGCCAAGTCCCAGTTCCTTGCCAACATCAGCCACGAGATCCGCACACCGCTCAACGGTGTGGTCGGCATGATCGAGCTCTTGCGGCTGTCCGCTCCGTCATCGGCGCAGCAGCGCTACATCGAGGCGGCAGGTCAGTCCAGCCAGACCTTGCTGCGTTTGATCGACGACGTGCTCGATCTTTCGAAAATCGAAGCCGGCAAGCTGGAACTGGAATACGCGCCGTTCCATCTGCCCTCGCTGATCCATGACGCACGCTCGATGTTCTCGGACCTGGCGCGCGCCAAGGGGCTGGCGTTGTCGGCGTCGGTTGCCGGTGACCTCAATGTCGTGTTGCTGGGCGATGCGCACCGCCTGCTGCAGATTCTCTCCAACCTCGTGGGCAATGCCTTGAAGTTCACCAGCGAGGGTGGGGTGACGATCGGCGTCACCTGCTTGGAAGATCGCGGAGCGTTGCTGTGCCTGCGCTTCACTGTCACGGATTCCGGAATCGGCATCCCTGCCAGCAAGCAGGAAATGATCTTCGACGCGTTCTCGCAGGCCGACAGCTCGACCACGCGCCGATATGGCGGCACCGGCCTTGGGCTATCGATCGCCCGGCAGCTCTGCCATCTCATGGGTGGCGAGATCGGCGTGGACAGCGCTGTCGGTCACGGCTCCACGTTCTGGTTCACCGCCATGCTGGACAAGCAGACCGAAGCGGCTGACTTCCAGGTTGCCGATGCGCGGGTCGAACCGCCGGCGCCCGGACCTGCACAATACGATACCAATCTCGCGCCGGTCTCGCCGGCGCAACGGAAGTTCAAGGACGCGCTTGGCCGCACCGGCAGGGAAACCATCCGCGTCCTGCTGGTCGAGGACAATCAGGCCAATCTGCGCGTTACCCAGGCCTTGCTCGAAGCCTTGGGCTGTGCAGTCACAGTCGCCCGTAACGGCCTGGAGGCGGTATCCACCTGTCGAGCAGCGGCATTCGACCTGATCCTGATGGATTGCCAGATGCCGGAAATGGATGGCTACGAGGCGGCCGGCGCTATCCGCCAGCTCGAGGCCTTCCAGGGACGCATCACGCCGATCGTGGCGCTCACCGCTCATGCACTCGATGGCAGTCGGGAGCTCAGCCTGGCCGCCGGAATGAGCGACCATCTGACCAAACCACTTACCCTTGGCGTGCTGACGGCCAAGCTGGCCGAATGGCTGGGGACGGCTCAGGCCGCGATCGGGGACAATCGCGACGGTCGGTGACGCAGCACCAGAGCGCCGATCACCGCCAGGTTCAGCAGGTTGAACAGTACGCCGACGGCGAAGGCCGGGGCGTAGAACGCGAACCGGTCGTACATGACGCCCGCCAGCCAGCCGCCCGCCGCCATGCCGAGCGAGCCGGGAAACAGCATGGTGGGAATTCGCCAACCCGCCTCTGAAGCGGGGAACAGCTCCCGAACGGCCAACACGTAGCCCGGGATCAGCCCCCCGAAACCGAAGCCGAACACCGCGGATATGGTGAACAGCCCGATCTCGTCCTGGGTTACCAGAAAACCCGCCATTGCCGCCGCCTGTGCCGCGGACGCCAGGAAGATGGTGCGCAGACCGCCGACACGGTCCGCCATCCAGCCCCAGAACTGCCGCGCGAAGAACGCCGAGCCGAGCAGCACCGACAGCATCGCCGCACCCTGGGTCGGCCCGATGCCGATATCGCTGCAGAACGCGACCATGTGCGCCATCGGCATCGACATTGTCGTGCAGCAGCAGAACGAGGCGAACGCCAGTGCCGCCAGCACCAGATTGGGCCGCAGGCCAAGCACCTTCTCGCCTACGCGTGGTTCGGCATGCAGGCCACCAGGCGCCGCCGCGTCCGGCGGGCGCCGCAGCAGGATCGCGAGCGGCACGATCAGGACCACCACGAACACGGCATAGACCAGCATGGTATGGCGCCAGCCGATGGTATCGATGCCCAACTGGAACACCGCCGGCCACAATGCGCCGGCGACGTACTGGCCGGCCGAGATCAGCGCGATCGCGGTGCCGCGGCGGACATCGAACCAGCGGCTGACGTAGGTCATCAGCGGCGCGAACATGCCGGCGGCGCCGAGCAGGCCGACCAGCAGGAAGCTGCTGATGTAGAGCTGCGTCAGTCCGCCCAGCGAGGAAATGGTCAGACCGGTGCCGATCATGGTGGCGCCAAAGATCACCACCGCTCGGACGCCGATCCGCTCCGACAGCCAGCCCATCGCGATGCCGCCGAAACCGGCGCCGATGAAGGTCAGTCCCACCGCCAGCGCCGGGGCCGAACGCGTCGCGCCAAATTCGGCGGCGATCGGCTTCAGCGCCACCATCGTGGTCAGCGGCGCGCCATACGACACGCTCAGCACGATCAGCGCGACGGTCGCGACCACCCAGGATGTCCGCGTCTCCACGCTGCCTGCGTGTGCGCTCATGCGTTACGTTTCCTCGGCTCTTGTGAGCTACGCTTACCGCATTCCCGGGGCAACGGGAAACCGGGCGTTCGGTGCCGCCTTGCGTCCCACCGCGGTTCGGGAGCAACAGTACGATATGGAAAACAGCGCGGATCTGCCGTCGCGCGTGCCCCCCGACGAACGCACGCTGCCCCGCATGCTGCGCCGACAGGCGATGCTTTATGGCGACCGGCGGCTGGTCGAGATCGGCGGCCAGCCCCGGAGTTTCGCCGAGACGCTGGAACTGGCCGCCCGCTTTGGCGGCACGCTGCGGGCCGCCGGCATCGAGCGTGGCGACCACGTCGCGGTGATGTGCGGCAATCGGCCGGAATTGCTGCAGGTCTATCTCGGTTGCGGCTGGATCGGTGCAGTAACGGTGCCGATCAATACCGCGTCGCGCGGTGCGCAGCTTGCGCATATCCTGACCAATTCCGAGGCAAAGCTGCTGGTGTTGCAGGCCGAGTTCGCCGACGCGGTCAACGCGCTGGAAACCGCGCCGCCATCGCTGCGCGCGGTCTGGCTGATCGGCGATGCTGTTCTGGACGGGCATTGGCCGCGGCCGGTCGGGTTTCCCGCGCCCGCGGAGCCCGTGCCTGAAGCAGCGATCGGGCCCGGCGATACCGTGGCGATCCTCTACACGTCGGGCACCACCGGGGTCTCGAAAGGCGTGTGCTGCCCGCACGCCCAGTATTTCTGGTGGGGCGTGAATACCGCGCGGCTGCTCGAGCTGCGCGGCGATGACGTGCTGCTCACCACCTTGCCGCTGTTTCACACCAATGCGCTCAACACCTTCTACCAGGCTCTGCTGACCGGCGCCGCACTGGTGGTGGAGCCGCGCTTCTCTGCCTCGGGCTTTGCCGCGTCGCTTTCTCGCCACGGCGCAACCGTCACCTATCTGCTCGGTGCCATGGTGCCGATCCTGCTTTCGCGCCCGGTCGGCGAGCTTGATCGCGCGCACCGCGTGCGCATCGCGCTGGGTCCGGGCGTGCCGGAGCGCTTCCATGCCGAGTTCCGTCAACGTTTCGGTATCGAACTGCTAGACGGTTACGGCTCTACCGAGACCAATTTCGTGTTGGGCTGCACGCTGCCCGGCAAGCGCCCCGGCTCGATGGGGCCGGTATCCGACGGGTTCGAGGCACGCGTGGTCGACGATGCGGACAATGCGCTGCCCGATGGCATTGCCGGCGAGCTGGTGCTTCGCGCGCGCGAGCCATTCGCGTTCGCCGCGGGCTATTTCGGCATGCCGGCGAAGACGGTCGAGGCGTGGCGTAACCTATGGTTCCACACCGGCGATCGCGTCGTGCGCGACGCCCGCGGCCATTTCCGCTTCATCGACCGGATGAAGGACGTGATCCGCCGCCGCGGCGAGAACATTTCGTCCTACGAAGTCGAGCAGGTGCTGCTGTCGCATCCGGATGTCGCCGAGGCGGCGGCATTTCCGGTGCGCTCCGAGCTTGCCGAGGACGAGGTCATGGCTGCGGTGGTGCCGCGCGACGGCCACTCGCTCACTCCTGCCGCGCTGTCCGGATACTGTAACGGTCGGATGCCGGCTTTCGCCATCCCGCGCTTCATCGAGTTCGTGGCCGCCCTGCCGATGACCGAGAATGGCAAGGTGCAGAAGTTCCGGCTGTCCGAGCGCGGCATCACCGCGGCGACCTGGGACCGTGAGACTGTAATCGGCGAATGACCGATGGTCACCACGCGGAGCGCGGTGCCGCTGACGGACACCGATGGGTTTCGCTCCCCGCTCTACCCATCCTACGTTGCCGCACGCGATGCCGTAGAATGGGTAGAGCGCAGCAACCCATCGGACCAGACGGCCACTCAGTTTCCGGCAAACAGAACGGCGATCGCCGCCGGGTCGACCTCCTCGATACGGGGCGGCTGCCAGCTGGGCTTGCGATCCTTGTCGACCACCATGGCGCGTACGCCCTCGGCGAAGTCGGGGTGCCGCATCGTGGTCCGCGTCAGCGCCAGCTCGGCCACCTGGCATTGCGGCAGCGTCAGGTTGCCACCGCGGCGCAGCGCCTCCAGCGTCCAGCACAGTGCCGACGGCGATACCGTGCGCAGCGCGGCCAAGGTCTGCGCCGCCCAAGTGCCGCCGGTCGTCTCGAGGCGATGCACGATCCCGCTCATGCTGTCGGCGCCGAAGCAGTGATCGATCGCCGCACGTTGCGATCCCAGTGAGAACGGTGGCAGCGGCGCGACATGGGTGCCCAGCGCCGCAGCTCCATCCTCGGCCAGCGCGTGCGACAGCGCAGGCAGTTCGGCGCGCGGTACGAAATGCGTGGCGAGGCCCGCGTGTACCGCGTCGGCACCCTGCATGCGCAACCCGGTCAGCCCGAGATACGCGCCGATCTGGCCAGGCAGACGCGGCAGGAAAAACGTCGCGCCGATATCCGGAAAGAAGCCGATCGCGGTCTCGGGCATGGCGAACGCGGCCCGCTCGGTGGCGACGCGGTATGGCGCATGCACCGACACTCCGATGCCGCCGCCCATGCAGATGCCGTCGATCAGCGCGACATACGGCTTCGGATAGGTCGCAATCATCAGGTTGAGCGCGTACTCCTCGCGGAAGAACGTCTCGGCCTTGTGACGCTCGCCATCCAGCTCGTACTGGCGCAGCGCCCGCACATCGCCGCCGGCGCAGAAGGCACGGTCGCCGGCGCCTTCGATCACCACGCCGTGGATGTGCGGGTCATCGTGCCACGCCTCCAGGGCGCGGGTGCAGGCGCGGATCATCGGCAGGTCGAGCGCATTGAGCGCCTGTGGGCGATTGAGCACGATCCGCCCCATCCGCCCGTCGCGCCGGGCGATCACCGTCGGTTCGTCTTGCATGTGCCTCTCCCGGATGGCCGCCGCATCTACCGCACCCGCGCCGGTCGCGCCAAGGCGGCCCCGGCTTTCGTTTCCGGCTGATTTCGCGGATTGTAGCGTTTCGCCGCGCAGCAGGAACCTGGAGCCCAACATAGATGCATGCCCGCTCGCTTGTGGCCGCCACGGCGATGCTCGCCCTGTCGTGCGGTCTCGCCGCGGCGCGGGACCTGACCGTGGTCGGGCGCGCCCCTGCCCAGGATGCGATCCAGCAGGTGTTCGTCCGGCCGTTCACCGATGCCACGGCCATCGCGGTGCAGATGGAGACCTGGGAGGGTGGCATTGACACGCTGCGCGCCCAGATGAAGACCCCGGACAACGCCTGGGACCTGGTCATGGTGGACGGTGACGAGTTGACCTTGGGTTGTTCGGAGGGACTGTTCGAGAAGCTCGACTGGTCGGCGATCGGCGGCAAGGACCACTATCTGGCGCAGGCGGTCAGCGATTGCGGCGTCGGAGCCGGTGTGGCGAGCATCGTTCTGGCCTGGGACCGCGACAAGTTCCCCGCCACGCCTGGCTGGTCCGATTTCTGGGATGTCGCCAAATACCCGGGCAAACGCGGCCTGCACGCGGGTGTGCGCGGCAACCTGGAGTTCGCCTTGATCGCCGATGGCGTGTCGCCAGGCGATGTCTACAAGGTGCTCGCCACTTCGGAGGGTGTCGATCGCGCCTTTCGCCGCCTGGACCAGCTCAAGCCCTATGTCGTGTGGTGGCACGACGATGCCGAGGCGGCGCGGATCCTGGCGTCCGGCGATGTGCTGATGACCAGCGCCTCCGCCCCGGCGATCGCGGTGGCGAACCGGACTACCCACCGCAACTTTGGGGTGCAGTGGGCGGCGAGTCTCTACGAGCTTCAAAGCTGGGTGATACTGAAGGGCAGCCCGAACCTGCGGGCCGCCACCCAGTTTCTCTACTTCGCCGGCACGCCGGCGATCGAGGCGCGGTTGGTCGGCCTGTTCGGCGACGGCGGCCTCGCCAAGGGCGCCAATGACGGCCTGCCGGCCGAACTGGCGCAGATCTCGCCGACGGCGCCGGCCAATCTGAATGCGGCGGTGCGCGTGGATGCTGGATTCTGGCACGACAACCTCGCCAAGCTGCGACAGCGGTTCGAGACCTGGTCGACGCATTGACTGACGCCGCCAGCCTGACGATCCAGCAGCGCGACGGACGCGTGGTGATGGCGTTCGCGGGCAGGCTCGAATCGGCCTCGATCGGGGCGTTGTGGCACACCGCGATTCGGGCGGCGGAACACGCACACGGCCAGGCGCTGGTGTTCGACCTGGGCGCGGTCTCGTTCAGCGATGTCGGCGGCGCGAGCTTGCTGGCCGCGGTCGAAGCGGCGCACGGCGATGCGGCGGAGCTGGTCGGGGCGCAGGAACGGGTGACGGCGCTGCTGCTGCGGGCGCGCCAGGCGACCCGAGCCCGCCCACGCGGCGAGGTTGCCCCCCGGATCACCGTGCGGGACGTCATCACTGCGGCATTCGGCCTGTTGGCCGCCAGCATCGCCTTCATCGGCGAGGCGGCCGTGGCGATCGTCAGGCTGCCCGCGCGGCGGCGGATGCTCCGCGTGCCCGATCTGCTGCGCTACATCGATCAAGCCGGCGTGCGTTCCCTCCCGCTGATCGTGCTGCTTGGCTATCTGATCGGCCTGATCCTGGCGTTCCAGTCGGCGATCCCGATGCGGCGGTTCGGCGCCGATATCTTCGTCGCCAACCTGGTGGCGATCAGCCTGGTGCGCGAGCTTGGGCCGCTGCTGGCGGCGGTGATCCTGGCCGGACGCACTGGCTCCGCCTTCGCCGCCGAGATCGGCACCATGAAGGTGAACGAGGAGGTCGATGCCCTGATGACGATGGGGCTGGATCCGATGACCATGCTGGTGCTGCCGCGCATCATCGCGGCGATGCTGGTGATGCCGGTCATGACCATGGCGCTCGACATCGCCGGGATGCTCGGCATGGCCACCGTGATGCGTGGCTTCGGCTTTCCGCTGGTGACGATCGCGCGCCAGGTGCAGAACTGGGTGGCAGCGGGCGATCTGTATGGCGGTCTGTTCAAGGCGATGTGCTTTGGTGTCGCGGTTGCCGCGATCGGCTGCCGCGCCGGACTGGGCACCGGCGTCGGTCCCCGTGCCGTGGGTCTGTCGACCACCGCGGCAGTGGTCGGCGGCATTGTTGCCACGATCGCGCTCGATGGTGTGTTCGCCCTGATCTTCTACCGGCTGGACCTGTGACCGCTGAACCGATCATCCGTGTGGACCATGTCGCGCAGCGCTTCGGCGCACGCACCATCTTCCGCGACGTCTCGTTCACCGTGGACAGCGGCGAGGTGTTCGTCATCCTCGGCGGTTCAGGCTGCGGCAAGTCCACGCTGATGAAACAGCTGATCGGCTTGCTGACCCCAAATACGGGACGCATCGAGATTTTCGGCCGTGCCATCACCGGCCCGCTTGGCGAGGCGGCACTGCGCGACGTGCAGCCCAGGCTCGGCGTGATGTTCCAGTCAGGTGCGCTGTTCGGCTCGATGAGCCTGCTCGAGAACGTCATGCTGCCGCTCGAGATGTTCACCGACCTGCCGCCTGAAGGTCGCGAAGCCGTGGCGCGCGTGAAGCTCGGTCTGGTCGGCCTGGGCGATGCTGCCGCGCTGATGCCGGCGGAGATCTCCGGCGGCATGGCGCGGCGCGCCGGGATCGCGCGGGCGATGGCGCTCGATCCGCCGCTGCTGCTGCTCGATGAACCGTCTGCGGGGCTGGATCCGATCACGTCCGCGGGACTGGATCGGCTGATCCTCGATCTGCGCCAGGACCTTGGCGCCACGTTCGTCGTGGTGACGCACGAGCTAGCCTCGATCCTGGCGATCGCCGATCGCTGCATCATGCTGGATCGCGCCGCGTATCCCGATGCCGGCGGGATGATCGCCGAAGGCGATCCGCGCGCGCTGCGCGACACCAGCACGCAACCCACCGTGCGCGCATTCTTTCGCCGCGAACTGCCGGTGGCGGCTGCGGCATGATGCAGGCGGGCGGCGTCTATGTGCGGGTCGGCCTGCTGATCGTGGGCGGGGTCATACTGCTGGTCGGGCTGATCTGGTTCCTGACTGGCAGCCAGATCGGCCATGGTACGCTGTTCGAATCGTATTTCAGCGAGTCGGTGCAGGGACTGGAGGTGGGCGCGACAGTCAAGTATCGTGGCGTAACGATTGGACGGGTGACAGATATCGGCCTGGTGAGCGCCGAATATGGTGGCGGTCAGCCGCTCGACATCGAGCGCAATACCTATCGCCTGGTGTTCGTCCGCTATGCGGTCGATACCAAGAAGATCGGGCAGATGCCGGAGACCGGCGAGGCAGTGGCGCTTGGTCTGCGTGCCCGGCTGGCATCGCAGGGCATCACCGGGCTGAGCTATCTGGAGCTCGATTTCGTCGACCCCGCACATTACCCTGCGCAAGATGTGCCGTGGCAACCCCGGGCAACCTACATCCCCTCGATGCCGAGTACCCTCGCCCAGGTACAGGACGCAGCGCAGCAGGTGCTGGCGAAGTTGAACCGGGTGGACATCGACACGCTTGCCACGCAGTTGAACGGCTTGCTGACGGACCTTCGCGCGGAGCTCGGCAAGGGCGATGTGCACCAGACGCTGACCGAGGCGACGGCGCTGCTGCGGACCACCAGCGAGGCGGTGCGCGCCGCGGACCTTCCCGGCCTGACCGCGGACATCCGCCAGAGCTCCGCGGCGCTGCGCGACACGCTGCAAGGCGAGCAGATGCAGAAGCTGTTGACCAACGCCGGGGTCGCGGCCGACCGCCTCGCCACCGCGGCGGCGAAACTGCCCCCGCTGATCGCATCGGTGCAGACGACTGCGCAACGCGCCGGCAACGGGACGTCGGATATCGAGCAGGGTCTCATACCGCTGCTGCGCGACATGCAGGCGACCGCACAGAACCTGCGCGAGATGACCGATTCGCTCCGGCGCTACCCTGCGCAGGTGTTCGGTCAGCCGCCGCCGCGCGCCGCCAGATGAGGCGACGCTGGCTGTTGGCAGGCGTTGCGGCGTTGACCGGATGTTCGGTGCTGCCGCAGACGCCCTATGTGCAGCGCCGTGACTGGCCGCTCGACGTGCGGCGGCCGTCCGTCTCGCCGCGCAATCCGCGCGGGCGGGTTCTGCTGGTTCGCAGCGTGCGCGCGGCGCCAGGCCTCGAAGCCAGGGGACTGCAATGGCTGCAGCGCGATGGCAGCGTGCACGTGGATTTCTATGAGCAATGGGCCGTGCCGCCGGCGCAGGCGGTCGAGAACAACCTGCGGCAGTGGCTCGCCGATGCCGGGCTGTTCAGTGCCGTAGTCGCGCCGGGCAGCCGGCTGAATGCCGATTTCGTTCTGGAGGGCGAGCTTGATGTCTTCGTCGCCGACCTGAGCGCCGGGGTGGGCCGCGCGGCGCTCGCCGTGGTGCTGCTGGATCAGCGTCAAGGTGCGACCAGGGTCCTGTTGCAGCGTACCGAGACCGGCGAGGTCAGGCTGGCGAACGACGAAGCGCCGGCGATCGCCGAGGCGATGAAGGCGGCGCTCGGCGAGATGCTGCGCCGGACCGAGACGGACGTCGCCACCGCGATCCGCTGATCGGGATCAAAGCGGTGGCCACCTGCGCGTGCGGTTGGCCTCCTGTTCCGGTGTCAGCGGATGAGGAACATCGCCCCAGTCCGGCGGACGGTCCGGCAGGCTCGCTGGATCCAGCCAGCAATTGGCAACGGCAAGACTGCGCGTGCAGTACGGCAGCGGTTCCGGCGGCGGTTCGACCGGGCGACAATAGGTCTTGCCCTGCTCGAGTCGCACGATTGAGCAGTCCTTGCCGGTCACCGCCGAGTAGAGCGCATCGAGCGGACTGCGCTGGATCACGGCTATGCTGCCCACCCCGACCCCGACCCCGATGGTCGCCATCTGCTCGGGAGTGGCGCCGCAGCCGGCGAGCAGCAGCATGACCGCGATGTATCGCATGCCGGCAGTCTATGCCTCCCGGGTAAACCGATCGTTTGCATGGCGTTTGCCGGTCCGAGGTCGCGCCGCTATGGTCCGCCGCGCCGTCGGAACAGCGTCAGCAGAGGAGAGCGGGAGCCCACGTGGTCGACATTTTCGACGAGGTCGATGAGGAACTACGCGCCGAACGCGCGCAGCAACTGCTGAAGAAATACGGCGGGGTAATCGTGGCGGGCGCGTTGGCGATCGTGGTTGCGGCGGCGGGCTGGCAGGGTTGGCGCTGGTACGAGGCGCGGCAGGACCAGGCGGCGGGTGTGGAATACCTTACGGCGATGACGCTGGCGGACGCGACCGCTGCCGGCAGCAGCGAGGCGAATCGCGCGGCGGGAATCGCTGCGTTCGCGCAACTGGCCGCCCGGGCCCCCACAGGATACGCGACCCTGGCGCGACTGCGCGAGGCGGCACTCAAGGCCGATGCAGGCGATCTGTCGGGCGCCGCGGCGCTGTGGAACGGGGTGGCGGGCGACCCGTCGGCCGATCCGCTGCTGCGCGACCTCGCGAACCTGCTGTGGGCGCAGCACCTGATCGACAGCGGCGATCCGTCGCTGCTGGAGGCCAGGCTGAAAGGCCTGGCAACGCCGGACAATCCCTGGCGATCGCTGGCGGACGAGCAGCTCGCACTGCTCGACCTCCGCCAGGGCAAGACCGATCAGGCCAAGGCGACACTGCATCGTCTGGTGCAGGACGCGACGGCACCAAACGGAGTTCGCGGACGGGCGAGCGCCCTGCTGAGCCGGCTGGGCGGGTGACCGGCATGGCGTGGAACAACACCCGGCTTGGCCGGCGAACCGCGTTGCTTGCGCCGCTGGCGCTTGGCGGATGCGGCCTGTGGGACGACTGGTTCGGCAGCAAGAAGACACCGCTGCCAGGCAAGCGCGAGCCGATTCTGGTCGGTCGCAAAGGCCTCGAGGTGGATGAGGGCGTCCCGAAGGTCGAGCTGCCGCCTGAGGTCCGTAACGCCGCCTGGCCACAGGCCGGCGGCAATCCGGCGCATTTCATGGGCCACCTGGCCGCGGGCGAGCGTCTGGCGGAAGCCTGGAGCGCGAATATCGGCGCCGGTGGTGGCTACCGGCGGAAGATTATGGCGCAACCGGTGGTAGCGGACGGGATCGTCTACGTCATGGATTCCGACGCGGTCGTCTCCGCGTTCGATGTCGCCAGCGGCGGTCGGGTGTGGCGGTTCGAGACGCCGCTGGAGGACGACGACAGCACCAATGTGGGCGGCGGCCTCGCGCTCGATCAGGGGACGCTGTACGCGGTGAACGGGCTGGCGGAACTGGTTGCACTGGACGCCGCCAAGGGCACCGTGCGCTGGCGCAGCAACTTCGGCGCCCCGACCCGATCCGCGCCGACGGTGGTGGAGGGTCGGCTGTTCGTCACCACCATCGAGGACCGGCTGCTGTCACTGGCGACCGATGACGGTCGGCAGCTCTGGTCGCACCAGGCCGCCAATCCCACGACCAGCATATTGGGACGGCCGGCGCCCGCCTACGCCGACGGGCTCGTGGTGGCCGGTTTCGGCTCCGGTGAACTGGCGACGATGCGCGCGGCGAGCGGCAGTGTTGCATGGACCGACACGCTCGCCGCCACGGCGAGCGGCGGCGGCCTGGTGGACTTCTCCGCCCTCCGCGGATTGCCGGTCGTGAGCGAGGGCAGGGTATATGCCATCAGTATGGGCGGGCTGGCGGTTGCGGTCGATCTGCCGAGCGGCCGGCGCCTGTGGGAGCGCGAGGCCGCCGGCGAGGACAGTCCCTGGGCGGCAGGTTCCTGGCTGTTCGTCGTCTCGCTCGATCAGCGGATCGCCGCACTCGCTCGCGATGACGGTCGGGTGGCCTGGGTGACCGATCTGCCGCGCTGGGAGAACCCGGAGAAACAGAAGAATCCGATCACCTGGTATGGCCCGCTGCTGGCCGGCGACCGGCTGATCGTCGCGGGCACCAATCACCAGGCGCTGGCGGTCAGTCCCTATACCGGCGAGATTCTCGGCCAGCAGGACCTGTCGGGCGCGGCGTCGCTCGGGCCGATCGTGGCGGACGGCACCGTGTTCGTGGTGACCGACGACGGCCGGCTGCTGGCGCTGCGCTGAGCCGCGATGCTGCCGCTTGTCGTCATTGCCGGCCGCCCGAATGTCGGCAAGAGCACGCTGTTCAACCGTCTGGCCGGGCGGCGGCTGGCGCTGGTGGCCGACACGCCCGGCGTCACCCGCGACCGCAAGGAGGCTGAGGCGCTGCTGCGCGGGCGGCAGGTGCGGCTGGTGGACACCGCGGGGCTGGAGGAGTCCGCACCGGAGTCGCTCGCTGGCCGGATGCGCGAGGGCGCGGCGGTGGCGACCGCGGCAGCCGATCTGGTGGTATTCGTGGTTGACGCGCGCGCCGGCGTGACGCCAGCGGATCGGCACTTCGCGCAGTGGCTGCGCCGGCAGGGGCGGCCGGTGCTGCTGGTGGCCAACAAGGCGGAGGGGCGATCGGCACGGTCGTCGGTGCTGGATGCATTCGAACTCGGGCTGGGCGAACCGCTTGCGGTATCGGCCGAGCACGGCGAGGGGATCTCGGAGCTGATGTCCGAGATCGCCGACCGGCTGCCACAGGGCGAGGCCGCGGCGGCGGAGGAGGGCGCGCGGCCGCTGAAGCTCGCCATCGTCGGGCGGCCGAATGCGGGCAAGTCCACGCTGCTGAACCGGCTGCTCGGCGAGGAGCGGATGCTGACCGGGCCGGAGCCGGGTCTGACGCGGGATGCAGTCGCGGCGGTGCTGGCGGATCCGGACGGGCCGATCGAGCTGGTGGACACCGCCGGGCTGCGGCGCAAGGCGCGGATCGAGGCGCCGCTGGAGAAGCTCTCGGTCGGGGCGGCAATCGGTGCGCTGAAGCTGGCCGAGGTGGTGGTGCTGGTAGTGGACGCCACCGAGGGGCTGCACGACCAGGATCTGCAGATCGGCCAGTTGATCGAGCGCGAGGGCCGCGCCTGCGTGATCGCGCTCAGCAAGTGGGATGCGGTGGCGGAGCGGCAGGCGGCGCGGCGGGCGGTGACTGAGCGGCTGGAGGCGAGCCTGGCGCAGGTACGGGGGATCGAGGTGGTGGCGCTCTCGGCGCTGACCGGGGCGGGGATGGACCGGCTGCTGCCCGCGGTGCGGCGGGCGCACGCGGTGTGGAACACACGGCTGCCGACCGCCGGGCTCAACCGCTGGTTCGAGCAGGCGCTGGCGCGGCACCCGCCGCCGCTGGTGAGCGGGCGGCGGCTCAAACTGCGCTACGTCACCCAGGCCAAGGCGCGTCCGCCCACCTTCGTCGCGTTCGGCACGCGGGCGGAGCGGGTGCCGGAGGACTACCAGCGGTATCTGGTCAACAGCCTGCGCGAGGCGTTCGACCTGCCGGGCACGCCGATCCGGCTGCAGTTGCGGGGGACGAAGAACCCTTACGCCGATCGCTGACATGGTGTCGGGGTTCTGGCTGGCCCTGCTCGCCCGCGCCGCGGTAAGTGCCTTCGTGGTGGTGACCGCGACGGTCGCGGCCGAGGCGGCGGGGCCGTTCTGGGGCGGGCTGATCGTGTCGCTGCCGATCGGCGCGGGTCCGGCCTATGCCATGCTGGCGCTGCAGCACGACGCCACGTTCATAGCCCACAGCGCTCTCGGCAGCTTTGCGGTGAACGCGGCGACCTTCGTGTTCCTGGCGGCGCTCGCGCTGCTGGCACCGCGGGCGCGGTGGGGATGGGCGCTGGTCGGCGGCCTCGGCGCCTGGGGCGGCGCGGTGCTGCTGATCCGCCAGGTCGAATGGAACGTGATCGGTGCGAGCCTGCTCAACCTGGTTGTCGCGCTGGCGTGCCTCGCGTTGACCGGCTCGGTCGGACGTGAGGTGGGTGCGCCGCGCGGGCCGATCCGCCGGCGGTGGTTCGAGCTGCCGGCGCGGGCGGCGCTGGTGGGGCTGGTGGTTGGCGCGGTGGTCACCGGCAGCCGGGCGCTCGGGCCGGAGCTGACCGGCATGGCGACGGTGTTTCCGGTGGCGTTCACCAGTTTCGCGTTCCTGGTGCTGCCTCGGGTGGGCGGGGCGGTCGCGGCGGCGATCATGGTGAGCGCGCTGCGGGCGATGCCGGGATTCGCACTGGCGCTGCTGACGCTGCATCTGGCAGCGGTGCCGCTGGGTGTTGGGACGGCGCTGGTGGTGGCGCTGCTGCCGTCATTGGGGTGGTCGGCGCTGCTGATGCTGCGGCGGGGGGTACGCCAGTCGCCGGGGGCGAGGAAAGCTCGTCACACGGCATAGATGTCCTGGATGCTGACTGTGATGCCTGGCGGCTCGAGCTGCGGCTCGCCAGTGGTGATGGCACGTGTCTCGATCGCGCCGTCATCGCCTCGCCGGTGATGAGCGATCTGCTGCCTGTCGGCTCAGCCGATCAGGTAGTGGCGTAGCGAGGGCAGCCGGAAGTACTCCTGGGGCTTCCAGGCCCGGTCGGTAGCGCTCGTGCTGGGTGACAGTACCTCGACGATGATCAACCGGTCCGGCACGGCGTCGTCGGGCAGCTTGCTGCCGCACTGCACGATGGCGTCCGGTTCATAGTCGCGGTCCCCCATCTCGGCCGTCATGCCGTCGGTGTAGACGTCGCAAGGCAGCCCGGCGGCCTGCACGGCGCGATGCAGTTCCTGCCAGACCAATGCCTTGCGCAGGTTGTGGCCCGCCCGTTCGGGCGGCATCGCCACCACCACACCGTTGACACGCTCGAACCGGCCGGAGGGTTGTTGCTCCGCCCAGGTCCGGTATTCGTCCCGGTTCATCCGCGAGACGGGCTCGAAAGCTGTGGGCGCGGCCACCGGCATTCATGCCACCAGGCGAAAAAGCAAGGGTTGAAACCACGGATGCACACGGATGGACAGAGATGTTCCAGTATAGAGGCACCTACGCGGCGGGCGCACCGACCGCATCCGTGTCCATCCGTGGTTTCATACACTTTCGTGGCGCCGGTGCGAACTTCCTCGCGGCCGGCAGGCGCCCGGCGCGTCGCCCAGCCGTACCAGCCTTCCGTAGGTCTCACGCAAATGTGCGCAACTGCAACGGCGATTTCCCTGGGAGCGGTAACCTTTTGTACACCAATGCCATAGCGAAGCCACTTGACAGCCGAGTCGAGCCTGGCTCGCGGTGGCCAGAGCAGCAGCTACTTCCGTCATCTCCTTTGCTTGCCCAAGCTTCATCCCATGAGCACGGTATCATCTGTTTCCGATACGTTCAGCTTGTCAGGCGATCACATTGATCGCCTGCGGCAGGCCCTGAAGGTTGTCGTTCATCAGTCGCGAGTGGCGCAGGCCGCTGACCACGGCCGCAACGTCGTCGACGCGCTTACCGAGACCGAGGAGTTCGCCGGCAGTGTGCTGGCGCGGCTCGATGCCGCGGTGGATGATGACCGGGCCGAGGCGGAGGACCTGGGCATCACCGAGCGGCAGCGGCGGGCAAGCTACCCGCTGTATCGGGCGGCCTAGGTATGCC
>DASXNR010000517.1:0-4517 GCA_036494925.1 Acetobacteraceae bacterium
GCGCGCAAGGGTCACGCCGTCTCGTCGGCGCGCGAAGCTTCTACGGCGGCACCCACACTGGCGGCTCCTGGACCGCACTCGATCTTCCGCTGACCCGTCAGACATCTTCCTTCGGCTTCAGCACGCCCGAGTAGGTGAGCAGCGCGAGCGACGTCACCAGCTTGCCGATGAACGAGTACAGCGACCAGAACATCCGCCAGCCTGCGGTGCCTGGTCCGGTGTCCACCCAGCATTTGTCGATCTGGTGCAGTGCCATCACCGGCACCACCAGGTCCATCGCGTAGAACAGCGGCTGGATATCGTCTTCGCCGCAGCGCGGCGCGCCTGCCGTGGCCTGGCCTTTGTCCGGGTGCAGGAAGGCTGGCGCGTCGGTCACCTCGGTCATCGCGTAGGAGTAGTTGATGACCAGCACATCGGCCTGCTTCCAGGCCCACCATACACCGGCGGTGCCGACCGCCAGCAGCACCAGCACGGTAACGGTGGCCCGCACCGGCGACAGGCCGAAGCCGAAGCACAGACCCCAGACCGAGCGCAGCAGACGGGTGACCCGATTGGCGGACGGTGTTGCCCATTGTTCGACGATGGCGACCTCGCGTGCCGCCTGGTAGTGGCCCTGGGCGCGCAACACCCTCGCCAGATGCCGGTACGGCTGCGGGTGGAACTCGCTGGCGCTGGTCTGCTGGCGCTGCACCCACGACAGGCGCTGCCTCACATGGGCGCGCTGCACATGCATCATGCGACGTGCCAGGCGAACCGCCCAGGACGCGGAATGGCCGCGGCCGAGATGCACCGCCCAACGGCCGAACGCCGTCAGTGCGACACCGATACCGCTGGCCTCGTCGGATGGCAGGTGACCGAACCGGTCATACACGAACCCGTCGAGGTTGAGGGTGCAGAACATGCCTTCCCTCGACCGGCCCACCCCCCAGCTGGCCGGGAACCCGGTGTCGTCCAACGTCCCCGCCCGCGCGCCCCCGAGATCGATCGCCAGCGCAACCTCCGCCGTCAGGTCGCGCGCCATCAGTGCCGCGCCGATCCGCGCGTGCGACAGCAGGATCTGCGGCAGTGCATCCACTCCCGTCCGGTAGACATAGCGGGCACCGTCGATCGCGACCTCGCGAGGAAACCGAAGCCCGTCCCAGATCAGGCTGCCGCCGGTCTGGATGGCCTCGCCATCGAACCGACCGAGCATGGTGACGCCGATCAGCCTGACATCGCCGGCGACCGCCAGGTTGGTCGCCACCAGTGCCCCCGCGATCGACCGCCCGGCCGCCACCGGCGATGGGCCGATGAATGTCGCCGTCGAGCAGTCGAGGTCGCGGCCGATCTTGGTACCCCACAGACTGGCATAACCCAGACTGGTGAAGCCGCTGTTCAGCAACACGTCGCCGGCGATCTCGGCATTCGTCAGCCGCAGCGTCTCGCGCGATCCCGCCTCGGACCAGTTCTCCAACGCGGCGCCGCAACACTCCACGTTACTGCCGATCGTCGCCCCGAGCAGGCTGATCGCACCACGCGCCTTGAAGCCGTGCCGCAGCAGCACCGCCCCGCCGATCACCGCATTCTCGGCTGCGAGCACGACGCCGGTGCCGTCCGCGGTGGCATTGGTCAGGCTGGCGCCGTCGCATTCGAGGTTGCCGCCGATCCTGGCGCCGATCAGGCTGATCGTGCCCTGCGCGCGCAAACCGTTGCGGAGCAGCACCGCACCGTCGATCTCCGCATGATCGCCGGCCAGCGCGATGCCCGCTCCGTCCTCGGTGGAATTGAGCAGGCTGGCGCCGTCGCATTCCAGGCTGCTGCGGATCCGGGTGCCACGCATACTGATGGCGCCTTCGGCGGCAAACCCGTTGCGCAGCAGGACCGAGCCGCCGATCTCCGCGGTATCCGCCGCCAGCACCACGCCGTTGCCGTCCTCGGTGCGGTTGACCAGCCGCGCGCCGTTCATGTCGAGGGTGCCGGCGATGTGCGCGCCCATCATCCAGATCGTGCCGGCCGCGACGAAGCCATCGCCCAGGATGACCACGCCGTCGAACCGCGCCGCCTGGGCGCCGATCGCATCGCCCTCGCCGGCGCCGATCCGAGCGCCGCGGGCGATCACGTCGCCGGTCACGTGAGCGGTGTCCAGGGCCAGGCCGCCGATCGCGGTGAAGCCGCCCATCAGGTCGAGACTGCCACGGATCGTCGCCCCGGACAGGCGCAGCGCGTAGCGTGCGTCGCGATGCGCGATGCCGGCGCGCGGCGGCGGGATCTGCAGGCGGGCGGCGCGGCCCAGCAGATCGCCGTCGACCACCGCGGCATGCGCATCGATCCAGGCGGCATCCCCCAGTGGAGTGACGCCGGAGATGTCGAGCAAACCATCGATCCGCACACCGCGTGCGCGGACCTCGCCGATGCGGCAGTCACGCAGCGACAGCCGCGCCAGGCGCGCGTTGGTGAGGTTGATCGGAGCGGCGATGTCGCAGTTCTCCAGCGCCAGCCCAGGCAGCCCGGCCCCGGCGGGTCCCGCGCAATCGGCGAGATCGAGCGGGTCGTCGATCCGCGAGCCGTGGATCCGTATGCCGGGCAGGCGGATTGGCCACGGCTCTCCCGTGGGTACTCTCGGCGACCCGGCCGGCAATCCGAGCAGCAGATGACGGAGAAACGCCGCACGCAGAACGGGCGGCGGCGTGCCGACGAACGTCGCAACCTCACCGCGTCCGACGCGCGCGACCACCTCGGCTTCGGCATCGAGCAGGACCGCCGGATCAAATGTCAGGATTCGCTGTTCGTCGGGCATTCTGCTGCGACTGTAATGACCTGCCGCGGTTCGGCAAAGCCGGCCGGCGGATCGGCTTGGATTGCACTCCGGGTCGGATGCCGCACTGGGCTCCAGACTCAGAGGGTGGAGGACGCGGCGTCTCTTTGGAAGCGCGCGGTTCCTCCCTCTTGTGGCAATCGGGTGAACGTCCGATCCGGCGACGGAGGGCCACGGAGATGCGAAATGGCGCGTCGCGCGAAGCGCGCTCATTCTGTCTCCGTGGCGCTCAGTGGCCCGCCATCGCCCGATGTGTTTGAGATTCTTCTGGCTCGTGGTGGCATCGGCCGTCCACCCGATTGCCCTGCATTGGCGACCCCTGTGCTTCATGGCAGGAGTCCAGCGTGCTACACCGCGCCCGAATCGGGAGGTCACTGTGGCTGAGCAAACCGAAGGTGAGAAACCACAGTTCAAGACACCGATGCCGCAGACGCCGATCACCAAGATTCTGGCCGTCGGCACCTTCGCCCCTGGCACGGACATGTCGCAGGTTCAGCGCATTTTGCCGACCGAGGTTCGCGCGACCGCGCAGCTCTATCTCGATGGCAAGCTCGACCAGTGGTATTCGTTGCAAGATCGGCCGGGCGTCGTCTTCATCCTCAATATGACCGACACTCAGGCAGCGCACGCCATGCTGGAGGAGTTGCCACTCGGCAAAGCCCGTCTGATGACGTTCCAGCTCACGCCGATCGGTCCGCTCAATGCCCTCCGCCAGCTGCTGGTACCGGCTGTTCCGCACTAATAAGAAGCCTATTTGCCATTGATGAACCTGATACCAGGAGCCGGAAATATTGACGGACTGGGTCTGACGACTGCGCCAAGCGTCATGGCCGGGCTTGGCCGGCCATCCACGACTTTGCTGTCCCCGGCAGGGAAAAACGTGATACTGCCCCGCTCCACGACGCCGCGCGGTCAGTCCACCGCGACCGTCCGGGCCCGCGCCGCGTCTTCGCGCCGCACGCGAGCCACCGCCGCGCCACCGCCGCTGGTGACCTGATAGAGATCAAGCGTGTCGAGCTCGTCCTCCCGTAGCGGCGCGATGGCGAGGTCGCTGTAGGTCCAGCGATCCGGCGCGCTCAGCACCTGCTTCAGGTCGCGCATCGCGTCGCGGTACACCATCAGATAGCGCCACGCCTTCACCACCGTCTCGGCGGCGTAGCGCGGATAGAACACGAAGCGGCTCTCGATCTTCCTGCCGAACCGTCGGTCGCGGCGGAACTTGAGCCGGAACGCTCCGCCTTCCAGCGGATGCACCGATTCGAACAGGATCATCAGATTGAACCACAGGATCGTGGTCAGCGCGGTCTTCGGCCGCCCCAGCGGATGTGCCGCCGCGCGGCGCAGGATCGTGCGCATGTGCTCCGGCGTGTAGTAGTTGGTCCAGGCGGCGCGATACGCCGCCTCCCACTCCGCGTCCGACATCCGCGGATTATGCGTCACGCGGTGGTTGAGGTCGTATTTGTTCAGGTCGGGATCCATCCAGGTGCCCTGTCCCCACAGCACCTTGTGGTCCTCGGATCCCGGCAACGGCGTGAGGAAAAAGAATTCCAGGATGTCGAGCGGCAGTTCGCGCTTGATGATCTCGACATCGCGCAGGATCGATTCCTTGGTGTCGCCGGGAAACCCGAGGATGTAGCCCGCGTAGGTGATGGCACCGGCCTCGCGCCATGCCTGCAGCATCGCGCGATACTCGGTGATGCGGTTCTGCCGCTTCTTCGCGGCC
>DASXNR010000518.1:0-9262 GCA_036494925.1 Acetobacteraceae bacterium
ACATCCTATTCAACGGCTTGCTTGGCCCCCGTGTCCAATTCACTCTCGACACGCTGGCCTTCGGCACCGATCCGATCTACGGGAACATCCTGTATGGCACCTACGGCGTCGACGGCTCGACGCACCTGACCAAATATGACCTGAACGGCGACATCCTATTCAACGGCTTGCTTGGCCCTCATGTCCAATTCACTCTCAACACGCTGGCCTACGGCACCGATCCGATCTACGGGAACATCCTGTATGGCACCTACGGCGTCGACGGCTCAACGCACCTGACCAAATATGACCTAGACGGCGACATCCTATTCAACGGCTTGCTTGGCCCTCGTGTCCAATTCACTCTCGACACACTGACTTTCATTCCGGACTTGAACACCGCCACGGCTGTGCCGGAACCGACTTCTTTCGCACTTCTGACCTTCGGCCTGGTGGGGCTTGGGATCGGGCGTGCGAGGCTGCGCGCGTCCCGCTAAAGAGGGACGTGCCGGGTAAGGCACAAATATGTAAAGTCGTCGAGTTCCGGAATTCTTAACTTATGCACCATGCCCAACAGCCTGGATTGAGCTAACTTGACCTTTGGTGATTTTGCTCCGGCGCCGGCCTTGGCTATCTCTCTTCTGCCTGTGTTGGGCGGCGGTCTCAAAGCTGGTGTGGGAGCGCTGAGCTAAGTCAGGCCGCCTGCGAACCCTTTGGGGGCATCATGGCCGAGCAAGTCACGCGAGCACTCAAAGTCGGGTTGGTGCTGCCGTTGGAAGGACACGCTGACGAGGCCATTGCACACTGGAACGACCTCAAAACGATGGCTCAGCACGCGGAAGCGGTCGGCTTTGACTTGCTTTGGTTGGTAGATCACCTCATTTACGATTTCGCAGCAATGGCTGGTGTCCCAGACGTGCCAGTCTGGGGCGTATGGGAATGTTGGTCGATGCTCTCTGCTTTGGCGGCCGTTACGACGCGCGTCGAACTCGGCCCTCTGGTAGCTTGCACAAGCTTCCGCAATCCCGCGCTGCTGGCCAAGATGGCAGATACCACCGATGAGATTAGCGGCGGACGCCTCATCCTAGGCTTGGGAGCCGGTT
Organism: Acetobacteraceae bacterium; assembly: GCA_036494925.1. GTDB lineage: Bacteria > Pseudomonadota > Alphaproteobacteria > Acetobacterales > Acetobacteraceae > JAMXLO01. Next base: position 1,083 of record DASXNR010000518.1, read on the forward strand.
ATCATGAGAGTGAGTTCCGCGCGTTTGGCTATCCTTTCGACCATTTGGTTGGCCGTTTCGAGGAAGCCTTGCGGATAATCCACTCGCTCTTACGCACCGGTGCGGCCGATCTTCAGGGCACATACTACAATGTTCGCGAATGCGAGCTTCGTCCTCGAGGGCCGCGTCACGGAGGTCCTCCTATTTTGATTGGAGCAAGGCAGCCCCGCACGAGGCGGCTCGCCGCTCGCTATGCTGATTACTGGAATGGCCTCGGGATCAGTGACGCTGCAAATCTCGCTCCGACCCGCGAGGCGGTAGATGCCGCCTGCGCGGAGGTCGGTCGCAACCCGACAACTCTCGAGCGCTCACACTTTTTGGCAATCGACCTGCCTGGAGGATACGAACGCTCCTACGCAACGGAGGTTCGCCAATTCCGGGCTCGTTATGCGCCACTTTCGCTCGAGACGCCCGAGAAGCTGGCAAATGTAATTCGAGCCTTTGCCCTTGAGGGGGTGGGTCTGATCCAGCTATGGCCGGAGCCAAACAACATGGCCTCGATCGATGCCCTCGCGCCAGTGTTGCAGCTACTCCGTCAGTCCCCTGAGTAAACGGGAGGAGGTCGGGGGCAAAATCGTGGTGTTCCGACCAAAGTCCGCCGCTGCGATTGTCTCGCAGCAGCGATCACGCGACGAAAAATTGGCGCACCATATAAAGGGCGTTCGCACAACGCGGGTGTTCGCTCGGCGATCTCGCCAAAGGGATCGGCCTTGATCGCGTCGATCAACGGTGCCCCAATCGGGCATGCGGCCTCGGGCAAGAATGTCGTCAATTGCCGCCGTGGTGAATTCCTCATGAACCAGGTGGCGGTGCTTCATGTTCAGAGCCCCGGTAGTTTGCTGAGCGGCGGCGTATCACCAGCCGCCCGCGCATCGCGCCACGTCGCGATTTTCGTCTGCGCCTGCTGGGCCTCCAGCGAAGCGTCCGCGCGCAACGCCTCCAGACAGGCATTCAGGAGGCTGTCGGTCACCTTCCCGCATACGTCGGCAACATGGCTCCACTGATCGAACAGGGGCTTCACGCTTTTGTATTTGCCAAGGTCCTCGCCATTGAGGTCATAGGCAACCGGTGCTGCAAGCTGCATCACCAACTGCGTGCGCACGGCCCATGCGTCGGCGCTCTTTTGCGGATAGAGTTGATGTATCGAAAAGACTTACAGCGGCAAGGGTGATTGCGTGCAATTGCGCTGCGCCAATCGCGCGCGACACCAGACATCGGGTATCGAACTTCGCGGCTGCCCGCACCGACCAGACGGTGCTGGTCCCCCGCGGCCGGCGGCCTGAGCGGCAAGCGGCCTACGCGGCTCCCGATCAGGACGCCGCTTCCAGCGCCTCTTCCGCTGCCAGCCATTCCGCCTCCGCCGCGGCGGCCAGTTTCCTGATCGCCGCCAGTCGTGCATTGGCGGCGGCGATTTCCGCCTTGCGCGTGGGGACGTAGAGCGCCGGATCGGCCAGCGTCCGTTCGATCGCCGCGCGTTCGCCAGCCAGCCGTGCCAGCCGCGCCTCGGCGTCGCGCGCCTGCCTCCGCAGCGGCGCAAGCGCGGCGCGGGCATCGGCCCGCTCGCGGCGTTCATCGCGGCGGTTGGTCGTGTCCAGCCGGATCGTCGGACGGGCGCGTTCGGCGAGCAGCGCGCGGTAGTCGTCCAAGTCGCCATCGAACGGGCGCACCGTGCCGTCGGCGACCAGCCAGAGCCGGTCGGCCACCAGCTCCACCAGATGCGGATCATGGGTGATCAGCAGCACCGCGCCCTGGAAGTCGGCGAGCGCCTTCACCAGCGCCTCGCGTGCGTCGATGTCGAGGTGGTTGGTGGGCTCGTCCAGGATCAGCAGCTGCGGCGCCTCACGGGTGGCGAGCGACAGCAGCAGCCGCGCCTTCTCGCCGCCGGACAGGTTCGCCACGGGAGTTTCGGCGCGGTCGGCGTCGAGGCCAAACCGCGCAAGCTGCGCCCGCACCTGCGGCGGCGAGGCGCGCGGCAGGGCGCGGGTCATGTGGTTGATCGGCGTTTCGGACTCGACCAGCTCGTCGGTCTGATGCTGGGCGAAGTAGCCTACGCGCAGCTTCGGCCCGCGGCGGACCTCGCCTGCCAGCGGCGGCAGGCGGTCTGCCAGCAGCTTCGCCAGCGTGGATTTGCCGTTGCCGTTGGCGCCGAGCAGCGCGATGCGGTCGTCCGTGTCGATCGCCAGCGAGACGTGGCGCAGCACCGGCGTGCCGTCATAACCCACCGCGACACGGTCCAGCGCCAGGATCGGCGGGGCGATGCGGGCGGGCTCGGGGAAGTCGAAGCGGGTCGGCGCGGCCTCGATCACCGTCTCGATCTGCGGCAGCCGCGCGAGCGCCTTGATGCGTGACTGCGCCTGGCGCGCTTTCGACGCCTTGTAGCGGAAGCGGTCGATGAACGACTGGATGTGGGCGCGTTCGGCGACGATGCGTTTGGCCGCGCTTGCCTGCTGCAGCGCGCGCTCGGTGCGGATACGGACGAACTCGTCGAAACCGCCAGGGGTAACGGTGATGGTGCCGCGGTCGAGGAACGCGATCGCCTGCACGGCACGGTCCAGCAGCACGCGGTCGTGCGAGACCAGCAGCACCGCGCCGGGGAAGCGGGCGAGCCAGGTCTCCAGCCACAGCGTGGCCTCGAGGTCGAGGTGGTTGGTCGGCTCGTCGAGCAGCAGCAGGTCGGGCGCGGCAAACAGCGCGGTGGCGAGCGCCACACGCATGCGCCAGCCGCCGGAGAACTCCTCCACCGGACGCTGCTGCGCGGCCTCGTCGAAGCCCAGGCCGGCGAGGATGGCGGCGGCGCGCGCGGGTGCCGCATCGGCGCCTATGGCGCGCAGGCGCTCATGGATTTCGGCCAGGCGATGGGGTTCGGCGGTGTCGGCTTCCGCGAGCAGGGCAAGGCGTTCGGGGTCGCCCTGCAGCACGGTTTCCAGCAGGGTGGCGTCGCCGGAAGGGGCTTCCTGGGCGACGGTGGCGATGCGGGCGCGTGCGGCGAGGCGGATGTCGCCGCCGTCCAGCGCCAACTCGCCGGCGATGGCGCGCAGCAGCGTGGACTTGCCGGCGCCGTTGCGGCCCACCAGGCCGATGCGGCGGCTCTGGTCCACGGTGAGGTCGGCGCCGGCGAGGATGTCGCGTCCGCCCAGACGGACGGTGGCGCCGGAGATGACGAGAAGGGACATGGCGGCGCGTGATCGGACGGGTTGGGGTGTGTGGTCAAGGGAGCGCCGGCGGTCCGCGCATGTCCGGTGCGATTGGAGCGCCATTCGTGGACACGTACATCAGGGAGCGAACTGCGCTCCGGCCGCGGTCCGTGTCCCGGCACGGTGCCCCGACTACTTCCCGCTGAACTCCGGGCGTCGTTTCGCGGCGAATGCAGTCACCGCCTCCTGATGATCCTTCGACAAGTTCGACTGCGTCTCCAGGCTGATGCTGAGATCCATGGTCGCGTGCGCGATCTGGCGCAGCGGAATGTTGATCACCTGCTTGGTCCACCGGATCGACTTCATCGCCCCGGCCGCCAGCCGTCGCGCCAGGTCATACACCTTCGCATCCAGCTCCTCGGCCGGCACCACGTGGTTGATCAGCCCGATCCGGTGCGCCTCGGCCGCGGTCATCAGATCGCCGGTGAACAGATATTCCTTGGCCCGCGCGAAACCGATCAGTTGCGGCCAGATCAGCGCGCCGCCGTCGCCGGCCACCAGCCCCGCGTTCACGTGCGGATCGCCGATCTTCGCCGTATCGGCCGCGATGATGATGTCGCACATCAGCGCCACCGTCGCACCCAGCCCCACGGCATGGCCGTTGACCCGCGCGATGATCGGCTTGTCGCATTCCAGCATGCGGAAGATGATCCGTTTCGCCTCCGGCAGGCTGGTGGCGTCCCACAGCTCCGGCCGGTCGATCTTCTGCTGCATCGCGATCACGTTGCCGCCGGCCGAGAACGCGCGGCCGGCTCCCGTCAGCACCACCACGTTCACCTCGGGGTCGTCGTGCACGTCCTCCCAGATGCGCGACATCGAATAGTGCATCTCGGCCGAGAACGCGTTCATCGCCTCCGGCGCGTTCAGGGTGATGGTCATTATTTTGTCCTGCTTGGTAACCAGCAGGCCGCCGTACTGGCTGTAGTCGTATACCTTATCGAGTGGTGGCATGGCGTTGCTCCCTCGCAGCGTCGGTCGATCGCCGGCCGCCGGACAGTGTGACGCCAACCATGCGGCACGTCACTGTCGCGGCATGGATCGCATCCACTTCGAGGTGCTAATCTCCGGGCATGACGCTGCCCTTCCCCTTGCCCGACTGGATGCCCTGGTGGGTGCCGATCGCGCTGCTCGTACCGGTCTTGCTCTATGCGCTGGCGTTCCTGTTCATGCCGTTCAGCGTGATCGGCGTGAAGAGCCGGCTGGAGGTGATCGAGGCGCGGCTGGACGAGATCCAGGGCGAAATCCGTCATCTGGCGCTGCGCCTGCCTGCGACGGGCCGCGCCGCCGACTACGACGAAATCTATACGCCAGAGCCTCGGGTGCAGCCGCGCACCGCGCCTCCGGTGATGGCCCGTCCGCCGATCCCGCCGGCTGCGCACGACCTGGAGGATCAGGAGCCTCGCGAACCGCCGCCGCGCGATCGCCGGACGGGTGCGGGGCGGGCGGAGCCAAAGCTGGATTGGCCGCGGCAGTGACGTAGCTCACTCGCGTTCCACCAGCGGCATGGATACGCTGCGGCGAAGGCACCATAGGGTGGGGCCGGATGCGCGTATTTGTCAGCCATTCGTCGCACGACAAGCCGGCCGTCGAAGCCCTGGCCGAGGCGCTGCGAGCCCACGGCATCGATCCATGGCTGGACAAGTGGGAGATCGGGCTCAGCGGCGACTTCATCGCCAGCATCAACCAGGGCCTCGACGAGGCGGATGCCGGGATCATCGTGTTCTCCGCCGCGTCCGGAGCCAGCCCGTGGGTCCGCGCGGAGGCGAGCTACCTGACCTGGGCGCGAGTGAAGGAAGGCAAGCTGCTGATCCCGGTCGTGCTGGGCGACGCGCCATTCGTTCCGCCGCTGCTGCGCCCGCTGATCCGTCATCGCATCACCGAGGTGGACGCCATCGCCGACGCGCTGTGGCACCGGAAGCCAGGCCCGGTCACGCCGATCGGGCCGGCACCCGGGCGCTCGGTCGCGGTGCTGGTCGCGCTGCGCCGCGCCGCCGGCGGCATCGTCGAGGCGACGCTGGTTATCGACGGCGTGCGCTATCCTCCGGCGCCGGCTGCCGACCTGGCGCCATCATTGCTGACAGCGCAGTCGGCCTTTCTGCGTGGGCCGCGCCATGGCCAGACCCGCGACCTCCAGACCGCCGACCGCACCGCGCGGGAGACGGTGCTGGCCGAGCTTGGCCGACATCTTGGCGCGCTGTGCTTCCCGGGTGATGCCGGCGCAGCGCTCATCGCGCTGGTGGACGGCTGTCCGGCCGGGACGATGATCGAGACCGTGTTCGCGGCCGACGATCCGGCGCTGCTCGGCCTGCCGTTCGAGGCCGCCCGGCTGCCGGACGGCCGCGTGCTGGCGCTGCAAGCCCCCGTGGTCACGCTGCGCCGGCCGCTCACGAAGCCGCCCTACGAGCCGCCGGCGCCGCAGGCCGGCCCGCTGAAGGTACTGCTCGCGGTCGCCGCGCCGGACGCCGCCAAGGGCGGCGGGCCGCTGCTCGATTACGAGCGCGAGAGCCAGAACATCCTCGATGCCGTGGTCAACGCGCGCCGGCTGGAGAACTGCGAGGTCCGCGTCCTGGAACTCGGCCATCCGCAGCCGATTGCCGACGCGTTCCGCGCCGACGCCTATCACGTGCTGCATCTGTCCTGTCATGGCGGCCCGGGCGTGCTGGAGCTGGAGGACGAGGACGGGGCGCCGTGCCGCACCACGCCGCAGGCGCTGCTCGACCCGATCCGCGAGACGCTCAGGCCGCTGCCGCTGGTGCTGCTGAACGCCTGCCATGGCGGCGTGCCGGAAGGCCAGACCGCGAGCTTCGCCCAGGCGCTGCTGGCCGGAGGCGTGCCCGCGGTGCTGGCGATGCAGGCGCCGGTCAGCGATCCCTACGCGATCGACCTTGCCGATGCATTCTATGGCGCACTCGCCGCGGGCGAGCTGCTGCGGCCTTCTGTCGCGCTCGCGCAGGCGCGCCGGCGGATCGAGCGCGACCGTCTGGCCGCGATCGCCCGCGGCGCACCGGCCGCCGAGACCCAGCCGGAATACGCCACCGCCGCGCTGTTCGTCGCAAGCGAGGAGCAGCCGCTGGCCGACTTCCATTTGGACAAGGCGCCGCTGCACGCCCCGCCGGTTCACGCCCTGACCGGCCCGGTGCCGCAGCTCAATCTTGGCGAACTGATCGGGCGGCGGCGCGAGCTTCGGGAGGCGCTGGGTGTGCTGCGCGACGCGGCGCAAGCCTGTGCCGGCGTGGTGCTGACCGGCATCGGCGGCGTCGGCAAGAGCGCGCTGGCCGGCCGCATCATGTGCCGGCTCGCCGAGCAGGGCTGGCTGGTGCCGGCCGTTAGCGGCAAGTTCAGCCTGACCGCCATCGCCACGGCGATCGGCAGCGAGCTGATCGTGCGCGATCCGGACTCGAAGCTGGCGGTGGTGCTGCTGAACCAGAACCTGCCCGATCCGGCGCGGGCACAATTGCTGGCGCGCGCGTTGGCCGAACACCCGGTGCTGCTGGTGCTGGACGACTTCGAACAGAACCTGACGGTGGGCGGCGACGCTTTCCTCGACCCGGACACCGCGGATGCGCTGCGCACGCTGGCCGGCCAGGCGCGCACCGGCCGGCTGCTGCCGACCTGCCGTTACAAGCTGCCCGGGCTGGATTCGGTGTTCCGCCACATCGCGGTGCCGCCGCTCAGCCCGGCGGAGACGCGCAAGAAGCTGCTGCGGCTGAAGGCGCTGGCGGCGCAGCCGGTCGAGGCGGCGGCGCAGGCGTTGCGGCTGGTGGGCGGGCATCCGCGCGTGCTGGAGTTCCTCGATGCGCTGCTGCGCGCCAGGCCGGAGCGCACCGGCGCGGTGGTGGCGAAGCTGGAGGCAGTGGCGAGCGCGGCCGGGCTGGACGTGAGCCGGCCCGCCGCCGACCTGGACGCAGCCGCGCGCGACGCGCTGGCGTTGGGCGAGCGCGTCGTGCTGCTGCCGGAGCTGCTGGACATCGTGCGGCGCGATGGGATCGAGCCGGCGTTGTTGCAGGCCGCGGTGTCGAACCTGCCGGTGTCGCCGGCCGGACTGGCGCGGATGCTCGCCGGCGACGGGCCGGGCGATATCGCGGCCGCCGAGGCGGCGCTGGCCCGGCTGGCGGCTTTGTCGCTGCTGCACCGGGCCGAAGGCGGCGCCGCGCTGGTGCACCGCTGGACCGCCGAGGGTTTACGGCGGGGCGGCGATCCCTCGGCATTCCGGCGCCGCTGCGAACGGGCCGCGGCCTATCGGCTGTGGCGGTTCGACAATGAGCCGGATCGTTCCTTCGACGACGCGGTGGAAGCGCTGCGCAATTTCCTGGCCGGCGAGGCGTTCGATCAGGCCGCCGACCTCGCACAGGCGCTGGTGGGGGCTATGGCACAGGCGGGGCAATCGGTCACGGTCGCGGCACTGGCGGTGGAGGTGCTGGAGACCCTGCCGGAGCATCATGCATCCTATGCACCCATCGCCGACGCCGAGGCGCGGGCGCATCTGGCGCTCGGCTTCAGCGACCGTGCGTTCCGGCGTTATAGTACATTGCTTAATCGTTACGCAATGCTCGCACAAAGCAACCCCGACCGCGCCGATTACCAGCGCGATCTCTCGGTCTTCTACGAACGAATGGGCGACCTGTATCGCGCCCGCGGCCAGGGCGAGCCGGCGCGCCAGGCCTTCGCCAACGCCCTGGCGATCCGCGAGCGGCTGGCCGGCGCCGAACCCGACCGCGCCGATTACCAGCGCGATCTCTCGGTCTCCTACAACAACATGGGCGACCTGTATCGCGCCCTCGGCCAGGGCGAGCCGGCGCGCCAGGCCTTCGCCAACGCCCTGGCGATCGCCGAGCGGCTGGCCGGCGCCGAACCCGACCGCGCCGATTACCAGCGCGATCTCTCGGTCTCCTACAACAACATGGGCGACCTGTATCGCGACCTCGGCCAGGGCGAGCCGGCTCGCCA
>DASXNR010000519.1:0-1810 GCA_036494925.1 Acetobacteraceae bacterium
CGCATCATCTGCTTCCGGCGTCGAATGCGGATAGATACCCGCGCTGGCATAAAGCCGCGGCATGCCAGGCTGGCCATTGAACTCGCGACAGACATCGAGCGCCTGGTGCATCTCGTGCGGCCCTTCGCCAATGCCGATGGAAAGCACCGCGCCCACGCCGGCCTCCGTTGAGCGGCGCAGCATCTCGGCGCGATCCTCCGCATAGCGTGGGCTGTCCAGGTGCGCGTGCGAATCGATAAGCAAACCCGAAATCCCTCCTACAAAAACTCGACCGGCCGCGTCGTGAACAGCCGGTCGTCTCCTCTGATTTTACGTGGGCGTTGCGTTAACCCCAGATTCTCTCCGGCGGCTTCCACGATCCGTCGGCGGTTCCATACGGGCTGGCGACAACCACGAGGTATCCGTCCGGATCGCGCATCCAGCACTCCCAGTGGTTCGGCCCGCCATCGCCGTCGGGCGGATTGCGATGTTTCGGCAGGACGATCTCGACGTTCATCTCCGTCGCGCGCGCCATCACCGCATCGAAATCATCCACCTCAAACCACAGCAGCACGCCGTTGCCATACGGCTTGTCGTGCACATCGCCGATCGCTCCGTGGTGGTGTTCCACGTCAAAGCTGTGCAGTTGCATTACAAGCTCGCCATCATGAACCAGTTGATCGTACGCGCGCCCGCCATGAGCGCTGCGGCATCCCAGCAACCGTTGATACCAACTGCTGCTGGCTTCGACATCGGAAACGGCAATAAGCGGCTGAGGTCGCATCGTGTCTTCCATCCTATCGCGAACCTTGCGCTACTTCGCAGTGAGCGCGTGCTCTGCCGTCGCTCGCTTTGCTGGATAAGTCTTGTGAAAGAGATAGAACAATGCCGCCAGGATCGCGAACACGAGCACGCTGGCCTCCGTTCCGCGCGGCCCGCCCGTCAGCCATGCGGGCCCATGGTATTCCACATTCAGCAGATGCCCGGGCAGCGGCTTGCCGGCGTTGCCGGTATTCGGCTCGGCGAAGACGACCATGTCGGTGTAATCCGACGCCGCGTGGAATCCAATGGCGAACCACAGCGTGCCTGTCCGCCGCAGAGTCAGGCACCAGAACATCCCATACAGCGCGACGGACAGAGGATCGATCCAGCCTTCGTCAGGCTTGAATATCAGGTGCACCAGGCCGAACACGCTGGACAGAATCGCCGCTGCGGGCCAGAATCCGATCCCTTCCGCCAGCGTCTGCAGAGCGTAGCCGCGGAAGGTGAACTCCTCGGCGAATCCTACCCCAAGAAATGCCAGCGCCCATAAGGCGGCGTATTTGATCAGCTCGCTCGGGGGCAGGGCCAGCCCGTGAAAGGAACAGACGCCCGCGAGCCAGATGGGAATCACGATCACGATGGAAGGCACGACGCCCCACGCAACACCCTGCATAAACAGCCGCATCCATCCGCGAGACGTGCGCAGACCGTAGGATAAAAAGGGCGTGCGATCGATGCGGCACATCGCCCACGTCAACACCGCAATGATGGCGAAGTTCAGCCACTCGTTGGTCACCATGCCGAACCAGGTCATGTTCCAGTCGGGAAAATGAACCTTCGGGAGCACATATTCAAGAACCGGGTTGGACAGGTAGTACAGCCCAACAAACAAGGCGAACCGCCAACCCGGCCGGATGCCGCTCTCGCCGACAAAGACAGCCCGTAGGCCGCTCGCATTTTTCTCCGGCGTCATGGCCTTCACGCTAACAAGAGCGCTGCATCGCGGCCAATGAAATTCGTCGCAATCGGCGGGCGAATCCGCTAAGGTTGTCTGCGACGGCCATCTGCC
>DASXNR010000520.1:0-18999 GCA_036494925.1 Acetobacteraceae bacterium
GCAAAATCAACCCGGCGCATGCCAATGCCGGCAGCGAAGCGGGCGATGTCGCGGCGTCCCGGAACCGACAGCACCTGGCGCAAGCTGCCGCGGCACACAGGCGGCCACAGCGCGACCAGGTGGTGCGCCCGGCCATTGCTCGCCGCACAGGCGGGCGGCGGTGCGAGTGCGGCGGCGAGGCCAGGCGGGACGAACGGTGTGTCTCCCGGCACCGTCAGCAGCGCATCGGCACCAAGAGCTGCCGCCCAATCGAGCCCGGCCAACACGCCGGCGAGCGGACCCTCGCCGCGGAACCGTCCGTCCGGCAGCACCGGCAGTTCGAAGCCGGCAAACCGGCCCGGATCGCCGTTGGCGCTGACGGCGATGGCATGTCCATCCGATCGGAGGCATGCGATCACCCGCGCCAGCATCGGCGCACCAGCCACCTCCAGAAGTGGCTTGTCCTGGCCGTCCATGCGCCTCGCGCTGCCACCGGCGAGCACCAAAGCAACAACTTTGAGCGGCATCATGCGCAGTATATTGCCACGATCGGCGGCCGCAGCGGACAATTCGTAAACCTCATCTCAACCAAGAGAAAGTCGCCGTCGATACTGTCGACAACACCCGACACGTGACGGCGGCCTGATCGAGGGAGATGGGGCGAACAACGGGACTCGAACCCGTGGCATCCAGGACCACAACCTGGCGCTCTACCAACTGAGCTATGTCCGCCATCCGAGGGGCCGCGTTTAGGCCCTTCACCCGGCCATCGTCAACGCCGTGGAAACCGGTCGGCGGCCTGAAAGCACGGAGTACACGGATTAACGGATTACACGGATCGAGATTGAATGGCGCTTGGCGCGCAGCGAACGGAATCCCTTTCCGTGTAATCCGTGCATGAATCCGTGTAATCCGTGTTATTCCTGCTGTTCAGCCGTCGGCACCGTGCCTCACCTCGGGCCGAAATGCGCCCGCAACCGCGCCACCGCCTCGTCCAGCACCTCGTCGCGCTTGCAGAAGGCGAAGCGCGCGTAGTGGCCGGGGGCATCGGGGGCGTCGTAGAACGCCGAGACCGGGATCGCCGTGACCTTGGCATGTTCGGTGATGTGCCGGCAGAACGCCACATCGTCGCCGTTGAACCCGAGCGGGCGGAAGTCGGCGGAGATGAAGTAGCTCCCCTTGGCGGGCAGCACTGCCAGCCCCAGGCTCGCCAGCCCCGCCGCCAGCCGATCGCGCTTCGCCTGCAAGGCGCCCGCCAGCGAGGCGAAATACGCATCGTCCTTGCCCAGCCCCACCGCCACCGCCCGCTGCAGGTTGGGTGCGGTCGTGAAGGTCAGGTTCTGGTGCGCCTTCGCCACATTGGACGCCAGCACGGCCGGCGCGGTGACGTAGCCCACCTTCCAGCCGGTCAGCGAGAACGTCTTGCCGGCACTGCCGATCCGCATCGTGCGCTCGCGCATCCCGGGCAGCGTCATCAGCGGGATGTGACGCTCGCCGTCGAAGGTCAGGTGCTCGTAGACCTCGTCGCAGATCGCATAGGCGTCGTGGCGCATCACCAGATCAGCGACGAAGCCCAGTTCGTCGGCAGTGAACACCTTGCCGCACGGGTTCATCGGCGAATTCAGCAGGATGGCCTTGGTCGCCGGCCCGAACGCATCGGCGAGCGCACCTCGTGGCAAGTCCCAGTCCGGCGGCTCCAGCCGCACGAACCGCGGGACGGCGCCCAGCAGGCGAACCACCGGCGCGTAGGTGTCGTACAGCGGTTCGATCAGCACCACCTCGTCGCCCGCATTCAGCACCGCCATCAGGCAGGCGGTGACGGCCTCGGTGGCGCCCGACGTCACCACCACCTGGCTCACCCAATCGACGTCCAGACCGTAGAAGCGGCGGTCGTGCGCCGCCACCGCCTGGCGCAGTTCCGGAACGCCGGGCATCGGCGGGTACTGGTTGCGGCCATCCTTCAGCGCGTCGGCCGCGGCCTGCACCACATCGGCGGGGCCCTCGGTGTCCGGGAAGCCCTGACCGAGATTGATCGAACCGTGCTCGACGGCGAGCGCCGACATCACGGTGAAGATCGTGGTACCGATCCCGGACAGCAGGGTGTTGGCGGACTTCACTGCAACGCGGCTCCCCGTTCGGCGCGCGACCAGTATGGATTCCGCGCCGCAGGCCTTCAACCGCCCCAGCAGGTCCGTTCGATAAGTGCCCAAGAAGCGGGCACCCGGGGCCGTCTACCGCCCAGCCCATGTGCGGGACCCCACCAGAGGGCGCTGCCCTCTGGACTCCCGCCGAGGGCGTGGCCCTTGGAACCCTTCACTTTGGTCCGGTGCGGGATGGGCCGATCGCCAGGTCCGGACACCCATCCCGCACCGGACCAAGACGGATGGATTGCAAAGGCTTCGCCTTTGCCGGGGGTCCAGGGGGCAACGCCCCCCGGCGGAACCCTGCGCGCGCGATTGCCGCTTGGCACGCCGCGTGCAAACCTGTGGCGCTGCCGTTCCGTTCAGGAGTGACCCGGGCAGCCAGACAGGGGGCCCGGCCAGCCGGGGTGTGGACGCGCATGAAGAAGATCGAGGCCATCATCAAGCCGTTCAAACTGGACGAGGTGAAAGAGGCGCTGCACGAGGTCGGCCTGCAAGGCATCACCGTGGTCGAGGCGAAGGGCTTCGGCCGACAGAAGGGCCACACTGAACTCTACCGTGGGGCCGAGTACGTGGTCGACTTCCTTCCCAAGGTGAAGATCGAGGTGGTGTGCGAGGATGCCGTGGTCGAGCGCGCGGTGGAGGCGATCATCAACTCCGCCCGCACCGGACGCATCGGCGACGGCAAGATCTTCGTCTCCTCGGTCGAGGAGGTGATCCGCATCCGCACCGGTGAGCGCGGCGAGGACGCGATCTAGCGCCGCACAGGACAATAACGGAATCCGCTTTCGGCCCGCGGCGGATACGAGTAGACGGGCCGCTTCGCGACGGGGTCGCATGGTGCGGCCCCGCACAGTTTGCGCCGGTTTCCCAACCGGACCGCCGGCGCGCCAATCGATACGGACGGGGAAACCATACATGGCGAGAAGGCCTGCAGGTGCGAGCAGCGGCGTTGGCAAAGTGCTGGAGATGCTCACCGAACATTCCGTGGAGTACGTGGACCTGCGGTTCACCGATCCGCGCGGCAAGTGGCAGCACACCGCGCAGCACGTTTCCACCATCGATGAGGAAGTGTTCCGCGACGGCATCATGTTCGACGGTTCCTCGATCGCCGGCTGGAAGGCGATCAACGAGTCCGACATGATCCTGATGCCGGACCCCGACACTGCGGTGATGGATCCGTTCTCCGCCAAGCCGAGCCTGATACTGGTCTGCGACATCGTCGAGCCGTCGACCGGACAGCCGTACAACCGCGACCCGCGTTCGACGGCGAAGAAGGCGGAGGCGTACCTCAGGTCGTCGGGCGTCGGCGAGACCGCGTTCTTCGGACCGGAGGCCGAGTTCTTCGTGTTCGACAGCATAAGATTCGGCACCGGCGGCAACTACGGCACCTATCAGATCGACAGCCAGGAAGGCCCGCAGGCCAGCCTGAAGGACTATCCGGAAGGCAATATGGGTCACCGGCCGGCGGTGAAGGGTGGCTACTTCCCGGTCCCGCCGGTCGACAGCGAAAGCGACCTGCGCGCCGAGATGCTCTCGACCATGGCCGAGATGGGCGTGGTGGTGGAGAAGCATCACCACGAGGTCGGCCAGAGCCAGCACGAGTTGGGGATGAAGTTCGGCCCGCTGACCAAGATGGCCGATGCGCTGCAGATCTATAAATACTGCATCCACAACGTGGCGCACAGCTACGGCAAGACCGCGTGTTTCATGCCGAAGCCGATCTACGGCGACAATGGCTCGGGCATGCACGTGCACCAGTCGATCTGGAAGGCCGGCAAGCCATTGTTCGCGGGCAACAGCTACGCCGACCTGTCGGAGACGGCGCTGCACTACATCGGCGGCATCATCAAGCACGCCAAGGCGCTGAACGCGCTGACCAACCCGCTGACCAACAGCTACAAGCGCCTGATCCCTGGCTTTGAGGCGCCGGTGCTGCTGGCCTATTCGGCGCGCAACCGTTCGGCGTCCTGCCGCATCCCGTATGCGACCAACCCGAAGGCCAAGCGGGTCGAGGTGCGGTTCCCGGATCCGGGTGCGAATCCGTATCTCGCGTTCGCGGCGATGCTGATGGCGGGGCTGGATGGCATCCGCAACAAGATCCATCCCGGCGATCCGATGGACAAGGATCTGTATGACCTGCCGCCCGAGGAATTGAAGGGCATTCCGACCGTGTGCGGCAGTTTGCGCGAGGCGATCGGTGCGCTGGAGGCCGACCATGAGTTCCTGCTGGCCGGCGACGTGTTCAGCAGCGATCAGATCGAGAGTTACCTCGAGCTGAAATGGACCGAGGTGTACCGGTTTGAGCACACCCCGCATCCGGTCGAGTTCGAGATGTATTATTCGGTCTGACCTTTAGTCTCCTTCGGCGCCCCCGCCATTCGAGGGAATGGCGGGGGCGCTTTGCTTTTGGCCTATATTTGCTCGTTTCCTAGGCAGCTTTCCTCCCAACCGTCCCGACGTCGAACTTGGCCCGGCCATGACGAGAGGGACCGACGGGGGATGAACGCCGCGGCATGATTCTTGATTGTCACTTCGCACGACCGTCCCGCCACAGGGGTGGCGGCGGCGTGGAGAGCAATCAAGGGGCAGCGACATGAAGCTGATCATGGCCATCATCAAGCCCTTCAAGCTCGACGACGTACGCGAGGCGCTGACGCCACTCGGCGTGCAGGGTCTCACCGTCTCTGAGGTGAAGGGATTCGGTCGGCAGAAGGGCCAGACCGAGATCTACCGCGGTGCCGAGTACCACGTGAACTTCCTGCCGAAGGTGAAGATCGAGGTCGTCGTGCCGGACGATCTGACCGACCAGGTGATCGAGGCGATCACCAAGTCGGCCCATACCGGGAAGATCGGCGACGGCAAGATCTTCGTGCTCGACATCGAACGCGCCGTGCGGATCCGCACCGGCGAGGTCGATGCCGCCGCACTTTGAGCGACCAAACAAGGGGAAACCATAACGATGATCCGACGCCGACTTTACTTGGGACTCGCCGCCGTGCTGCCGCTGTTGCTGGCGGCGCTGCCGGCCCTGGCCGATGACGCCGGCCCGCCCAAGATCGACTCCGGTGACACCGCCTGGATGCTCGCCAGCACCGCGCTGGTGCTGCTGATGACCGTCCCAGGCCTGGCACTGTTCTACGGCGGCATGGTGCGGAAGAAGAACATCCTCGCCATGCTGATGCAGTGCTTCGTCATCACCTGCATCGTCACCATCGTGTGGTGCGTCGCCGGCTACAGCCTGGCGTTCACGCCGGGCAATTCCTACGTCGGCGACCTGTCGCGCTTCATGCTGCACGGCATCGCCGATCACATCACCAAGGGCAACGACACCCAGGCCTTCGTCCTGGAGTCGGGTATCAAGGACGTCGCGCCGATGGCGACGACGATCCCTGAGACCGTCTACATGATGTTCCAGATGACGTTCGCGATCATCACGCCGGCGCTGATCGTGGGCGCCTTCGCCGACCGCATGAAGTTCTCGGCGCTGTGCATCTTCATGACGTTGTGGTCGCTGCTGATCTATTCGCCGGTCGCGCACTGGATGTGGGCGCCGAGCGGCTGGAGCGCCATCAACGGCCAGCTCGACTTCGCCGGCGGCACCGTCGTGCACATCAACGCCGGGATCGCCGGTCTGATGTGCGCGCTGGTACTCGGCAAGCGCGTCGGCTACGGCAGCGAGAACATGGCGCCATACAACCTGGCGTATTCGGTGATCGGTGCCTCGCTGCTGTGGGTCGGCTGGTTCGGCTTCAACGCCGGATCGGCGGTCGCCGCGAACGGCCGTGCCGGCATGGCGATGGCGGTGACGCAGATCGCCACCGCCGCGGCGGCACTCGGCTGGATGTTCGCCGAGTGGCTCGCCAAGGGCAAACCCTCGGTGCTGGGCTGCATCTCCGGCGCCGTCGCAGGCCTGGTCGCGATCACCCCGGCGTCGGGGTTCGTGCTGCCGGGGTCCTCGATCATCATCGGCGTCGCCGCCGGCGTGATCTGCTTCTGGGCCGCGACCAGCGTGAAGCACATGTTCGGCTACGACGACAGCCTGGACGTGTTCGGCGTGCACTGCATCGGCGGCATCGTCGGCGCGCTGCTCACCGGGGTGTTCTCCTACGGACCGCTGTCGGCGACCGACGCGTCGCCGGACGGTAGCCCCGGCGGCCTGACACAGCTCTGGATCCAGTGCCAGGGCGTCGCCGCGACGCTGGTCTACAGCGGTGTCGGCACGCTGATCCTGCTGATGATCACCAAGGTGCTGGTGGGTCTGCGGGTGGGCGAGGAAGAGGAACGCGAAGGCCTCGACCTGGTGCTGCACGGCGAGCAGATCTTCTAACGATCAACCCGGGGCGTGGGGCGCCGCAATGCCGGCGCCCCACGCATGTGCCGAAGAAACGTATCGGAAAAGCAAAGGTAACATAAGCAACCATGGAGTACAGGAAACCGAGAGGCGCCGCAGGTTGGATCGCGGCAGCCAGCATTGCCGTCGCCATGCCGGCCGCACATGCACAGACACCGCCTCCGCCCGCTGCGACGGCTCCGGCACCTGCAGCGCCGGCCGCCGAGACTCCTGCAACACCAGCGGCACCGGCCGCCGAGGCGCCGCCAGCCGGCCTCTGGGTCGACGGAATCCATCTTTCGGCGCAGCTTGAATCCGGCATCATCGCCAATCCGTTCCGGCCGGCGACCGGACTGAACTGGGGCCAGCTGTTCACCGACCACGCCAACCAGGTGCAGTTGAACCAATTGCTGCTGACTGCGAACAAGCCGCTCGATCCGAAGAACAGCGACTATCAATGGGGCTTCAAGATCCAGTTCATGTATGGCTCGGACGCGCGCTTCACGCAGTTCCTGGGCGAACTGAACCGGGTCATCCCCGACCAGCGCAACCAGTTCGACGTGGTCGAGGCGAATGTCCTCGCGCATCTGCCATGGCTCACCGACGGCGGCATCGACCTCAAGGTCGGACAATACCCCACGCCGCTGGGCTATGAGACGATCGATCCTTCGACCAATCCGTTCTACTCGCACTCCTACATCTTCCAGTTCGGCCTGCCGTTCAAACACACCGGCGCGCTGGCGACGACGCACGTCAACGACGTGCTCGATATCTACTCCGGCATCGACACCGGGACGAACACCACGTTCGGCATATTGGGAGAAAACAACAGCGCAATCGGCGGCATCGGTGGCTTCAACCTCACCTTCATGGACGGCAAGCTGACGATCCTGGCCCTGTCGCATTTCGGACCGGAGCAGGCAACCCGGGTGCTCTCGCCGCAAGGGGTCAACGCCAATGGCCAATGGCGGTTCTACAACGACGTGCTGATCACCTGGAAAGCGACCGACACCTGGACCTTCGTGACTGAAGCCAACTGGGTTCGCGACGACTACGGCTTCGTGGGCAAGCCGGTGAACGGTTTCGGCGCTTCGCAATACGCGTCCTACGCGCTGACCGACACGGTGGCTCTGAACGCCAGGGCGGAAATCTGGCGCGATGACAACAACTTCTTCGTGGCCTCGTTCGGGAGCAATTCCGACTACATCAGGTCCCAGCAGGGGCTATCGACACAGGCCGTCAACGTCGCGCCGGGATCCAACACGACCTACGGCGCGATCACCCTCGGCGTCACGTGGAAGCCGGACCTGCCGTCACCGGTCACCGGTCTGCTGGTGCGCCCGGAGATCCGCTGGGATCACGCGTTCACCGACAACAAACCATTCAACAACAATCCGCCGTTCAACACCAAAGGCACCGCCAATTCCTTCACCTTCGGAACGGACTTCGTGCTGACGTTCTGAACTTATCGCGCTTCCGACCGGTGGACGGCGGGCTACAACGTCAGCCCGCCATCCACGGTGATGGTCTGCCCGGTCACCATCGCCGCGCCGAAGCCCAGGAACACCGCCACCTCGGCCAGATCCTCCGGCTGGCAGCGCCGCCTCAGCAGCGCATGTTCGATCGACTGCTGGCGTTCTTCGTTGGTCCACTCCACCATCCAGGAGCTGTCCACCGCTCCCGGGGCGATAGCGTTCACCCGCACCTCGGGCGCCAGCGCGCGCGCCAGGTTCTGTGTCAGGCTCACCACACCGGCTTTCGTTGCGCTGTACGCAAGACTGCTGCCGGCGCGTCCCAACCCGGCGATCGACGCCGTGCTGACGATCGCGCCATGCGCCGCCTTCAGCGCGGGGGCGGCGGCCTTGGAGCCGCGGAACACACCGAGCAGGTTGGTCTGCAGCAACAGCGACCACAAATCCTCGGTGATCAGCTCGAGCTCCGGCGGCGTGATGCGCCTGCGCGTGCCCGGTGTGCCGGCGTTGTTGAACAGCAGATCCAGCCGGCCCAGATCGTCGATCGCCTTCAGCACCATGCGCTCGGCCCCGCCGGCCTCGCCGACGCTGCCTGGTGCCATGATCGCCTTGCCGCCCTCGGCGGTGATCCGGTCCACCGCCTCCGGCCCGCGCGGATCGTCGGCCAGGAAATTCACCGCCACGGTGGCGCCGAACTTCGCCAGCATGCGTGCGGTGGCGAAGCCGATGCCCGACGCGCCGCCGGTCACCAATGCCGTCTTTCCGGCCAGATCGTAGCTGATCATCGTTCCCCTTGGGCTCTCCCTGTGGCCCGCCACGGTTGCAGGCTGACATCGAGCAGGACTAGCGTCCCATACCGATACTCCGGGAGGAACGAATGCGCTACCGTATGCTGCTGTTGCTGCTGCCGCTCCTGTCGGGATGCGACCCGTACTATGCGTACGGACCCGGCGCATATCCGCAGCCGGTGTATCCTTACGGGTCGCCCCCACCGTATCCTGGCGCCCCGCCGCCGTACTATGGCAGTGCGCCGCCCTACTACGGCAGTGCGCCGTCCGGTTATATCGCGCCGGGCGGCTACAACTCCGCGAATTGCGGCACGCCTGATCAGCCGAAACCGTGCTACCGATGATCGTCAGGTTCCTTGCATCCGCCTGATCTCACGCAGCGCACGCCTGGCGTCGCGGCATTCGCGTCGCGATTCCACTTTGCCTCAAACCGCTCCAGGTCATGCGGTCTCCGTCGGATAGAGTGCAAATCGATTACCGAGATCGTCGTACAGCCCCACCATGCGCGCCCGCCACGCACGCGTTGCCGCCATTTTGGTGGTGTCCGCCAGCACATCGCGCGGACTGCCGATGCGCGCCCACTGAAACACCGAGAAGACGATATAATCAACGTAGGCGGGCGCCTCACCGGCAAGAAACACCTGCTCGGACAGGGTGCGCTCGAGCGGTTCGCAGACCCGGCTCAGGTCGGCCGACGCCGCATCGCGATCGGCACTGTATTGCTCCAGTGTCATGCCCAGTTGAGCCTCACGCGAGCCGCGAAAATAGGCCCGGTCACCGGGATCGATGCAGCGGATGAAGTCGGCGTAGATCAGCGGCCGCATGGCACGACCCAGCACGGTGTCGGACCAGAGGTTCACCAGCCGCGCGGTGCCGCGCCCGATCGCCCCGCCGAACAGCGAGGGCGCGTCGGCAAACCGGTCCTCCAGATAGCAGGCGATCGACCAGCTATCGTGCACCACCCTCTCGTCGTGCTCGATGATCGGCACCAGTTCCTGCCCGCTGAGCGCACGGATGCGCGCGACATCGGCGAACCGCGTGGGCAACACGGCCGGCTGCAGCCCCTTGTGCGCGAGGGCGTAGCGGATCCGCCAGGAGAACGGGCTGATCCGCCGCCCCTCCAGTCCGACCCGCTCGTGGAAGATCAGCGCCATTGCATCACGCTCCCGCCGGCAGCCACGGCTCCGGTGCCCGCGCGTCGATGTCCGTGGCGACATCGACCACGACAGTTTCGTCCGACGCCAGCGCCTCCTGCAATGCCGGCGCGATCTGCGACGGCTCCTCCACCCGGATGCCGCGCAGCCCGAACACGCGCGCCACATCCACGAAATTGGTGGGACCGAACCGGCACCAGATCGCGCACATCGCCCGGCTTGTTGCCTTGCTGACGCTGGATGTTCGGCCAGCCCTGGCCGAAGCCCGCGTTGTTGCGGTGGCACCTCCTGTTGCGCCGCCCTACGCGGTGGACCTGGGGCTTGGCTATGGCACACCACCCCCGCCAGCGCCCGTAGTAGCCCCTACGCAGCCGCCGCTCAATCAGGCGACGTTCGTTGCTGCTGGTGGGCTGTCGTGAGGCGCAAGCAGCTTCGGCATTTTGCGGCAGAGTGGATTGTCCTTCAGTTTGACGATAACCTGTGCCCTGCGCCTGTGCGGCGGCCTCGGTTACCTGGCGGAACACCGGTCGACGACTACGCGGCGCAAGAGGTTGGTGAAAATCGGCGCAGGATCGTCCCGCACGGCAGGTCCATCACATTCCAGATGGCCGAGATCATGGTGCCGCGCGGTCTGTTCGAGCAAATCCTGTCCACCATCGCCGGCGCGGCGCTCACGCTTTGAAGGCTTCCCGCAATTTCGTAGGATTAGAGGGAGAAGTCCTCGAAATCGGAAATGTCACTGTTTCATACCAGCATGAAAGGTTGCTGAATGGGGCTACGACGACTGGTGATGTCGCTGTTACCTGGCCCAATTTTGACTTGGTACAGATCACATGGGTTGCTGTCCCACAAGGGGCGCCGCGTATGGCGGGGGGAAGCGGGGGGCGAACCCGAGCTGCGACTTCTGCCTGCTCTCTGTGATCCGCGCAAGATGTCGGTGGACGTTGGTGCCAATGAGGGCGGCTATACGTGGCACATGCGCCGGTTTTCGCGTGGAGTGCACGCATTCGAGCCACTACCTGAACTCGCTCTCCGACTGTCCGCCGGATTTGCATTGGATCGGCGCGTGCATGTGCATCAGGTTGCTTTATCTGATCGGCTGGGCACCGCCGAGCTACGCGTGCCGGGTTCTCAGGACGGACTCGACTGGGGCCTTGGTACGATCGAGGTGGCAAACAGTTTGAGCGGCCAAGAGGTCCGCCGTTTCAGAGTGCCAATGCGTACGCTCGACAGCTACAAATTGCGAAACGTTGGCTTCATCAAGATTGATGTTGAAGGGCACGAGCTCGCTGTACTGCGCGGCTCCACGGCACTGATCAAGGCATGCCATCCCGCTTTTTTGATCGAGGCGCAGGAAATGCATCAACCCGGATCGCTGGCCAGGGTTACCGCTTTTCTTTCGGAAGCCGGATATCGTGGACTGTTCTTATGCGAGGGAGCGCTGCACGACATTTCCGAGTTCGATCTTGCGACGCATCAAGCTGAGGACGCCCTCGACGCCACACTCAATCGTCGACCTGGACGTTGCTTCGTTTACAACTTTCTGTTCGTAACCGACACTTTGCCCTTCAGGCACCGGGCCGCAGGGCTGATACCAACTGCCGTGAACCATTGACACACTCCCAGTTTCGGGCGCCGATCAATCACACGCGCATGGACCTTCGTTCAGGAAATCCCATGCCGGTCTCTTAAGGATACACCGGTCCCATGTCTGAGTCCGACGACGTGCCACCTCCCGGTCACAATCTCCAGATCCTCTGCCTCGTGAAGCGGTGGGCTCATCACACGGCCAGCGGCGGCTATGACCCCATCGCCGCGCATCTGCATGCAAACACCGTCGTACGTCCCCAGCTTGGGCACGGCGTGGGGCGCATCGCCGAAAAAGCATGGCATTTCATGTATGGCGAGAAGTCCTATCTCCTGAAATATGGCTTCGAGGACCGTATCTCCGAGGAACGCGCCTTCTGGAAGGCTTGGTTGACGCGGGCTGATATTGTCTTCGTCCCTTACGGCGATGAGCAACTCGACATGCTGCTGCGCCGCGGGCGTGGCCTGCCCGGGCCTTTGGTTGCCACATTCCATTTGCCCTCCGCCAACACCGCCCAACGCTTTGAGGCCACCCAGCGCAAGCATATCCGCCATCTCGGTGGTGCGTTCGTGGTCGCGTCCTCTGAAGTTTCACGATTTTCCGACTTGCTCGGCGACCGGAACGTCATGTTTGTACCGCTGGGAGTGGATACCGACGCCTTCAGGTCCGGAGCCGGCAACAGCACCGCGACAGCCCGCTTCCTGTTCATCGGCCTGCATATGCGCGACTTCGACGTCGCGCATATTGTGGCCGACCGCTGCGCGCGCGACGGGTTTGACGTCGTGTTTGACGTCGTGCTGCCGGCTGACCGGATGGGCTTCTTTACCGGCTGCGCCAATGTCCGGCGGCACAGCAACATCTCCGAGGCGGCCCTTATTGGCCTCTATCAGAGCTCGGACGCGCTGTTTCTGCCGCTGCTCGATGCCACAGCCAGCTGTGCCATCGTCGAAGCACTCGCCTGCGGCACGCCGGCAATCAGCACGCGCGTCGGCGGCATTCCCGATTATGTGGACGATACCAGTGGTTGGCTCCTGACGCCACGCGACGCCGACGAGGCTTTCGAATGTGTCCGCGCCATCATCAACGACCGCGACTGCGCCCGCATTAGGCGCGTAGGCGCACGTGCGAAGGCGGAAAGTTTCGCCTGGCCCCGCGTGGCCGCTCGTATGCGTGCCGCCTTCGCGCGACTACGCGAAACCGGCCATCTCGCCGCCGACGGGGCAGATGCTCGCCAGTGGCCTGTCTAACTGGTCAGTTCGTCTTGCGTCCATGCGGTTTCCTCCCGTGCAGGCACGTTCATGCTGACCGCACGCTGCCGCGTATGCATCGCCGTATCAAGCCGCTCGCGCTGCGGGGTGGATCAGCCTGCCGTGGAGTCCTCCGGTGCCGATGTCGGCTTGGCCGGCGGATCGCGTTTGAATTTGGCGATCAGGTCGTCAAGCCGGGAAAAGAACGCCTCAACGCCGTAACCGACCAGGAACGCAAAGGCCAGCGGTGGCAGGGCAAGGTTCTTCGGAAGCAACGAGCCGAACAATCCGACGACCAGGCCCGCGATGGCCGCGATGTAATAGCGCGCACTGTGCGCGGCCGAGTGCAGATAGGTCTTCCGGCGTATCAGCCTGGAGCACAGCCTGAAGCCATACAGGAAGGCGCCCAGCAACGCATAAACCGTAGGCAGCACATAGGTCGTGATCCCGCCATAGATGATCGAATCCGTCTTATCCAGCGCCAGCGCGTAGTTGCGGATGAACTGATACGCCTTGATCTGATTCTCGACCTCGGCCTGGATAGCACTCGGCTGCGTCGTGCTCGGCGAGATCAGCAGATGGGTGATGCCATCGGGGTTGTTCTTGTCGAACCTCACCGAACTGACGTCGATGTTCGTCCACCATGGATTGAACCAGAAATGCAGCTTGCTCGCTGATTGCAGGAGCTGCTGGCTCCTGCGGGAGAATTCCACGGCCTCCTCGAAGGCACGGTTGACGAACGCCGTGCCGCTCTGACTTTCCAGCGTGGACGGAGCGTGGGACACGGCCGCCGCCTGCTCGGCCGTGCTGGACCGCAGAATCTGCAGGTTCGCCCAAAGCTTCAGCGCCGCGGCGTTCTGCTGCTCGATCAGGTCCGCCGTCTCGTTGGCGGTGGTGTTGTTCATGAACAGAAACACCGAGAAGGCGATGATGATCAGGACCAGAACCGTGGCGCGGATCTTTTCGCCGCGCAGCGACGCGACCTCGCATGCCAGCACCGACGCCGCCGTCACCGGCCTGGTGAGCTTGGACAGATTCGCATAGGCGATCCAGAACCCGATCGCGACCGCGGCGGTAACCCGGTGGGTCTGCCAGGCCTGCCGGGCATACACGATGTCCTGCACCATGTTGGCCGGCATGACCGCGGGCAACTGAGCGTTGCTGGCAGCGTAACGGAGCAGGACCTCGGCGTCGTTCAGTGCCGCGTGAAACTCGGGCGTCGCGAATGTATCCGTGCCAGGCTTGTCCGCGCCGCCACTCGGTTGGTCTCGCACTGCCGCAGCGATTGTCGCCGCATCCGACATCATCATCCTCCCGGTGTTCGCCTGATTTGCACCGATGTCGAACCCGAACTCGTTTTGGCAACATGATCCATCGCTGGCATCCAGAGTCAACAACCTATGCCTGCGACTACACCATGGTTCATCCGTTTCCCGCGCGACGCCGTGCCACGAACGCAGCCATCAGTTGCCGCGGCTCCTCGCTCTCCCAGGCATCGGCGAAGCTGTCGATCCCGCGCCGCACCGCCTGGCGCAGCGGCAGGTCCTCCCAGTCGGTGATCAGCGCCTTCTGCAGCCGAACTGCCCGCGGGCCGGATGCCAGGATCGATTCGAGCAGCCGTTCGACCGCGGAATCCAGCTGTCGCGGCGGCACAACCTCCTCGACCAGCCCCCAGGCCTGCGCGGTCGCCGCGTCGATCATGTCGCCGGTCAGCAGCCACTGCCGTGTGCGCCCCCAGCCGATCAGTTGCGGCAGCAGCGCCGCCTCCACCACCGATGGCACGCCAAGCCGCACCTCCGGCATGCCGAACCGCGCATCGGTGCTGGCCACCCGCATGTCGCAGGCGGCCGCGACCTCCACGCCCGCGCCGAACACGTAACCCTGGACGCGGGCGATCGCCGGCACCGGCAGGCGGCGGAACACGTCGCAACTGCGATGCACCAGGGTGATGAAGGCACGCGCCGAGCCGGGATCGAGCGCGGCCATTTCGTTGATGTCCGCGCCGCCGATGAAGGCGCGCTCGCCGGCGCCGCGCAGCACCACGGCGCGCAGGGCATCATCGGCGCCGAGACGCTCGACCGCGGCGATCAGCTCGGTCATCACCGGCGTGTTCAGCGTGTTCAGCTTGGCAGCATTGTCGATCGTCACGACGGCGACACCGCGCGCGTCACGCTGCACACTGACCCAGGCCATGCTCACCCCCGCCGTTTGCTTCGCACATCGCGCCATCCCATACTGGGCGGCGCACCACAATGAGGGGGAAATGGCGATCGCTCCACTGCAGCCGCACAGGTCGTGGTACCGGCACTTCTGGTACGCCGAGCGTTCGCCGCGCGACACGCTCACCGACCGGACGCTGCTGTTCGCGATCGTCGCACTGTCCCTGGTGGTCGGCGGAATATTGCTGGTGCACCACTACCCCGGGCCGCGCGCCGCGGGACAGCTCCCTGTGGCCCAAGCCGCACGCTGACCTCCGCTTCCCGCTGAATCCGAGGCCCAACCGGTGTGCGCCATCGCCGCGCCGGGCGCGCATCGACATGTTCGCGCAGCTCGCCGGGCTGCCGCTCGCGGTGTGCTTCCCGCCTGAACAGGTTGTCGTTCACGCCTGACCGGTCGATGATGGCTTCCCAGGGGAGGATAATACCACGATGCGGATTGGCTTTGTGGGAACCGGAACGATGGGGACCCCGATCGCGGGCTGCCTGATCGGAGCCGGCCATTCCTTGTCGGTATATGATCGCCGGCTGGAGGCCACCGCTGCTCTGTGCGCACAAGGTGCCGCGCGCACCGAGAGCGCGTTCGCAGCGGCGCGCGACACCGAAGTCGTGTTCACCTCGCTTCCCGGCCCCGCCGAGTTCGAGGCGGTGATGCTGGAACCGCAGTCCGGTATCCTCGCAGGGATGCAGCCGGGCGCCGCCGTTATCGACCTGACCACCAATGCACCGAAGACTGTTGCCCGCGCCGCCGAAGCCTGCGCGTCGCGCGGCATCGAGCTGATCGACGCGCCGGTCAGCGGTCGCCCACCTGCGATGACAGTGATGGTCGGCGCCAGCGACGCCGCTTTCGCCCGTCATCGGCCGTTGTTCGAGGCGATCGCCGCCAACGTGTTCCATGTCGGCCCGAGCGGCGCCGGCGTGACCGCCAAGCTGGTGACGCAGTATCTCGGCTATACCAACTTCATTGCCGCCATCGAAGGGATGCTCGTAGCCGCCAAGGCCGGGATCGACCTCGACGTCCTGGCCCGGATCGGTCCCGTCAGCGCCGGGCAAAGCCGCACCTTCGATAACATTGCCCGCGGCGTGTTCCCGCGCACCTTTGCTGCCGGCGGCACGCTCGACATCGTCGCCAAGGATGTGGAGCTCGCCTGCCAGCTTGCCCGCGACGTCGGCGCCCCGGCCACACTCGGCGTGCTGGCGTCGGACATCTACCAGCGTGCCCGGGCGCAGGGCTGGGGCCAGGAAGGGTTCCCGGTCGTCGCCCGTGTGCTCGAGGCGATGGCCGGGACCGAATTGCGGCCGAACAAGGGGGGAGGCGAAGCATGACCGATGATCGCGTCGCCCGGCTGCTGCTGACCCAGGAGATCGCCGAATTCCTGTATGCCGAAGCCGAATTGCTCGACGAGCGGCGTCACGACGAGTGGCTGGCCCTGCTGGCCGACGACATCCGCTATTGGATGCCGATGCGGCGCAACGTCAAATACGGCGATACCGCCCGCGAATTCACCCGCGAGCGTGAGGACATCAGCTGGTTCGACGAGGGCAAGGAAACGCTGATCCGGCGGGTGCGCCAGATCCAGACCGGTATCCATTGGGCGGAGGAGCCGCAATCGCGGATCACCCATATGGTATCGAACGTGCAGCTTCTTGCCGCGACGCCCGATGCCGCGATGGCTCAGGAAGTCACCGCCAAGTGCCGGTTCCTGATCTACCGCAACCGGGTCGAGACCGAGACCGATCTGCTCGTCGGCAAGCGCGAGGACACGCTGCGCCGGGCCGGTGACGGCTGGCTGATCGCACGGCGCAAGATCATCCTCGACCAGAATGTGCTGTTGACGAAGAACCTGACGTTTTTCTTTTGAACGGAGGCACGGCGATGACGATGAACGCAACGCGTGGTTACCACCCCGGCCTCGTCGATCTCGCATCGGGGCAGGTCAGCCGCGAGATCTTCGTCAACGACGACATCTATGCCCAGGAGCAGGAGCGCATCTTTGCCCGTTCCTGGTTGTTCGTCGGGCATGAAAGCCAGATCCCCAATCCCGGCGATTTCTTCGCGTCGCGGATGGGCGAGGAGTCGGTGATCCTGTGCCGCGACCGCGCCGGCGCTGTGCATGTCTTTCTCAATTCATGCCGTCATCGCGGCATGAAGGTGTGCCGCTACGACGACGGCAACACCACGGTATTCACCTGCCCCTATCACGGCTGGAGCTACGGTACCGACGGCGCGCTGGTCGGCGTGCCCTATTTCCGCGAGGCCTATCATTCCGAGCTCGACAAGGCGAAACACCACCTCGTCGAGGTTGCGCAGTTGTGCTGCCACAAGGGCACCGTGTGGGCCAACTGGGATGCCTCGGCGCCGCCGTTTCTCGAATATCTTGGCGAATTTCAACGCTTCCTCGATCTTATACTCGACGGCTGGGATGGACGCGAAGGTCAGGCGGAGCTTCTCGGCGGCGTGCAGAAATGGATCATCCCGTGCAACTGGAAGTTTCCAGCCGAGAATTTCAGCGGTGACACCTATCACAACATCTCGCATCGCTCGGTCGATCTGGTCGGCGTGGGCCCGAGCGGGCGCAGCCGGCGCGACTACAGCGAGCTCAACGTGGCCCGCAAGCTGCATGTCGCGATTCCAGATCGCGGGCACCAGACCATCACCTACGTGCTGCCCAGGGATCACGAACCGCAGGCGGCCTATCAGAATTCCCCTGAGGTCGCGGAATACTTTCGCGACTGCGAGGAGGAGCGGCGGCGGCGGCCGGCCGCCAACAGCCGGCTGATCGGCGCGCCCGGCGAGATCTTCCCCAATGTGGCGCTGCTGCCCCGGCAGCCGCGCACGCTGGCGGTGTGGCACCCCAAGAGCGCGCACGAGACCGAGGTATGGCGGTTCTTCTTCGTCGACCGCGATGCACCGCAAGCGGTCAAGAACTTCCTGCGCGATTACTATATTCGTTACTCCGGACCGGCAGGCATGACCGAGCAGGACGACATGGAGAACTGGAATTATGCGCACTCCGCGAGCCGCGGAGTGATCGCGCGGCGGCATCCCTACAGCTACGAAATGGGGATGGGCCATGCGGTCGAGGATTACGAGTGGGAGGGACTCAGAATGCCGGGGCGGGTCGTCGACCTGACCAAGGCGCAGGCGAGCGAGGAGCCGATGCGAAACCTGTATCGCCGCTGGGCCCAGTTCATGGCGGCCGATAGCTGGGACGAGCTGATGACGTGGCGCCGCAACGTGCCGCGCGAGGCCCTGGCGCAGTCGGAGGCGGCGAAATGAGTGATCCGATCAACATCCGCGCGCTTGCTGCCGGCACGCGGGTCGTGCTGGCGACCGGTGCCGAAGCCGAAATCGTTTCAAATCCGCAAGACGGGGTGTGGCTGTTTGCCCGCTATCTGTCGTCGGCCAGCGACCCGGCAATGGTTGGGCAGGAAGACATGATATTCGCCCAGGATGTCGTCGAGGTGCGGTCGTAGGACTCTCTTGTTGTGCCACTCAACCTTTTCTGCCGGAGGCCAAGCATGAGCGAACTCGGCGACATTGCAGCAGCGCTCGCGCGATGAAGTTCAGCCTGATCGTTCGGGGTCAGCATCCTCCTGGCGACTCTGCCCGGCATCTGCGCGACGATCTCGACCTCGTGCGGTGCGCCGAGCGGCTTGGCTTCGACGGCATCGTCAAGGGTTCGCATTACAGCGCGCAGCCCTTCGAGTCGGTGCAGCAGATCCCGTTTCTGTCCCATTGCGCCGCGATCGCCCCGCGGCTTCGGATCATCTGCGGGCTGGTTCTGGTGCCGCTGCACAAGCCACTCGATCTGGCCGAACAACTGGCGACGCTTGACCTGTTGTGCGGCGGCAAGCTCGTGTTCGGTGCCGGGATCGGCTATCGCGATGTCGAGTTCAAGGCGTCGGCGTGCCGCGCGGCGGGCTTGGCGCCCGCTTCGAAGACTGTCTCACCGCGATCCGCCGTCTGTGGACGGAAGACTCGGTCACCATGACGGGTTCCGGTTTCGAGCTCGACCACGCCACCTGCTCGGTCAAACCGGTGCAGCAGCCAACCCCACCGATCTGGATCGGTGCCAAC
>DASXNR010000521.1:0-9063 GCA_036494925.1 Acetobacteraceae bacterium
GCTTTCGGCATCGCGGCACGGTTGGCCGGCGTGTCGATGATCGAGGGCGCCACCGCATTCACCAGGATCCCCCGCCCCGCCACCTCGGTCGCCAGCGCCTGGGTGAAGGCGGCAACCGCTGCCTTGCTCGCGGCGTAGGGCGCCATGCCGGCACCGGTCCGCGGCTCCAACCCCGGGCGCGCGGCGATATTGACTATGCGACCGCCGCCTGGTCCGAAGCCCTGCACCGCAGCGCGACTGCACAGATAGCAGGTCACGAAGTTCATATTGAGCATGTGCAGCATGCCGGCCTTGTCGGTGTCGTCCACGCTGCCCATGGCAAAGCCGCCGGCGATGTGGATCGAGGCCCACAGGTCGCTCACCCCGTCGTACAGCCGCGCGACATCCGCTTCGCTGGTCAGTTCGCAGTGCCCGATCAGAGTCACACGATCTTTGTGAGGGAACGCCGCGGCCTCCGCATCGACGACATAAGGAACCCGGCAGCGCGCTCCCGCGTTCAACAGCGCGCCGACCACTGCCCGCCCCAGGGCACCGGTGCCGCCGGTCACGATGACGGTCTGGTTGCCAAAATCCATCGCAGCCTCCCTCGGGTCGTTTCCTAGCGGGAGACTAGGGCATCTTGCGTCGACTGGCGAAGCCTCAGGCAGCCACGGCGAACGCGTCCATCTTCCAGCCGGCAGCAACCATGGCACGCTGCAGGGTGGCCACGAAGCGCCGCGTCGCGTCCATCCCGCCGGTGCGCGGCCACAACTGGCCGGTGAAGTGCCGTGCGAGCAGATCAAGCAGCAGCTCGCGCTCGACCTTGTCGAGGCCGCCGTCGGCAGCGGCGTCGCCATAGAACTCGTTCAGGGCGTCGACCAGGTCGGAATCCCGCTCGATGATCTGGCGCAGCGCGTCGTTCGAGGGCGGCACCATGTGGCGGCGCTCAAGTTCCCACCGGCAGCAGATCAGTGGAGCGGGAAGAAGGATACTCACGGGCATCTCCAAGGGGGTCGGGGGTTGCATGGTCCCGACGCGTGAGGCGCCATATGGGGGTCAATCCGCGTCCATTCCAAGCAAAATTCTTGGCTCCCTGGTCAATCAGCCAGGCAGCCGCTCGATATCGGCCCCGCATGCCGCCAGTTTCTGTTCCACTGCCTCGTAACCGCGATCCAGGTGGTAGACCCGGTTGACCACCGTCTCACCCCGCGCGGCGAGTCCCGCCAGGATCAGCGAGACCGAGGCGCGCAGATCGGTCGCCATCACCGGCGCCCCCGACAGCGCCGGCACGCCGCGCACGATCGCCGAGGCGCCGTGCACGTTGATCCGTGCGCCCATGCGGTTCAGCTCCGGCACGTGCATGAAGCGGTTCTCGAAGATGGTCTCGGTGACCATGGCGGCGCCGTCAGAAACCGCCATCAGCGCCATGAACTGCGCCTGCATGTCGGTGGGAAAGCCGGGGTAGGGCTCCGTCATCACGTCCGCACCGTGCAGGCCGTTCAGCCGCCGCACATGCAGCCCGCCCGGCTGCTCGACGATGTCGACGCCGGCCTCGCGCAGCGTGCGCACTGTGGCGCCGAGGTGCTCCGCGCGGCCATTGTGCAGCATGACCTCGCCGCCGGTGATGGCGGCGGCGCAGGCGTAGGTGCCGGTCTCGATCCGGTCAGGGATGATGGCGTGCCCGGCGCCGTGGAGGCGCTCCACGCCGTCGACGGTGAGGCGGTCGCTGCCGATCCCCTCGATTCGCGCTCCCATCGCGTTCAGGCAGCGCGCCAGGTCGGCGATCTCCGGTTCGCGCGCGGCATTGGCCAGCACGGTTCGCCCATCGGCCAGGGTGGCGGCCATCAGCAGGTTCTCGGTGGCGCCGACCGAGACGAGCGGGAACACGATGGTGGCTCCGCGCAGCCGGCCGTTCATTGTGCCATCGACGTAGCCGCCGTCGAGGCGGAACGTCACGCCCATCTGCTCCAGGCCCTTGAGGTGCAGATCGATCGGCCGCGCGCCGATCGAGCAGCCGCCCGGCATCGAGACCCGCGCCTCGCCGGTGCGCGCCAGCAGCGGCCCTAGCACCAGGGCGGAGGCACGCATCTTGCGCACGATGTCGTACGGCGCCTCGGTATTGGTGATCGTGCCGCCAAGCGAGAGCGTGCGGCCGTCGTTGCCGACCGGTTCGACGGCGATGCCGTGCTGCGCCAGCAGCAGGCCCATGGTCTGCACGTCGGCGAGCCGCGGCACGTTGCTGAGCACCAGGCGCTGGTCGGTCAGCATGGCGGCGGCCATCAGCGGCAGGGCGGCGTTCTTGGCGCCACCGATAACGATGTCGCCGGAGAGCGGCCTGCCGCCGCGGATACGGATGCGGTCCATCGCCTACATCCTCGGCAGCGCGACGCCGCGCTGGCGCATGTATTTGCCGGCCTTGTCCGCGTAGCTGGTCTCGCAGGGTTCGTTGCCTTGCAGGAACAGGAACTGGCAGATCCCTTCATGCGCGTGGATCTTCGCCGGCAGCGGCGTCGTGTTGGAGATTTCGATGGTCACCTGGCCTTCCCATTCCGGTTCGAGCGGCGTGACATTCACGATGATGCCGCAGCGCGCATAGGTGGATTTGCCGAGACAGATCACCAGCACGTCGCGCGGGATGCGAAAATACTCGACGGTGTGGCCGAGCGCGAAACTGTTGGGCGGGATGATGCAGACATCGGTCTTGCGATCGACGAAGCTGGACGATGCGAAATTCTTCGGGTCGATCACCGCCGAGTCGATGTTGGTGAAGATCTTGAACTCGTCCGCCACCCGTGCGTCGTAACCGTAGGACGACAGGCCGTAGCTGATCACACCCTCGCGCTTCTGCGCCTCGACGAAGGGTTCGATCATGCCGTGCTCCTGCGCCATGCGGCGGATCCAGCGGTCGGACATCACGGGCATCAGGCGGCTCCAGGCGGGAAGCAGTCAGTCAAGGTGATCCCTGGCGGTTCCAGCAGTAGCGGACCTTCGCGCACGATTCGGGTGAGAATTGCGCCGTTCTGACCACGGGCGTGGTGGATGACCGTATGGTTCTCAGTCTTGACAATCAGGTAGTGCAGGACTGAGGCAAGGCGAAAATAATCCTCCAGTTTCGCGCCTGTATCGCGGGCCAGACTGGATGGCGACAATACCTCAATCACGACAACTGGATCACGCAGCTTCAGGGTGCCGGTGGGCAGGCGCGGTCCACAACGCACAAGCACATCCGGCTCATAGGTCGTGCCCTCGTCGACCTCGACGACCATCCCGTCGACAAGCGCCTCACATGGCAGATTGCCCCCCTCGATCGCTTCGGTGAGGCGACGCCAGATGTGCTGCTTGGCGCGGGTATGCTCGATTCGCTCGGGGGCCATGGCGACGATTTCGCCAGCCACCAGTTCGTAGCGGCCGCTTTGCTGCATCGCCCAGGCGATGAACTCGTCGGACGTCATCCCTCGATGCGCTGGCTCTGACACCTCGTTCACTCCTGCTTCGGCTTTTCCCGCGCCCGCGCCCGATCCTTGCGCTTGCGCAGATTCGCGCGCAAGGCGTCCGCCTCGCGCTTGCGGCGAGCAGCCAGCTTGGCGCCAGGTGCGGCAGGCTTTGGCGGCGGCGGCTTGTCCATCAGTCCTTCCACGGATCGAATTCGCTCTCGCCCGCCATCGCCACCGCGAACGGCCGCAGCGTGTGCAGCACCTTCACGGTGTCAGCATGATGCGCCAGCACGTCGGGCAGCCGGCGATACGCCATCGGGCTTTCGTCGAGATCCGCGCCGGCCAGCAGCACGCCGCGATCGCGCAGCCATGCGTCCATCGCCGCCCGGGTGAAGCGCCGCTTCGCCTCCTTGCGGCCGAACCGGCGGCCCGCGCCGTGGATCGTCGAATACAGCGACGCGCGCGACTGCTCGCTGTCGACGCCTTCGAGGATCACCGCATCGTCGCCCATCGAGCCGCCGACGAAGCCGCGCTGCCCTGGGAACGCCGGCGTCGCGCCCTTTCGCACCACCCAGAGATCGACGCCGTTGTGCGTCTCGCGCCAGGCGTAGTTGTGGTGGTTGTGCACCATCTCGGTGACACTGCCGCCGATGATCCGGCGGACGCGCTCGACCACCCATTCGCGGCCGGCATAGGAGTAGCGCCCGGCAAGCTGCATCGCCGCGATATAGCGGCGGCCGAGCTCGCTGTCCTCGTCCACCACCGCGGGTGGCACGTTCATGCCGTCGGTGCCGCCGGCCGCCTTCAGGTAGCGCGTGGCGCTGGTATGGCCGAGACCGCGGCTGCCGAAATGCACGCCGATCCACACGAACCCCGCCTCATCCCGCATCAGATCGACGTAGTGGTTGCCGGAGCCCAGCGTCCCAAGCTGGACGCCCGCCTTTTTGCGGTACTCTCCCATGTCCGCCTCGCGCCACGCGTCGGCGTCATCGAACAGCGCATGCTCGACGCGCTCGCTGTTGGCGCGGCCGATCCCGAACGAGATGACCTTGCGCACATCGTTCAGGATCAGCGGAACGGTATCGGCGACCGCCTCGTAAGTCGTGTCCAGCCGCACCGCCATGTTGCCGCAGCCGATGTCGAAGCCGACCCCTGAGATGCTGATCTGCTTCTCGTAGGCGATCACGCCGCCGACCGGCTGCGCGTAGCCGAGGTGGCCGTCGGCACAGATCACGCCGGCCACGGCGTTGCCGACCGCCATGCAGTTGCGCATCTGGTCGACCGTCGCCGCGTCATGGTCGCCGATCACGGTGAGCGGGCTGTTCCGATACTTCGGCTTCTGGGGTCGCAGGTTGACGATCTGTGCCGCCGCCTGCCGCGCCTCCCGCGCGTTCAGCTCCGCGCGGGCCGTGTCGCGGAAGGTGCACCACGCCGGCATGCCGCGCTGGCTCCCGGGCTTCGGCGCGCGGCTGTCCGGGTCGATGCCGGCGGCAACGGCAAGCTCGCGGGCGCGGGTCTCCAGCGGATCGGGGCGGCGGGTCACGCTTGTCTCCTTGGTCCAGGCTGTAACATGTGGGGGCGCTGCGTCGCCACGGCGACCTTGCGCCCGATTTGTCCAACGGCTAGTGAACCCGGCCACTCACCCGGCGCTGCTGTAGCTCAGTGGTAGAGCACCCCCTTGGTAAGGGGGAGGTCGTCAGTTCAATCCTGACCAGCAGCACCATGTATTGGCCGCCGGTCGCAACTGACAGGCCACTTACCCACGGCTCCTACAGCAGCACCATTGGGACACGACCCGACCCAGGCCTTGGCTCGATCATGGGCGCGACGGTTCGCGTGCAAATCGAGAACTGCGAAATGCTGCGCCAGCCATGGCATGTTCGCAGCCCGGTCCCGTTGCAGCGTCAGCCGACCATCACGGGTGGTCTTCGCGGCATTGCAGCGATCGAGGAACCGATGTGCCGGCTATTCAGCGGGTTGCGATGGGGAAGCCTGCAACCGGGCCGCTCGCATCTGTTGGCGGTAGGCCTGGAAATCCTGCAGCGTGACGTAGCCCTTCCGCTGAGTGTCGATTTCAGCGAAGTGCCGCGCCACCCACGGCATGTTCGCGGCCTGAGCCTGTTGCAGCGTCAGCCGCCCATCGTGAGTGGTGTTCGCAGCATTGAAGCGATCGAGGAATCGGTGCGCCTGCGCTCCGGTTGCCTTAGAGGCGTGCTCCTGGGATGGAGCCGGCGGAATGGTCTGAGCAGCGAGAGGTGGGCCGGCCAGACCTCCGGCCACCAATCCGGCGAGCAGTCGAGGAGAGAAGCGTGGCATCGGCTGGCTCCAGGCAATTTGCAGGGTTGCTAACTGCCGCAGGTAACTCAGGCTTTGCGCTACGGTAATCGACTGTTACCGCCGACGTTGACCGACAGCATCTCCGCTCATAGTCCCGCCCAGTGGTCGTCGGGCGCGATGGCAGGCACCGTGCCATACCCGGGATTTTCACACGGAGTTTCACGAAAAAAAATTGAATGCACTGCGCGGAGTCACCGCGATTGCCCTGGGATGATGGCGGTCAGGGTTGCTCGAATCGAAGCGGTACCAGCAGATTCGGTGATCCTTGCAAGGTTTCGCTGTCATGAGACTTCGGAGCGTGACTCTATTCTCCATGTTTGCATGGGTGTTCGGGGCGGGTCCGCTTTGCTCTGTCGGCGCCACGGCAGCTATGGTCTCGCTGGCAACTCCGGCTGGCTCACCGCCAGGCGATAGCGGCTTCAGTCTTGCGCTGCCTGTCGCCGATAGAACGATTGTCCCAACCCGGTCGCCCCATCACCCGACGCCACGACACTACAAGCCAGTGCGCCATAACGACAGGCAGGCCCAGCAGTACTACCAGCCGTCGCGGCAATATTACCAGTGGCAGGTCCATTAGGCTCACCGTGGTGGTTGGCAAGGATGGCTTTCGAAGGCATCAACGGACCACGACAGCGGACCGCCTGCTTCACGGAACCGTGAGCGACATCGCATCGACCGCTCACATGCTATCCAGTCGTAACCGTCCCCGCAGGCATCGGAAGCGCTGACACTTCGGTGCGGGCGCAATGCCCGCTGGCCGCCGGGAAATCGCAGGGAGGCACGCAGCAGATCGTGCTATTCCCCGCCGGCGACTATGCTGTGCTGTTCCTAAGTTTGGACGAACGCCATGATCGACACTCCATCGACCACTCCCACCGCCCAGGTCATCGCCGCCCCACCGCGACGGCAGGCGCCGCCACCGGGGCCTTGCGCCATGGTGATCTTCGGCGCCAGCGGCGACCTCACCCACCGCCTGCTGGTGCCCGCGCTGTACAATCTCGCGCGTACGGGTCTCATCCCCGAACACTTCGCCATCATCGGCGTCGATATCGCCGAGCACAGCGCCGAGGACTGGTCCAATAGCCTGCGGGCGATGCTGCAAAGCTTCGTCGGCAACCCCAGCAGCGAAAACCGCATCGATGCCATCGACGATGCGGTTTGGCAGCGCCTGACTGGCGGCATCTCCTACGTGCAGGGCGATTTCAGCGACAGCGGTCTGTTCGAGAAGCTGAAACAGCGGCTGCACGAGGTCGCGCACAACCAGCAGACCGAGGCCAACTGCCTGTTCTATCTCGCGGTCGCCAACCGGTTTTTCGGTCCCATCGTCGAGCAGCTAGGCCATGCCGGCCTGCTGGACGAGGAGCTGCGCGACGGCAAGCCGCAGCGCTGGCGGCGCGTGGTGATCGAGAAGCCGTTCGGTCACAGTGTCGATTCCGCTCAGGAACTTAACACCCGCATTCGGCGCGAGCTGCGCGAGGAACAGATCTTTCGCATCGATCACTTCCTCGGCAAGGAGACGGTGCAGAACATCATGGCGTTCCGATTCGCCAACGGGCTGTTCGAGCCGATCTGGAACCGCGACCGGATCGACCACGTGCAGATCACCGTGGCCGAGACGGTCGGCGTCGAGCATCGCGGCAGGTTCTATGAAGTCACCGGCGCGCTGCGCGACATGGTGCCGAACCACGTGTTCCAGTTGCTGGCGATGATCGCGATGGAACCGCCCGCCGGCTTCGACGCGCGCTCGGTGCGCGATCGCAAGGCAGACGTGTTCGCCGCGCTGGGCAAGCTGAAAGAAGAGGACGCTGTGCGTGGCCAGTACGGCCCGGGAACGGAGATGGGAACCGAGGTCCCCGGCTATCGCGCGGAACCGAACGTGGCGGCCGACTCCAATATCGAGACCTTTGTCGCCATGCGGCTGACGATCGACAACTGGCGCTGGGCCGGCGTGCCGTTCTATTTGCGCACCGGCAAGCGCATGTCGCGCCGCTACAGCGAGATCGCGATCCGCTTCAAGCACGCGCCCTATGCCCCGTTCGACGATACCCACGTCGAGCAACTGCCGCCCAACTGGCTGGTGCTGCGGATTCAGCCGGACGAAGGCATTTCCCTGCAGTTCGAGGTGAAGCGGCCGGGTCCCGTGGTGGACCTTGCCGCCGTGCACATGGACTTCAGCTATCGCGACTGGTTCCCGCGCGAACCGAATGTCGGCTACGAGACCCTGATCTACGACTGCATGATCGGCGATCAGACGCTGTTTCAGCGCGCCGACATGGTGGAGGAGACCTGGCGCGTGGTGCAGCCGGTGCTGGACGCCTGGGCCGCGAAGCCGCCGGCACATTTCCCCAACTATGCCGCCGGCAGCGACGGTCCGAACGCCGCGGACCTGCTGCTGCAACGCGACGGCCGCGCGTGGCGGCCGGTCTGATCAAACTGAAGCTGCCTGACTGAAACGCGGCCGAGATAATGGGTTTCGCTTCCGCTCAACCCGTCCAGCTACTCGTGGGCGCCAACTCGTAGGATGGGTAGAACGGCAGCGAAACCCATCACAGCCGACGCCGCTCGCACGTGCTCCCGGCCACCCGGAAATTGCGCTAAATGCGCTTCTCGAAGAACACACTGGTGCCGATCGCCGCTGACGGCATCGCGGCATAGGCCCCGAACGCCGGGCAGCGGTGAAATCCAGCCCGCGCATAAAGCCGCATCGCCGCCTCCTGCCGATCTCCCGTCTCTAGACGCACGAGCGCAAGTCCGGCCGTTCGCGCTTCCATCTCGATGCGTGCCAGCAGGGCCTGCGCGACTCCTTTGCCCCGTGCGGCATCGCGCACGTACATGCGCTTGACCTCGGCAAAATCAGCAAACAGCGCCACGCCACCGCACCCCACCGCCCGACCGTTCAGCTGTGCCAGGAAAAACCGAACGTGTGGCTGAAAGATCGCGTCCAGCGCCAGGCCATGCCGCTGTTCCGGCTGGTATTCCGCCGAAAGCGCCCGATCGAGCTCGTCGATCAATGCCCGCACGTCATCGGTTGCGGCCGTTATTGGCGCGATCATGACCTGCTCGCGTTCGCTCATCGCTCACCAATCTCAAGGAGACGTCAGGACTATCTTGACGGCTCGGTTCTGTCAAGCTAGCCCTGACAAAGTGCCGAAGGATCTGATGCGATGGCGGCCAAAACGACCCGGCGGATGCGGTGCTCGTTCTGCGGGAAGTCGGAGCGTGAAGTGTCCAGGCTGCTCGCAGGGCCGAAGGCTTATATCTGCGACTCCTGTGTCAGCGTGTGCAATGCGATCCTCGAGGCTACCCCCAGGAC
>DASXNR010000522.1:0-1871 GCA_036494925.1 Acetobacteraceae bacterium
GTGAAGAATTACGCCGACACGTTCCCGGTGGGTCCGAACCCCGGACTGCTGCTGATTGGCGGACCAGGCACCGGCAAGACCCACCTCGCAGTCGCCGCCCTTCGACGCATCATGGAGAAGGGCCACGAGGGCGTCTTCACGGATTATCAGACTCTGCTCGACCGCATCCGCGCCGGCTACGACTCCAGCTCCAACTCCTCCAACAAAGAGGCCTACCGCATGGCGCTGGACAGTGAAGTGCTCCTGCTCGACGACCTGGGCGCGCACCGCGTCACCGATTGGGTGCAGGATACCGTCACCTCGATCGTTACCCACCGCTGCAATAATCGGAAGCCGCTGATCGCCACGACCAATCTTCCCGACGCCGAAGCCGGCAGCCGCACCACTCACAAGACCGCCCTGGGTGTCGACTACCTTCACACTCTACGCGAGAACATCGGCGACCGCGCACGCTCGCGGCTCTTTGAAATGTGCACGGTGATTCGGATCGATTACAACGAAGACTACCGCATCCGTCGAGGCAAGCGGTTTTGAAGCGGCTTGCCGGGTTGTTGCTGATTGCCCTCGCCGCCTGGCCGGCGTGCGCCGCCGACTACTTACAGGCGGTCGACTTCCCGTATTACCTTTACCCCCGGACGCTCTGGGAACGCGAACTGGTCTGGCTCAAGAACATCGGCGTGCAGACCGTCGAGTTTTCCATCCCCGCCGGCTATCACCAATTGCAACCCGGCGAATTCGATCTGACCGGCCGCACCAGCCCGCGCCGCGATCTGGTGGGTTTCGTCCGGCTGCTGCGCAAGCTCGGACTGCGCGGGTGGGTGCGGCCGCTGCAGGGCGGACCCGGCCTGGTTAACACGCGACTCGACGCCGCGCAGCAACGCGCCTGGCTGAAACAACTCGAGCAGGTGCTGGCCACGCAGACCGCGTCGCACGGCGGCCCCATCGCCTTCGTGGAGGGCCGCGCGCTGGCCATCGATGCGGCGGCGCCTCCTTCGCCGGTCACCACCGTCTCCGCCATCGAGAGCAACGCGTTCCCGCGCAGCCGCGAGGCCATGAATACGGCTCGCGGGGCGCTCCTGTGGACCGACGTCGAAGACGCGGTGTATCCCGCGGGATGGGCCGTTAATCCGATTACGCTACTGCGCAAGGGCGCGGTGGGGCTCTCCGGCGATGAGCACCCGGCCACCGCCGCGCTGCGCCGCGATGCCGCGCTGCTGCGCAGTTGGGCGCTTCTTTTCGCCGACCTCCATCACGTCACCCTGCCCAAGCCCCTCGCCGGGAAACTGCCGGAAGGCGTCAACGCGGTCGAACTGGTCTCGTCCTCCGCCAGCGCGGTCAGCATCACCAACACCTCGCAGAAGGCCTTCCACGACGACCTGCGCGTGGTCGAACCGCTCACCCGGCGGACGCTGGTCGTTCCCGGCGTAAGTGTCGGGCCGGGGCAGTCTTTGTGGCTTCCCCTGAGCGTGTCCCTTGGTCCCGACGGCCTGTGCCGCGACTGCACGAATTTCGCCCCCACGGAGCATATCGTCTACGCCACCGCCGAGCTGCTCTCCATCGAGTTCGAGAATGGAATCCTGGCGATGGAGTTCGCCGCGCCCGAACCCGGCGAAGTCATTCTGCAGATGGCGCGCCGCCCCAGCGGTCCGTTCCTGGCCGCGGGCAAGCCCACCGAGTTCGATTGGGACGAACCGCATATGCGCGCGCGACTCAGGATTCCCGCCGGGACCCAGCAGGGCAACCGCGTGCGCATCGGAATTGCGATCGATGCCCCCGACACCTCGGCCTTCTTCAACGATCTCCACCGCCTGGTGATCGGACGCAAGAACACGGTCTCTACCATGTACTCTTCCGCCGAAGTCGCGGCCCGC
>DASXNR010000523.1:0-13014 GCA_036494925.1 Acetobacteraceae bacterium
AGTGATGCTCCACCCACTCGCCGAACGCCTTCGAGGGGACGTTGACGCCGGAGAACAGCTCGTAGCCGGCGGCCTCCCAGGTCTTGGTACCGCCATCGAGCACAGCGACATCGGTGCAGCCGATACCCTCCAGCCACGCTGCGAGCTGCTCGGCGAGGCCGCGTCCATCATCGACGCAACAGATGCGCACGGCGAGGCGCGGCAGCAGCGCGCGAGCACGCATCTCGCGCTTCGACAGCGGACAGGGCACGGCCCAGAACAGGTGCGAGGCGCCAAATTCGCCATCCTCGCGCGCGTCAAGCAATGCAAGTTCGTGACCATCGAGCAGCCAGGCATGCAGCGTCTTTGCGTCGATGCGTTTCATGGCGGCCTCCGACGGGCAGCCTAGGCGCGCCGGTGAACGCTTGGCAACGACGGGTGACGAGCGCACAGGGAGGTGATGGACGCGGAGGTGTTCGACCGAGGCGCGGTGCGGCGTCATCACGACCGTGCCGCGCGCACGGTGGGCAGCGTCGCCGAGGTGCTGCGCGATGCGGCAGATCGACTGCTCGATCGACTGGACGATACGACCCGGCGGTTCACGCAGGCGCTCGATGTCGGCGGCCGGGGCGTCGCAGAGCAGCTTGCCACCTGGCTGGAGGGCATCGGCTGCGACGACGTCGCCGTG
Organism: Acetobacteraceae bacterium; assembly: GCA_036494925.1. Taxonomy (GTDB): domain Bacteria; phylum Pseudomonadota; class Alphaproteobacteria; order Acetobacterales; family Acetobacteraceae; genus JAMXLO01. The sequence goes on from DASXNR010000523.1 coordinate 668, forward strand.
CTCGACCGCGGCACCAACGCCTGGGAGGCCGCCGGCTACGAGCTGTTCTCCGGCGTCAATGTGCCCTCGAAGGCGTTCGGCGAATGGGTCGAGCATCACTATGGCACCGAGAGCGTCGACCCACCGGACCTCAAGTCGTGGATCGATGCGGGACGGAACATCGTGGTGCTCGACAGCCGCACCCACGAGGAATTCGTGCGCATGTCGATCCCCACCGGCATCAGCGTGCCCGGCGGCGAGCTGGTATATCGCATCGGCGACATGGTGCCCGATCCGGAAACGCTGGTGGTGGTGAACTGCGCCGGCCGCACCCGCAGCATCATGGGCGCGGAGAGCCTGCGCCGTGCCGGCATCCCCAACAAGGTGATGGCGTTGCGCAACGGCACTATGGGCTGGGAGCTGGCCGGCTTCCGCTGCGACCGGGGCCGGACCGATCGCTTCGCGGCGGGCACGCCAAAAACCGCGGCGACGGCGCTGCGGCGCGCGCAGGAATTCGCGGAACAATCCGGCGTGGGCGTGATCGGCGCCATCGACCTCGCCCGTTTCGAGGACGATGCCGACCGCACGCTTTATGTGCTGGACGTGCGCGATCCGGCCGAATACCGCACCGGCCATAGGCCTGGCAGCACCAGCGCACCGGGCGGACAGTTGGTACAGGCGACCGATCAATGGGTCGGCGTGCGCAACGCGCGCATCGTGCTGCTGGACGATACCGGCGTGCGTGCCCGCATGGCCGGCGCCTGGCTGCGCCAGATGGGTCATCGCGACGTGTTCGTGGTGGAGGGCGGGCTGGAGGCGATCCGCACCACCGGACGCGAACGCATGGCGGTGCCGGAACTCGCCACCACGGTGCCGACGATCGATGTGACCGGGCTGGTCGCACTGCTGGACAGCGGCGAAGGCACGGTGGTGATCGACCTCGCGCGCAGCATCGAATTCCGCGAGGGTCACATCCCGGGTGCCATCTGGGGGGTACGTACGCGTCTCGACGGACTGCGGCCGCAGCTGGCGGCGGCGAAGCATGTGGTGCTCACCTCGCAGGACGGCATGGCCGCGCGGCTCGCCGTCGACGAGGTGAAGGGCCTGTGCGCGGCGCAGGTACGAATGCTGCAGGGCGGCACCGATGCGTGGCACGCGTTCGGCCGGCCACTGGTGAAGGATCGCACCAACCCACCGGACGAGGCCTGCATCGACAGCTATCTGCGCGCCTACGACCGCAACTCCGGCGTGGAAGAGGCGATGAACGCCTATCTCACCTGGGAGATCGAACTGGCGAACCAGATCAGGCGCGACGACACGGTGTCGTTCGGTGTTGGCGACGCATCCGCCGTACACTGACCTCGCATGGCGGGCCGGTCGCGCATTGCTCGATCTTCTGCTGCCGCCGCAGTGCGTCGTCTGCGATGCGCCGGTGGATGCGCCGGGCCTGCTGTGCGCCGAGTGTTTCGGTAAGACCGGATTCATCACCGAGCCGTTCTGCGCGCGCTGCGGCGTGCCGTTCGCCACTGCGGCGCTGGGCGGTGCCGAGCAACTGTGCCCCGGATGCCGCGCCGCGCCGCCGGTGTTTCAGCGCGCCCGAGCCGCGCTGCGCTACGACGCACAGGGGCGGCGGCTGATCCTGCCGTTCAAGCATTCCGACCGCACCGAGCTGACCGCGGTATTGGCACCGCACATGGCCCGCGCCGGCGCGGTGCTGCTGCGCGAGGCGGACCTGCTGGTGCCGGTGCCGTTGCACCGCGGGCGGCTGTTCCTTCGTCGCTACAATCAGGCGGCGCTGCTGGCAAAGGCGGTGGCGCGGATCGCGGAACGACCGTATCTGCCCGATGCGCTGGTGCGGCTTCGTGCCACGGCGTCGCTCGGCGAGAAGTCGGCGGCGGAACGCGCGGCCGAGGTCGCTGGAGCGTTCGCGGTGCGGCCGTCGCGGGCGCCACGACTGCAGGGCGGGCACGTGGTGTTGATCGATGACGTGATGACATCGGGGGCCACCGCCAACGCGTGCGCCGCCGTACTGCTTGCCGCGGGAGCGACATCGGTCGATGTTCTGGCGGCGGCACGGGTGCCGGACCCGAGATTGAACTGAGGCAAAGTAAGCAAGCATGACACGGAGTTGCACGGAGTAAGCAGTGGAGTTTCACGGAACTCCGTGCAACTCCGTGTCATGCTTGCTTACTTGCCATCACCGCCATCCCGCGACGTGGAGGATGGAGCGGGATGGTCGAGCAGGGAGGTTTCCATGGATGCAGTCGTCGATCGTGCTTGGCCCCAAGGTCTCACGCGCATTCCCTACTGGCTCTACACCGCCCCCGACGTCCTCGCGCTCGAACAGAAGCGCGTATTCGAAGGCCCGGTCTGGAACTATCTCTGCCTCGAGATCGATCTCCCCGATATCGGCGACTACCGCACCACGTTCGTCGGCACCATGCCGGTGGTGGTGGCTCGCGCCGAGGATGGGGAACTGTGTGGGTTCGAGAACCGCTGCGCGCATCGCGGCGCACTGATCTGCCTGGACGACGGCGGCAGCGTAAAGGACTTCCAGTGCGTCTATCACTCCTGGCGCTACGACCTGCGCGGCAACCTGCGCTCGATCGCGTTTGCCCGTGGCGTCAACGGCCGCGGCGGCATGCCGGCCGACTTCGACATGTCGTGCCATGGCCCGCGCAAGCTGCGCGTCACCACCTTCTGCGGCATGGTGTTCGGCACGCTGTCGCCCGACGCGCCCGAGTTCGAGACCTGGCTGGGCCCCGAGATCGTCGGCCGCATCCGCCGCGTACTCGGCAACCGCAGGCTGGAGATCATTGGCCGGTTCACCCAGGCATTGCCGAACAACTGGAAGCTGTATTTCGAGAACGTGCGCGATACCTACCACGCCAGCCTGCTGCACCTGTTCTTCGCCACCTTCCGCATCACCCGCCTGAGTTCCGGCGGCGGGGTATTGGTGAGCGAGACCGGCGAGCACCACGCATCGGCGACACTGGCGCCGCCGAAGGGTCCGGACACCACGTATCAGGGGCTGCGGTCGGAGCGGGAACAATTCCGGCTTGCCGATCCCAGCCTGCTGAACATGCACGACGAATTCCATGACGACATCCAGTTGCAGATCCTGTCGATCTTCCCGGGCTTCGTTCTGCAGCAGGTGCACAATGCGCTGGCGGTGCGGCAGATCGTGCCGCGCGGCGTCGACGCGACCGATCTGAACTGGACCTATCTCGGCTTCGTCGACGACACGCCGGAGCTGCGCGCGCATCGGCTGAAGCAGAACAACCTGGTCGGGCCCGCGGGCTTCGTGTCGATGGAGGACGGCGCGGTCGGCGGATTCGTGCAACGCGGCATCGCCGCCGCCGCGGATGAACTGTCGGTGATCGAGATGGGCGGCGCGGGTGCGGAGACGCAGGAGACGCGCGCGACCGAGGCCTCGGTGCGCGGGTTCTGGAAGGCGTACCGCGCGCACATGGCGCTGTGACGGTGATGAACGCCGAGACGCTGTTCCGCCTGGCGGCGCTGAACACGGAATATGCCAACTGCATCGACGCCGACCGGCTGGAGCAATGGCCGGGCCTGTTCCTGGAGCAGTGCCTCTACAAGATCACCACCGCCGACAACCATCGCCGCGGCTACGCTGCCGGTCTGGTCTATGCCGACTCACGCGCGATGCTGATCGATCGCGTCGCGGCTCTGCGCGAGGCCAACATCTACGAGCGCCAGAGCTATCGCCACATCGTGGGGATGCCGGCGCTGCGCGCCGGCGAGGACATCACCGCCGAGACACCGTTCCTGGTGGTGCGCACCATGCGCGACGGCAGAATGGATCTGTTTGCCGCCGGTATCTACCTGGACCGCGTACGTGAGGAGGGCGGGACGCTGCGTTTCGCCGAACGCGTCGTGGTCTGCGACAGCTCGCGCGTCGATACGCTGCTGGCGATCCCGCTATAGCACGATGGGTTTCGCTGCGATGAATTCGACCCAAGCACCGTCCTCAACCAGGACGTCATCGCCAGTGTCGTTCCGACCCGCGGACGCGAGCGTGCCGCGATGGAAGACGCTGCTGGTCACCGGCCTTGCTCGTTCCGGCACCGGCATGCCCGCCGCCCCGCTGCAGGCGCCGGAATCTGGCTTGGCAACGAGGATGCCGAAATCACGCAGATGCTCCGCGCGTGACTTCACCCGCCTCGACGCGCTGACCGGGCAGCAGAACGCCAAGGCGCCGGTCTGGGGCTTCAAATGGGTGGGCGCGCCATATCGGCGAGCTGATGCCGGTGCTGCTGGACCTGATGTTTGACGATGAGCTTGCCGCGATTTTCCTTGCCGGCGACTACCGACAGCGCGGTGATCCGCGTCGGGGTCAACCGCCGCACGTTCGAACTGTCGAACAGCGGCAAGTCGCTGGCGGAGCTCAGGGCCTTGCGCGGGACGCGCTGAAACCCGAGTCTGCGGCCAGGAAGGAATCGCGAATGCCCGACATCGAGATCTACACCCAGCCATGGTGCCCGTACTGCGCCCGCGCCGTCAGCCTCCTGAGCAGCAAGGGTGTGGCGTTCCGTGAGATCGATGCGCCGCACGGCACAGCCGAACGCCAGGAATCGATTCGCCGCTCCGGCGGACGGAGCACCGTGCCGCAGATTTTCATTGCTGGCCGGCACATCGGCGGATGCGACGAACTGGTGGCGCTCGACCGGGCCGGCAAGCTGGATCCATTGCTGCACGCCGGATAGCAACATTGTTGCCGTCAAAGTATTGGCACTCCCTTGCCACGAGTGCCAGAATTCGCCATCTAGGGTGAGCGATGATCCATTACGATTTGCATTGCAGTCAGGACCATGCGTTCGACGGCTGGTTCAAAGACAGCGCCGCATTCGAGCGGCTGGCCAAGCGTGGCCTGCTGGAGTGCCCGCATTGCGGCGACGCCAAGGTCGAACGTGCGCTGATGCGTCCGGCGGTCGCCAGGCGTGAGACCCTGCCGGTTCCTGTTCCGGCGCCACAGCCACCTGCGCAACCTGATGCCGTGGCCGGCGGTCCGATGCCGGCGCATATGCGGGCGATGCTGCAGCGCATGCGGTCCGAGGTGGAGAAGCACTGCGACTATGTCGGGCCGCAGTTCGCCGAAGAGGCTCGCAAAATTCATCGCGGCGAGAGCGACAAGCGCGGCATCTATGGCGAGGCCAGCCCGGAGCAGGCCGAGGCGCTGGCTGACGAGGGCATCGAGGTCTCGCGGATCCCCTGGGTTCCGCCCGCCGACGGGTAGTCAGTTCGCCGCGGCGACGAGGTAGTTCACCGAGAGATCGCGGCTGGTGGTCCAACGGCCGGACAGCGGGTCGGCGACCAGGCCGGTGACGTCGTTCACCCGCAGTCCCACGCGGCGCAACATCGTGGCGAGTTCGGTGGGGGTGATGAAGCGGCGCCAGTCATGGGTGCCGACCGGTAGCCAGCGCAGCAGGTACTCGGCGCCGACCTTGGCGGCGAGGAATGACTGTGCCGTGCGGTTGAGGGTGGACAGGAACAGCGTGCCTCCGGGCGAGAGCAGGGTGGCGAGCGTCGCCAGGAAGGCAGTTGGATCGGGCACGTGCTCGATCACCTCGAGCGCGGTGATGATTGGAAACCGCGCACCCTCAGCCAACAGGTCCTCGGCGACCCCGGTCCGATAGGCGAGCGGCAGGTCCTGACGCTCGGCATGGGCGCGTGCCGCTTCGATGGCTGCCCCGGCAGCGTCCAGACCCAGGACGTCGAAGCCGCGGCGGGCCAGAGCTTCGGCGGCAAGTCCGGCGCCACAGCCGATGTCGAGCAACCGTGGTCGGTAGGTTGCAGTATCTTTCGCGCGCTCCGCGATCCATGCGACCCGCGCCGGGTTCATCCGGTGCAGCGGCCGCATCGGGCCATCCGGGTCCCACCAGCGATCCGCGAGCGCGTCGAACCGTGCAACCTCCGCGGGCGAAACTGTGTTGCCTGGCATGGTTGCCCCTGCTGTCCCACGCCAGTATGACCACCTCGATCCGACCACTGGCAACTGGCAAGAATGTCACGCATCGTGATGAAGTTCGGCGGCACCTCGGTCGCCGACCTTGACCGCATCCGCAACGTCGCGACCCGCGTGAAGCGCGAGGTCGAGGCGGGCAACGAGGTTGCGGTCGTGGTATCCGCCATGGCGGGCGTCACCAACCAACTCGTGGCGTACTGCCAGGGCCTGTCATCGCTGCACGACGCGCGCGAATACGACACTGTCGTGGCGACCGGCGAGCAGGTCACCACCGGCCTGCTGGCGATCGCGCTCCAGGAACTCGGCGTCGAGGCGCGTTCCTGGCAGGGTTGGCAGATCCCGGTCCGCACCGACAATGCCCATGGCAAGGCGCGCATCGCCGGCATCGAGGGCGCCGAGCTGATCCGCCGCATGCAGACGGGCCAGGTCGCGGTGGTGTCCGGCTTCCAGGGGATCGGCACCGACAACCGCGTCACCACGCTGGGACGCGGCGGATCGGACACGTCGGCCGTGGCGCTGGCCGCCGCGCTGCGCGCAGACCGCTGCGACATCTACACCGACGTCGACGGAATCTACACCACCGATCCGCGCATCGTGCCAAAAGCGCAGAAACTCGCGCGCATCAGCTACGAGGAAATGCTGGAACTCGCGTCGGTCGGGGCCAAGGTGCTGCAAACCCGAAGCGTCGCACTGGCGATGAACGAGCGGGTGCGGCTTCAGGTGCTGTCAAGCTTTGCCGACGTGCCGGGCACGCTGGTGGTGGACGAGGACGAGATTGTGGAAAAACAAACCGTATCCGGCATCGCCTACTCGCGTGACGACGCGAAGATCACGCTGCGGCGGGTACCGGACCGGCCGGGCATCGCCGCGGCGGTGTTCGGCGCGCTCTCGGAGCACAACGTCAACGTCGACATGATCGTGCAGAACATCTCCGCCGATGGGATGACCGACATGACCTTCACCGTGAGCAAGAGCGACCTGCCACGCGCGCAGGCGACGCTGGCCGAGGCACGCCCGCAGATCGGTTTTTCCGAGGTTCTGGCCGACCCTGACGTGGCGAAGATCAGCGTGGTCGGCGTCGGCATGCGCAGTCACGCCGGCGTGGCCAACACGATGTTCCGTGCGCTCGCCGACAAGGCGATCAACATCCAGGTCATCTCCACCAGCGAGATCAAGGTGAGCGTGCTGGTGGCGGCCGAGTACACCGAGCTGGCGGTGCGCGCGCTGCATACCGCCTATGGCCTCGATGCCGCCTGACATCGCCACCCCAGACGTCGCGCTGACCGCTGCCAGGGCGGGGCTGGACCGGCTGTGGGCGCGCGGCACCGCGCTGCTCGGCTGCCGGTTCGCGATCATGGGCGGTGCGATGAGCTGGGTGAGCGAACGGCACCTGGTGGCCGCGATCTCGAACGCCGGCGGGTTCGGCGTGATCGCCTGCGGTTCCATGGAACCGGACATGCTGGCCGCCGAGATCGCCGGGACCCAGGCGCTGACCGACCAACCGTTCGGCGTCAACCTGATCACCATGCACCCGCGGCTCGATGCGCTGATCCATGTCTGCCTGCAGGCACGTGTCGGCCACATCGTGCTGGCCGGCGGCATTCCGCCCAGCGCGGCGGTGCGGGCCGTCAAGGATGGCGGGGCGAGGCTGATCGCCTTCACGCCGGCGCTGGTGCTGGCCAGGCGGCTGGTCCGTTCGGGGGCGGATGCGCTGGTGATCGAAGGCTCGGAGGCCGGCGGGCATATCGGTCCGGTGTCGTTGATGGTCCTGGCGCAGGAGGTGCTGCCGTATATCCGCGATGTGCCGATATTCGTCGCCGGCGGACTGGGGCACGGCGAGGCAATCCTGGCACTGCTGGAAATGGGCGCCTCGGGCGCTCAGCTCGGCACCCGGTTCGCCGCAGCTACAGAATCTATCGCCCATCCGAACTTCAAGCGCGCCTTTATCAGGGCCGCGGCACGCGACGCGGTGCCGTCGGTGCAGTTGGATGAGCGGTTCCCGGTGATTCCGGTGCGCGGACTGGTCAACGAAGGCGTAAAACGGTTTCTGCGTTTCCAGGCGGAGACGCGCGACCGGTTCGAGGCGGGCGAGCTGACCAAGGAGGCGGCACAGCTCGCAATCGAGCACTTCTGGGCCGGCGCGCTGCGTCGCGCGGCGATCGATGGCGATGTCGAGACCGGCTCGGTGATGGCGGGACAATCGGTGGGCATGGTGACGGCCGAGCAGCCGACGGCGGGGATCATCGCCGAGCTGGTCGGGCAGGCTGTGGCCGCTCTGGTCGCCCGCCACCGCGGCATATAGGCCAGCGATGGCCACGCCCCGCAGGCTGATGGCCCGGCTGCGCGAGACGATGGCGCATGGCTTCGCGCCGTTGCAGGAACTCGTCCACCTGGTGGCGGCCGAGTTGGTGAGCGAGGTCTGTTCGGTCTACGCCGCCCGCCCCGGCGAAATCCTGGAGTTGGCCGCCACCGAAGGCCTCAACCCACAGGCGGTCGGCCACACCAGGCTTCGCGTGGGTGAGGGCATCGTGGGGCTGTGCGCCGCCACCGGCCAGGTGATGAACCTGCCGGACGCCCAGAACCATCCTGCCTTCGCCTACCGCCCGGAGACCGGCGAGGAGCCGTTCGCCTCCATGCTCGCCGTTCCGGTACGGCGCGCCGGCCGCACTTTGGGCGTGGTCGCGGTGCAAAACCGCAATCCACGCGGCTACTCCGAGGAGGAAGTGGACGAGGTGGAGACCGTGGCGATGTTGCTGGCCGAGGTGCTGGCGTCGGCCGGTGCCTCCGACGGCGCGGAAGAGGGCGTTGCCGCCACGGTGCCACGGGTGTTCGCCGGCGCGACGCTGGTCCCCGGGATCGCCATAGGCCCGGTCGTGCTGCACGGTCACCACCGCCGCCCGGTACCGCTGCTCGCTGACAATCCGGCGGCCGAACTCACCCGGCTGCACGAGGCCGCGCAGCGCATGCAGCAGGGTCTCGACGAGTTGATGCGGGGCGCGCCCGACGGAGTGCGCAGCGGCGCGGCCGGAACGGCATCGCGGGAAGTGTTGGAGGCCTATCGCCTGATCGCGGCCGACGCGGGCTGGCTGAAGCGGGTCGCCGAGGTCATCGACGGTGGACTGTCGGCCGAGGCGGCGGTGCAGCGTGTCGCGGGCGAACTGCACGACCGCATGCGCCGCATCGCCGATCCCTATCTACGTGAAAGGTTGGCCGATCTGGAGGATCTCGCGGGAAGGTTGCTGGGTGCACTGGCCGGCGATGCGCCGCGCCCGACGGTGCCGCCTGGCGCAATCCTGCTCGCCCGCCGGCTGGGGCCGGCGGAACTGCTCGACTGGCACGCCGCGGGTATTGCCGGGGTGGCGGTGGAGGAAGCCAGTCCCGGGGGGCACGCCGCAATCCTGGCACGCGCGCTGGGCCTGCCGTCGGTGGGCGGTACGCGCGGCATGCTGGACGCCGCGGAACCGGGCGACGAAGCGGTGGTGGACGGCGGTGAGGGCCAGCTTGTGCTGCGCCCCGAGGCCGAGGTCAGGACCACATATCTCCGGGCACTCGAGGCGCGAAGCGCACTGGAGGCCGGCTGGGCGCCATTGCGCGAGCGTCTCGGGATTACCGCCGACGGTGTAAGGGTCTGCCTGATGCTGAATGTCGGCCTCACGATGGAGGTGGCGCAACTGGACACCACCGGGGCGGAGGGCATCGGCCTGTACCGTACCGAGATCGGCATGCTGGCGCGCGGGGCTATCGCGGACGTGGCGGAGCAGGCGGCGACCTACGCCCGCGTGCTGGACGCCGCCGCGGGCCGGCCGGTGCTGTTCCGGACGCTCGACCTCGGTGCGGACAAGCTGCTGCCAGGCGATGCACCGGAGGAAGAAAATCCGGCGATGGGCTGGCGGTCGCTGCGAATCGGCCTGGATCGCCCGGCGCTGCTTCGCCGGCAGTTGCGCGCGCTGCTGCTGGCGGCCGGTGGGCGGCCACTGTCGGTGATGTTCCCGATGGTCGCCACGGTGGGCGAGTTCCGCGCCGCGCGAGCGCTGCTGCTGGCGGAGGCACGGCGGGTGCGTCCGGCACCTGAACGGCTGTCGATCGGCACCATGCTGGAGGTGCCGGCGCTGATGTGGCAACTGGACGAACTGCTGCGCGAGGTTGATTTCGTTTCGGTCGGCTCGAACGATCTGCTGCAGTTCCTGTTCGCCGCCGATCGCGGCTCGCCATCGCTGTTCAATCGCTACGACCTGCTGTCGCAGCCGGTGCTGAGGCTGCTGGAGCATCTCCTGGTTGCTGCCGGCGCGGCCAAAGGCGGCGCCGGGGTGCCCGTATCGCTGTGCGGCGAAGCGGCTTCGCGACCGCTGGAGGCGCTTGCTCTGGTCGGTCTCGGTTTCACCAGCCTGTCCATGCCGGCGTCCGGCATTCTGCCGATCAAGGCGTTGCTGGCCGAACTCGACCTTGCCGCGTTCCGTCCCGTGTTGACGGCGGTTCGGCGCAATGCCTCAGGCGCGGCCAGCCTGCGCGAGCCGATCGCGGTCTGGGCACGCGAGCATGGGCTGGCGGTCTGACAAAATGGTTTCATTTCGGCAGTGAGTGCCATGACGATTCGACTGCGCCGGCGAACCGAGTCAGAGTAGGGCCGTTGGCTGCCAACAAGCTCGCGGGGACGGCCCCCACCGTGCTGCAGGATCGGAAATCAAGACTGGCGGAAAGCCGGAGCATGATGTCCTCCGCGTTCGAACGAGATCAGTCGGTTCCCCTTGCACCCCGGGCGGGCGCGGACCTGCGCGCCGCGCGGGAACGGGTCGGCTGGTCGCTGCCGGACATGGCCTCTGCGCTCCGCATTCGCTTGCAGTATCTTGAGGCGCTGGAGGCGGGGCACATCGACGCGCTGCCTGGCAACGCCTATGCACTTGGTTACCTCCGCACCTACGCCAAGGCCTTGGGGCTCGATCCGGATGAGGTCGCCCGGCGCTTCAAGGCCGAGGCTGCGACGGTGACCAGGAAGACCCGGCTGACCTTCCCCGTGCCGGTGCCGGAACGCGGGGCGCCGGCCGGCGCGGTGGTGTTGCTAGGCGTGGTGCTGGCGATCGGTGCCTATGCCGGCTGGTACCGGTTGTCGGGTGAGGGCAGGCTGCCGGCGGAAACCAACACGCAGGTTCCGCTGCGCCTGGCACCGCTGGCCGAACAGGCCGTGCAGTCCCAGACGGCGCCGCCGCCCCCAGTCGTGGCGGCGGCCCCCACGCCGGGCGAACCACCAACGGCGCAGCAGGCCGAGGTGCCGCCGGCCCCCGCGATCTCTCCCAGCTCGGCTGCGGCGGCCTCGGTCACGCCATTGCCGGTGCCCCCGATACCCGGTGGTCAGTCCGACCAGCCGCGCATCCTGCTGCGGGCGAACGCCGATGCGTGGGTGCAGGTGCGTGACCGCGCCGGCCCGGTGCTGCTGACCCGCCTCCTGCATTCGGGCGAAACCTGGGAGGTGCCGGCGAAGCCGAACCTGCTGCTGACCACCGGCAACGCCGGCGGCACCGACCTCGTGGTGGACGGTGTGACTGCCCCGTCGCTGGGCGGCAGCGGTGTGGTGCGGCGCGACCTGCCGCTGGATCCAGACCTGATCAAGGACGGCAAGGTGGCCGCGGCAAATCTCCCGCCGGCGGGCGCCCGGCCCAGTCCCCAGTAGCGGTGCGCCGCGAGAACCCCCATTCTACGGGGTGCGCCGCAGCATACGGAGAACGACAGCATGAGCTACCGGCCGTACCAGGAGATCGTCCGGCGTAAATCGCGCCGCGTCCATGTCGGGCGCGTCCCGGTGGGCGACGGAGCCCCGATCACGGTGCAGACGATGACCAACACGCTGACCACCGACGTCGAGGGCACGATAGCGCAGATCCGGCGGGCGGAGCTGGCGGGCGTCGACATCGTGCGGGTGTCCTGCCCGGATCAGGCGAGCGCGCTCGCCCTGAAGGACATCGTGGCCGAGGTGAACGTGCCGATCGTCGCGGACATCCACTTCCACTACAAACGCGCGATCGAGGCCGCGGACAGCGGCGCGGCGTGTCTGCGGATCAATCCGGGCAATATCGGCAGCCAGGAGCGCGTGAAGGAGGTCGTGAAGGCCGCCCGCGACCACGGCTGCTCGATGCGGATCGGGGTGAATGCGGGCTCACTGGAGAAGCACCTGCTGGAGAAATACGGCGAGCCGAACCCCGAAGCACTGGTGGAGAGCGCGCTGTACCACGCCAACATCCTGCAGCAGCACGATTTCCACGACTTCAAGATCAGCGTGAAGGCGTCGGACGTGTTCCTGGCGGTGGCCGCCTATCAGCAGCTGGCGGAAGTTTGCGATCACCCGTTGCATATCGGCATCACCGAGGCTGGTGGCCGCCGCATGGGC
>DASXNR010000524.1:0-12618 GCA_036494925.1 Acetobacteraceae bacterium
CAGCGATGCACTTCGGACGGGCCGTCGTAGATGCGGAACGCGCGGACTTCGCGGAAGATGCGTTCCACCAGCGTCTCGCCGGTGACGCCCTGCCCGCCCAGCACCTGCACGCAGCGATCGACCACGCGCCAGATCGCTTCGGAGCAGAACACCTTGGCGATCGAGGACTCCGTGGTACCCCGCGCCCCCTGGTCGAGCACCCAGGCGGTGTGCCAGATCGCCAGCCGGCTCATGCGGATGTCGATCTCGTTGTCGGCCAGCATGAAGCCGACTCCTTCGTGGTGCACCAGCTTCGCGCCGAACACCTCACGGCGGCCGGCGTATTCCGCGGCGATATCGTGTGCGCGCCGCGCCGCGCCAAGCCAGCGCATGCAGTGGGTCAGCCGCGCCGGCGCCAGTCGCACCTGCGCGTAACGGAACCCCTTGCCTGGCTCGCCCAGGATGTCGCCCGCGGGCACCCGCAGGTTGTTGAACCGCACCACCGCATGGCCGCCGGCGAACGCCTGATCCAGGCTGTGCATCGTGCGCACGATCTCGATGCCCGGCTGGTCCATGTCGGCGAGGAACATCGTCGCCGCGCCGTCATCGCCCTTCGCCATGATGATGGCGAACCCGGCACCCTCCGCGCCGGTGATGAACCATTTCTCCCCGTTGATCACCCAGTGATTGCCGTCCTGTACCGCTGTTGTGTTCAGCGCGGAGGGATCCGAACCCGCACCCGGCGCCGGCTCGGTCATGCAGAAGCAGGAGCGGATCGCGCCGCTCGCCAGCGGGCGCAGCCAGCGTTCCTTCTGCTCCGGTGTGGCGACCTGCTCCAGCAAATGGATGTTGCCTTCGTCCGGCGCGAAGATGTGCATCGCGACCGGGCCGAGCAGCGAGTAGCCCGACTCCTCGAACACCACCGCCTTGCCGACACTGTTCAGCCCAAGGCCGCCGTATTCCGCCGAGGCGTGCGGCGCCAACAGTCCAGCCTCGCGACCGAGTGCCACCAATTCGCGGCGGAACTGTTCGGTCGGACCGTGCGCGGTCTGCCGCGAATCGCCTTCCAGCGGGATGATCTTGTCGCGGATGAAGCCGCGGGTGCGCTGCTGCAGTTCCTGCAGCTCGGGAGAGAGCGAAAAATCCATCAGAATGCGCGTCCCTGGGCGATCTCGTGGGCGAACTCGACGATGCCGGTGCCGATCCCGGTGAGGCCGGCATAGCGCGGCTCGGTGGTAGCCCCGCTGCGCCAGCGATAACCGAGCTGCAGGAAGATCACGCCCAGCTTGTACATCGCCAGCACGCGATGGAACAGGAAGTCGGATACGTCGCGCCCACTCAACGCGGCATAGCTCGCCACTGCCTGCTCGCGCGGCCAGAAGCCGCCTTCGTCCGCCGGCATCTGCGCCATGTCGTGCAGCGCCGGCGGATCGTCGTCGTGCACCCAGTAGCTCAGCAGCGTGGCGAAATCGAACAGCGGATCGCCGCGCGTGCCCTGGTCCCAGTCCACCACCGCGACCGGCGACAGATCGTGCGGGTCCAGGATCATGTTGTTGAGCTTGAAATCGTTGTGCAGCAGCGCCGGCGCGCCGTCCGGCACCTGATGGCGTTCCAGCCATGTCCCCAGCTCGGCGTGCAGGGTCTCGGTGCCTGCCTCCAGAGCGGCGAGCCCGCGCCTGCGCCAGCCGGCAACGGCACGCGCGAGAAACCCCGCCGGCCGGCCGAGATCGTCCAGGCCCACCGCCTCGGTATCCACCGCGTGGATCGCCGCCAGCGTCTCGAGCAGCACCTGCGACAGGCGGGCGCCGACCTCCGGCCGGCCGGCCAGTTCCGCGGGAAGGTGCTCGCGGATCACCAGGCCGGGACGGTACTCGATGATCTGGAACTGCGTACCCATCACCGTCGCGTCGGTCCCGAGGAACAGCCCGCGCGGGACGAACGGCAACGCATCGGGCAGCCGGCTCAGGATGCGGAACTCGCGTGCCATATCATAAGCGCCGGCCGGAAGTTCGCCGAGCGGCGGCCGCCGCAAGACGGCAGGGCTGCCATCGAGCTGGATCAGGTAGTTCAGGTTCGCCAGCCCGCCGGAAAACTGCCGGGGCGGCGGGTCGCTGTCGAGGCGCAACCCCTGGCTGGCCAGGTAGGTGCGCACGGCGGCCCAGTCGAGCGGAACGCTCTGTTCGGCCGAACGTACATTGGCCGGCGGGTGCGCCACCATGCCTCCGGATGTCGCCTAGCGGGTGAACGGATTCTTCGACTCGACCCGCCCGAACATGCGGCTCCAGGCCGCCTCGCGCAGCAGGCGATTCGAATTGCCGCCACCCCCCGCCTGGGCATCCTGCCGATTTGCTTGCCGCTCCGCCGCCGCGGCCGGTGCGCGCGTCTTGGGTGACGCCGCTGCGGATTTCGCCTTGCGTGGTGCCATGCCCCCCTCCAGACCGATACTGACCCGCTACGATACCACCATCGCGCGGATCAACCAGTGTACTGGGTCGATGCACGCGAGCCGACTGTAGCAGCGTGCCCAGGCCACAAGGCGATTCGCCGCGCTGGCTGCACCGCCGCGCCGCCGTGGCGCCGCAGCCACCGCGGCGAGACGCGGCGCGCCGGTCACGGCATCGATCGTCTGGCGGACACGGCCGCGCGCGCGGTGCAGCAGCACCCGCTGGTTCTCGGCGCTGAGGCCGAGCAGCGTGCACGCCTCCTCGGCCTCGCAGCCCTCGATGTCGCGCAGGATTATGACGGCACGCTGCCCGGCGGGCAGCCGGTCGATCGCCTCCATCACGTGGTCCCACAGCTGCCGCCCGGCGACGATGCGCTCCGGGTCGATCTGGTCCCACAGGCGGGGCGCCTCGACCCAGTGACCGTCAGGCTTGAATTCCGACACATCGACCGCCCTGCCCCCAGGTGGAGTGCCTTCCATCAGCGCAGGCAGGCCGACCAGACGCCCTTCCCGCGTGGCGCGGGTGCGCGCGCGATTCAGCACGATGCTGAACAGCCAGGTGACAACGCTGGAGCGGCCCTCGAAGCCGCCGATGCCCGAAAACACCGCGAGCCAGCCATCCTGCACCACCTCCTCGGCCTGCGCCCGGCTGCCGATGATCGAGGCAGCCAGGCCGATCAGCGAGCCGTGGAAGCGCCTGATCAGCATCCGATACGCCCGCTCATCGCCGCGGCGCAGCCGCGCCAGGAATTCCGGGTCGTCGAACTCGGTTTGACGCATGAGCGGCTGCCCCGGAACACTGGCGCTGGTTTGGTGGATGCGTGCAGAGTTTCTGTAACGTACGGCACAGCGCCGAGTCTCATGGATTCACCGCCCTTCGGCGTGGGAGCGCCCAGCGTGCCGACCTGCCGCGATATGAGCGAATTGGTAACGGATTACCTGGAGCGCGCGGTATCGCTCCGCAGGCGCGTGGACATGTGGTGGCATCTGATCCGATGCGAAGCGTGCCGCCGCTATTACGACCAGATGCGGCGCACAGTCCGATTGCTGCGCGACGGCGCGCCCAGGCCGCCCGACGATGCCACGGAGGAGAGCGTGCTGACTGCGGCGCGCGGAGAGCAGCAGCGAGATCCATGACGATTGCCCAGGCCGCAGGCAGGCAACGCCACGCCGACCGGCATGCAGCCCAATATTCGCGCGCGTTCGCGACACCCTAATCGATGGCCGCCGACAAATAGCTACCGCGACTCGGGCGGCGCCGCGCAGCATGGTCGCATGCGGCGGATTAACGCGGTGTTAGAAATATTCGAGTAAGTTTGCGAAACTCGCCCGTTGCTTGCCCGATCCGCAGCGGCCGGGAGCGGAGGCGGCGACGATGGCAAGGTACTCCCGACGAACTCACTTTCTGGTTTGTGAAAACGGCGTTTGCCGCCGCCGCTGGAGCGGGCGCCGCGTGGCCGAGCGATCGCGACCCGGCCTAAATAATCCTCGATAATCTATTGAAAATAATGCATAGTTCTAGCCAAATCCGCTCGGTCAGAGGCGTCTCCTCCGCTGAGACGCCACCCGATTGGGCGCAATACGCTGGCGATGAGGCGAGTTCGCCGCCACTGCGTCAACGCCACGTCATTGTGACCTGCCACAAAGTCACCATGCTTGGTCGCTTGGTCACCGTAACGGCCAACCGACTCCGACAGGAGGCCAAAATGCCTGAATCAGGTTCCGCCACACCATGCGTGCAAACTGCACGCGCGCGCAAAAAAACATTCACGCGACACCCGTACGATACGCTACGCTCGCACCTATCTTGCATTGGTGCAGGAGGTGTTCCCCTTTTTAATGGAGCGGCCGATGTATCCGGTCGATGATTTGTTCGCCGCCTATGCCAGAAGCTTCGAGGCGAACCGCGAAGCGGAGTTGACGCTTCCCGAATATCTGGAAGCGTGCCGCGACAACCCGATGATGTACGCGACCGCGACCGAGCGTCTGCTCGCCGCGATCGGCGAACCGGAGATGGTCGATACCGCGAAGGACGCGCGACTCGGCCGCATCTTCATGAACCGTACCATCCGGGTCTATCCGGCGTTCTCCGAATTTTACGGCATGGAAGAGACGATCGAGCGCATCGTCGGGTTCCTGCGTCACGCGGCGCAGGGTCTCGAAGAGCGCAAGCAGATCATGTACCTTCTGGGCCCCGTCGGCGGCGGCAAGTCGTCGCTCGCCGAACGCCTGAAGGCATTGATGGAAACGCATCCCATCTATGTGCTGAAGGCCGGCGACCAGTTGAGCCCGGTGTTCGAAAGCCCGCTCGGGCTGTTCAATCCTGAGCGCATGGGAGCGATGCTCGAGGATCGCTACGGCATTCCGCAACGGCGTCTCACCGGGCTGATGAGCCCGTGGTGCATCAAGCGACTCGATGAATTCGAGGGCGACATCTCGCGCTTCCGAGTCGCCAAGCTGGTGCCCTCGCGGCTGCGCCAGATCGCCGTCGCGAAGACCGAACCCGGCGATGAGAACAACCAGGACATCTCGTCACTGGTCGGCAAGGTCGACATCCGCAAGCTGGAGTTGCATGCACAGAACGACCCCGATGCCTACAGCTATTCGGGCGGTCTCAATCGCGCCAACCAGGGACTGCTCGAGTTCGTCGAGATGTTCAAGGCGCCGATCAAGATGCTGCACCCGTTGCTGACCGCGACGCAGGAAGGCAACTATATTGGTACCGAAAACATCGGCGCCATTCCGTTCAGCGGCATCATTCTCGCCCACTCCAACGAGGCGGAGTGGCAGACCTTCAAGAACAACCGCAACAACGAAGCCTTCATCGACCGCATCTACGTGATCAAGGTCCCGTACTGCCTGCGTGTCAACGAAGAGCAGAAGATCTACGACAAGCTGGTGCGGACCTCCGAACTCGCCGCGTCGCCCTGCGCGCCGGCGACGCTGGAGATGCTGGCACGCTTCTCGGTGCTGTCCCGGCTGCGCCGGCACGAGAACTCGACGCTGTTCGCCAAGATGCGGGTCTACGATGGCGAGAGCCTGAAGGAGACCGATCCGCGCGCCCGCTCGCTGCAGGAATACAAGGATGCGGCGGGCGTCGAGGAAGGCATGGACGGCGCCTCGACCCGATTCGCGTTCAAGGTGCTGGCAGCGACGTTCAACCACGACACCACCGAAGTGGCTGCCGATCCGGTGCATCTGATGTACGTGCTGGAGCAGGCGATCCGCCGCGAGCAGCTGCCGACCGAGACCGAGAAGCGCTTCCTGGAGTTCATCAAGGGCGAACTCGCGCCACGCTACGCCGAGTTCATCGGCAACGAGATTCAGAAGGCCTATCTCGAATCATATCACGACTATGGGCAGAACCTGTTCGACCGCTACGTGTCGTATGCCGATGCCTGGATCGAGGACATCGACTTCAAGGACCCCGACACCGGCCAGCTTATGAACCGCGAGCTGCTGAACCAGGAGTTGACGAAGGTCGAGAAGCCTGCCGGAATCGCCAATCCGAAGGACTTCAGGAACGAGGTGGTGAAGTTCAGTCTGCGGGCGCGTGCCAACAACAACGGCAAGAACCCGTCCTGGACCAGTTACGAGAAGATCCGCGAGGTCATTGAACGACGCATGTTCAGCCAGGTGGAGGAGCTGCTGCCGGTGATCAGCTTCGGGTCCAAGAAGGACAGCGACAGCGAGAAGAAGCACGCGGAATTCGTCGAGCGTATGACAGCGCGCGGCTACACCGAGCGGCAGGTCCGCCGCCTGGTCGAGTGGTACATGCGCGTCAAGCAGGCGGGGTGACGGCGGCCCCGTCCGGAACAGGCAACTCATGCACATCGTCGACCGGCGTCTCAACCCCAGCGGCAAGAACCTCGCCAACCGGCAACGGTTCATGCGCCGTGCCAAGTCACTGATCCGCAAGGCGGTGCACGAAAGCTCGGCCAGCCGCAGCATCAAGGACGCCGACCAGGCGGGGGAGGTCGCGCTCCCCGCGCAGGGTGTGCATGAACCATCGTTTCACCGCAGCGCCTCCGGCGGCATGCGCGACCACCTGCTGCCCGGCAACAAGCAGTATATCGAGGGCGATACGATTCCCCGTCCGCAGGGCGGCGCTGGCGGCGGCGGCTCCGAAGGCAGTCCGGACGGTGAGGGACAGGACGATTTCCGCTTCGCGCTGTCGCGCGATGAATTTGTCGATCTGTTCCTGGAAGACCTCGAGCTGCCGGATCTCGCGAAGCGCCGCGTGGTGGATACCGAGAGCGTGAGCTGGCATCGCGCCGGCTATTCGGTCACCGGCTCGCCGGCCAACCTCGCGTTGCTGCGCACAGTGCGCAACAGTCTGTCGCGCCGGATTGCGTTGAAGCGCCCAAAGCCCGACGAGCTGCAGCGCCTGCGCGACGAGATCGCGGCGCTCAGCCCGGACGGCGAAGACCACGCCCGCCGAGCCGAGCTGGAGGCCGAGCTCGAGCGCAAGCTGCGGCGCACCGGACTGATCCCGTATATCGACCCGCTCGACGTCCGCTACCGCATGTTCACGCCGCAGCCGAAGCCGGTGGCGCAGGCGGTGATGTTCTGCCTGATGGACGTGTCCGGCTCGATGACCGAGCACATGAAGGACCTCGCCAAGCGGTTCTACGTGCTGCTCTATATCTTCCTGAAGCGTCGCTACAAACACGTGGACGTGGTGTTCATCCGCCACACCCACCAGGCGCAGGAAGTGGACGAGGATACCTTCTTCCACTCGCCGGAGACCGGCGGCACGGTGGTGTCGACCGCACTGGAGGAAATGCAGCGCGTCATCGATGAGCGCTACAGCCCGGATTCCTGGAACATCTACGCTGCCCAGGCGTCGGACGGCGACAACACCGCCTCGGACAACGACAAGACAGCGGGCCTGCTGACCGGCAGCATCCTGCCGGTGTGCCAGTACTATGCCTACCTCGAGGTCGGTCGCGATTCGGAGCACTTCCCGCCAGGATTCATCCGCCGCGACTCCGATCTGTGGCAGACCTACACGGCGATCTGCAAGACCGGCGCGCCGATGGCGATGCGCAAGGTGGGACACCGGCGCGACATCTATCCGGTGTTCCGCGAGCTGTTCGCGAAGAAGCAGGCGACCACAGGAGCCGAAACGACATGAACGACTTCGGCGGCGGTATCCGGGCCGAGCGCCCGCTGTTCGAGGGTGCCGACTGGGAGTTCAGCACGGTCCAGCGTGTGCACGACGCGATCGAGAAGATCGCGGTCGGCGAACTCGGGCTGGACGTGTATCCCAACCAGATCGAGATCATCGGCACCGAGCAGATGCTGGATGCCTATTCCTCGATCGGTATGCCGCTGTTCTACAAGCACTGGTCGTTCGGCAAGCATTTCGCCCGCAACGAGGCGATGTACCGCGCCGGCATGCAGGGCCTCGCGTATGAGATCGTGATCAACTCCAATCCATGCATCAGCTACATCATGGAGGAGAACACGGCCACCATGCAGACGTTGGTGATCGCCCACGCTGCATTCGGCCACAACCACTTCTTCAAGAACAACTACGTATTCAAGCAGTGGACGGACGCGGACGGCATCCTCGACTACCTGGAATTCGCCCGCGGCTACATCGCGCATTGCGAGGAGCGTTACGGCGAGGCGCAGGTGGAACGTCTGCTGGATGCCGCGCATGCGCTGATGAGCCACGGCGTGCACCGCTATCCGCGCCGCCGGGTCGCGGATCTGCGCTCGGAGGAGCAGCGCGCCAAGGAGCGGCGGATCCACGATGAGCAGGTGTTCAACGACCTGTGGCGCACCGTCCCTGGCAAGGACGCGGAAAAAGTGGACCGCTCGCTCGACGAACGCCGCCGCGCGCTGCTGCAGTTGCCGCAGGAGAACGTGCTCTATTTCCTCGAAAAGACCGCGCCACGCCTGCAGCCCTGGCAGCGTGAGATCCTGCGCGTCGTGCGGATGATCGCGCAGTACTTCTATCCGCAGTCGCAGACCAAGCTGATGAACGAGGGCTGCGCCACCTATACGCACTATCGGATCATGAACCGTCTGCACGAAAAGGGGCAGTTGACCGACGGCAACATGGTCGAGTTCCTGCGTTCGCACACCAACGTGGTGTTCCAGCCGGACTTCGACGATCCGCGCTATTCCGGCATCAACCCCTATGCCCTCGGCTTCGCGATGATGCGCGACATCGAGCGCATCTGCATCGAACCGACGGCCGAGGATCAGAACTGGTTCCCCGATATCGCCGGCGCCGCCGATCCAATGGGTGTGCTGCGCGAGGTGTGGGCAAACTACCGCGACGAGAGCTTCATCCTGCAATATTTAAGCCCGCGGCTGATCCGTCAGTTCGGGCTGTTCCATGTGCTCGATGACGCCAATGAGCCGAACCTGAGCGTCGAGGCGATTCACGACGAACGCGGCTATCGCAAGATCCAGCGCGCACTGGCGCGGCAGTACGACACCGCGTGGAGCCTGCCCGACATCCAGGTGGTGGATGTGAACCTCGCCGGCGACCGGCGGCTGATCCTGCATCACCGCGCGCTCAACCGCGTGCTGCTGGAAGAGCGCGACGCGCGCTTCGTGCTGCAGCACCTGGCCGACCTCTGGGGCTACGACGTGCTGCTAAAGGAGGTCGATCCGGGCACCGATTCGGTGCTGAAGGAACACGCCGCCACACCGCGTGGCGGCATCCTGCAGCCGGATGGGTCCTGACGCGGCCGGCGGTCCTTCGTAGGATGGGTTGAGCGACGCGAAACCCATCACCCTGACCGCCGACTACTCCGCGGCCTTGCGCAGCGGCCAGTCGGCGACATCGATGCGCGGCATGTCGAAGCGGTCGGTGGTGCGCGAATACCAGCCTCGGCCATGCATGCGCCCGATCAGATCCAACTTCGGCGTGTCGATGTAGCACCTGTCCTTATCCAGCACGCATTCGTCAGCCACGTGGATCGCCACCACCTTACCGAGCACCACCGCACGATCGACGCCGACCTCGACGATCACCAGCCGCTCGCACTCGAACGACACCGGGCTTTCCGCGATGCGCGGCGGCTTCACGCGCGACGAGGCCGCGGTGTGCAGCCCTGCTTCGGCCAGCTCGTTCACCTGCTTGTCGAAGTCGATCGCGGTGATGTTCATCTGCTCGGCCAATGCGTTGCTGACCAGGTTCACCACGAACTGCCCGGTGCGCCGGATGTTGCCGCCGGTGTCCTTCACGTCGCCCGGAGCCCTGCCGCCGATACCGATCGCAACCACCGGCGGATTGCCCGACACGGCATTGAAGAAAGAGAACGGCGCGGCGTTCACCGATCCGTCGATGTCCTGCGTCGTCACCCAGGCGATCGGGCGCGGAACAACGGTCGAAACCAGCAGCTTGTAGATATTCTCGTTCGGTGTGTTGTCGAATTCGAACAGCATGACGATCCCTTGTGCGAAGCGTGCCGCGAGCGTTACGCATCGGGACTACCCTGTCCAGATGCGTCCCGGCGCACCGATCAGTGCACCAGCGCCGCCATCCAACGGGCCAAACCGGCAAGCTCCGTCGCGCGCTTCGGTTGATCGATCGGCCCGGTCAGATGGATTGCGACCTCAGGCGGGCTCGGCAACGCCGGTTGCAGGGCAATCCGGACGTCCAGCGTCTGGCCGGCGAGGTTCATTCCGCCGCTGACCTGCGCCCCGCCGGCAATGCCGTTCATGCTGCCGGTTTGGAGCACCAGATCGCCGTGCGCGATGCTCGCACTCACGTCCAGCAGATCGAATCCGCTCGCTCCCGAACGCAATGCCTCGGCCGCCGTCGCTTCGACCGATTTCGGATCCGACTTATCGATCGCCTGTTTCAATCGGAACAGATCGAAACCTGCGATCGTGCCGTCGTGCACCGTGAGCGTGACGTGACCATCGAGCGTCGCGAGGATGACAGACTGGCTGTAGCCACTTGCGACAAGTTGCATGCTGGCATCGGCGCGACCCGACAGCAGATCGATCGGCGCATTGCCCAGCGGGCCGTTGATGGCGACATCGCCTACCTTGGCCTGCACCGCGAGCGCAGGCGGCTTGGCAGCCGCATCGACCGTGACGCTGCCGGATACGGTTCCGGAACCGAGCTTCGCGACGAAATCCTCGAGCAGCAGTTTGTCATCCGCCACTGAAAGCGTGACGGTCGCGTCGCGCAGCGCGGGTCCGGCTCCCACGGCCAGTTGGCCAATGCCAAGCTGAACGCTGCCCCGCCAGCCATACAGAATGCCAAGTGGCAGCGGCAACGCCGAAGCGCCGTTCGGCAGCGGCAGCGTCACTGCGTCTGTATCGACACGGCCGGACACGCGCGGTGCGCCGCTCCCCAGGTCGAAGGCAAGTTCGCCGCTTGCATGCAGCATTGCCGCGGTAAGATCGAAATTTTCGGCAGCGAACCGACTTCCTGCACCGGCAAGATGTGCGACCAGCGACAGCGAACCGTCGCCGAGCCAGGCGGGCAGGGCGCTCAGGCCCTCATGTTCTGACCAGCCCAGCGCTGCGATCAACCGGCGCGCACCGGGATGGCGCAATGTCAGCGTCGTGCTCCACTTTCCCGATCTCAGGTCAAGAATCGGGCTCGCCTCCAAACGAGCATCTGCCAGTGCCAGTCCCGCATCGACGACCAGCGCCTCCGGCGGCCCCGCGATCTGCACATCCAGTTTCGCGGGCCCATGCCAGAATGCCGGCGTCGCCCGCCAGGCTGAGGGCAGCAGCTCCGCCAGCCTGGTCGCGTCCTTGGTTTCGATACTGAGCCTGCCACCGCCCAGCCTGCCGCCCCCCAGCATCCCCGAGACCGTTACATGCGCGTCGCGCGCTGTGCCCTCGATCCGGCGCAACTGGACGGCACCGGCCTCGATCGCCGCGTCGATCGCCAGCCCATCGATCGTCGTACCGGCCAACGTTGCCTGCCGGATAGTGAGCCGCAGTTCGGCGTCCAGGCCGGACAGCGGCCCGGACAGAACGGCTAGATCAGGCAGGCGCGGCGGCAACCAATGATCCAGCGCCAGGCGGTCCAGCGACAGCTCGGCCGTCAGCGCCGGCGGTTCACCCCGCTTGAATCCGAGATTGCCGGCGACCGGCACGTCGTCGAGCATGCCGACGATCTGCCGCAACGCGACCTCTCCGCCGCCGACCACTACATGCGCGGACAGTTCGCCGCGCTGCGCCGCGCTGTCCGGCAAGTCCGCCAAAAGCTGTGGCGGCAGCGAGCCAGGCAATGCCTCCTCCAGCCAGCGCAACGTCGTCCGCAGCAATGGTGCATAAAGCCTGGCATCGCCGTCGAAGCGAGGGTGTGCCGGATCATCCCGGGCAATGCGCCCCCGCAATTGCAGCGTGCCGTTGCCCGGCACCAGCGCGCTGGCCTCGCGTACTACGAGTTCCTTGTCGATCACATCGAGCGCGGCACGCACGTGCTCGAACGTTCCGCCCGCCAACGGCGCCGCCTCGGCTGAGACTTCGATACCGATCGGGACGTCGATTCCGGCAATCGTGTTGCCCGCGCGCAGCAGCACCGGCAGCCAGGCATCGAGGTCGAGCCGGCTGGTGGCCAACACGATGTCCAGCCGCTGATTGGGCGCGACACGCAGCGCCGCAGACCCGCGCGCCGGCGAACCGCCGATCTCCAGCGCCAGATCGGCCACCTCCGCCAGGCCGCTGCCGACAGCCAGCCGCCCATCCACGCGGAACGGCACCGCCGGCGTCGGCAGCAGCACCGCGAGGTTGGGCCCGCGACCCGAGATCGCCCCGGAGAGCATTCCGTCCCGCGCGAACTGGCCGGCGAAGCTGGCGCCGATACCGTTCGCTCCGCCCTGCCCGTCCAGCGTCACGTTCAGCCCGGCCGCGCCATCCGGACCCGCAGCGGTCAGTCGCGCGGTGAAATGCCAGTTCTGGCCGCTGAACTGCCCCGTACCGGACGCCGACAGTGCGCCGGTGTCCAGTGTTTCCAGAATCGCATCTACCCCGGTGAACGCGAGCCGCCCGACCGTGAGCCGACCATTCTCGATCCGGGCAGCAAAGGCTGCGAGCCAGGAGGGTGGTCGCGGACGCAGCGTACCTGGCTCCTGCGGCCAGGGGATGCGCAGGTCAGGTCCATGCAGCACCAACTCGCGTGCGTCCACCCGTCCGCCAATCAGCGGCCACAACGCGACGCGGAGTCGAAGCGCTTCGACATGGCTGGAAAGATCGGCGGGCCC
>DASXNR010000525.1:0-53063 GCA_036494925.1 Acetobacteraceae bacterium
CGCGGTACCAGTAGACCCGCGTGTAGCCGAGTGCGACGAGACGCAGCGCGAGGTTGCGGCCGTCGAAGCGTTCCGGGTTCCAGCCGACTGCCACAATCGGCCGGTCAAGATCGCGGCCGGTCAGTTCGTGCAGCTTGCTGCGCAGACGGTCCTGCAACTCGTCGGTGAAGTCGCCGCCCAGTCCGGCGAATGTCAGCCCGACGGCACCGGGGATCGACACACCCCACGTATACGACATCGTGTCGATGATAACCGGTCGGACCTCTCCACGACGCCACCGGAGATCATAATGGAAACTGACCCGAGCGACCCCACCCGTATGATCAGTTTGCTGAACGGCGGCTCCACCGTAATTGACCTGATCGTGCCCGAACCGGCCTCGTTCCTGCTGCTCGGCAGCGGCCTCGTCCGCCTCCTTGCCCTGCGTCGCCGAGCGAACAACTGACGACCGCGTATCCGCGTCCCCCGCTCCACGGTCGCGGCCTGGGTCACGCTGCCCCACCAGCCTGACCCAAGGTGACTTCCCTGCTTCACACTTCCGACAGGATCGCCCATCCTTCGGCCGGCGATCGCGTTACCCGCCAGAGCAGGGAGGATCCGCTATGCCAGAGCATGTCTACAAGGTCGTTGAAATCGTCGGCTCATCCGAAGTCAGCGTCAGCAAGGCGATCGATTGCGCCATCGCGAAGGCCTCGGAGACGCTGCGCAACATCGGCTGGTTCGAGGTCGAGCAGATGCGCGGGCACATCGAGGACGGCAAGGTGAAGCACTACCAGGTGACCCTGAAGCTGGGCTTCCGCCTGGAGGATTAGCGCCCGCTACCGGCGCCCCGTCGGCACCTGGTTGAACGGCCGGTTCTTGTCGACACGGATGTCGGCGGGCAGCCCAAGCACGCGTTCGGCGATGATATTTCGGAGGATCTCGTCTGATCCGCCGGCAATCCGCGCGCTAGGCGACGACAGCAGCGCCTGCTGGAACATCGCGTACGCCGCCGTCAGGTCGTCATCCATCACCAGCCCGGCCATGCCCATCAGGTCCATCCCGTAGGACGCGATGTCCTGCAGCTTGCTCGCGTTCACCAGCTTGTGAATCGAGTTCTCCGGCCCCGGCGTCTGGCCGCGCGACAGCGCCGTCATGGTACGGAAGCGGGTGAACTTCAGACCCTGCGTTCGCGCATACCATTCCGCGATGCGCTCGCGCACCGCGCCGTCACTCAGCACCATCAACGACCGCGCAAGCTCCAGCAAATCCTCGACATCCGGGCGATGCACCTCGCCCACCGCCAGGCGTTCGTTCATCAGTGTAGTAAGCGAGACCTTCCACCCCTGCCCCACCGCACCGAGCCGCTGCGCATCCGGCACGCGCACATCGGTGAAGAACACCTCGTTGAAGTGCGACGCGCCCGACATCTGGTGGATCGGCCTGATCTCGATCCCTGGCGAGCGCATGTCGAGGAAGAAAAACGTCAGCCCCTCGTGCTTCGGCACATTCGGATCGGTACGCACGACAACGATGCCGAAGTCGGACAGATGCGCGCCAGAGGTCCAGATCTTCTGTCCGTTGATGATCCAGTCGTCGCCGTCGCGCTCCGCGCGCGTGCGCAGCGCCGCCAGATCGGACCCTCCCGCGGGCTCCGAGAACAACTGGCACCACACTTCCTCGCCGCGCAGCGCCGGCCGCACATGACGATCGAGCTGTTCCGGCTTTGCATACGCCATCATCGTGGGGATGCACATACCGAGACCGATCTCGAACAGGCCGCGCGGCACCGCGTAGCTCTCTTCCTCCTGCTGGTAGATCACCGCCAGGATCGGCGACGCCTCGCGCCCGCCGTATTGCTTCGGCCAGGTAATAGCGGCGAAGCCCGCATCGGCCTTCTTCACCTGCCACGCCTTGCAGCGCTGCACCGCGCCGTCACCGAGATCGCCGAGCCGCAGCACCGGCCGCGCGCGGCCCTTGGGCTCCGCATTGGTCGCGAGGAAGGCGCGCGCCTCGGCGCGGAACGCGGCCTCGTCCGGTGTATCGTTGAAGTCCATGTGCGCCCCCTACGCCGCGTTGCGCATTTCGATCAGCTCGACCAGGCGATGCTTCCACCACGGCGGTGCCCCGAGTGCCAACGCAAGCTGCTTCGATCGCCGATAGTAGAGGTGGCAGTCCACATCCCAGGTGAAACCGATGCCGCCGTGCGTCTGAATGTTCTCCTTGGACGCCAGATGGAACGCCTCGGTCGCCGACACCCGCGCGGTCGCCGCGGCGAGCGGTAGTTCGGCTGCATCCGCCGACAACGCCCACGCCCCGTAATACGCATTCGACCGTGCCAGCTCGATCGCGACATACACATCGGCAAGCTTGTGCTTGATCGCCTGGAATGAACCTATCGGCCGGCCGAACGCGTAGCGCTCCTGTGCATAGTTGCGCGCCATTTCGAGCGAGGCATCGGCGCCGCCCACCTGCTCGAACGCCACCATGATCGCCGCCCGCTCGAGCAGACGCTGCACCAGCGACCAGCCCGTCTGTGAGCCGAGCCGTTCCACCTCCGCCCCGGCGAAGTCGATGCGCGCGTGGTTGCGGCTGGGATCGACGGTGGTGAGTTCGCGGCGGGCGACCATCGTGAGATCGCTTAGGAACAGCGCGATCTCGCCTGCCTCGTCGCGCGCAACGACGATCGTGAAATCGGCAATGCCGCCGTCCATCACCGGCCATTTGCCGCCGCTCAGCCTGCCGCCGATCGCGCGCGCCCGTACACTGGCGGGATCGGGATTTCCCGTGCCCTCGGCCAGCGCCAGGCAGCCGATCGCAGAGCCGTCCGCCAGCTTCGGCAACAGCCGTCGCTTCTGCGCCTCGGTTCCCGCCAGCAACAGCGCCTCGGTGGCGAGATAAGCCGAGGAAGCGAACGGAACCGGCGCCAACACACGGCCGAGTTCCTCGGCCAGCACGCACAGGCCCTCGTAGCCGAGGCCGGCGCCGCCGTACTGCTCGGGGATGGCGGCACCCAGCCAGCCCATATCCGCCATCCCGCGCCACAGCACAGCGGCGTAGGATTCGCCACCCTCAAGTACCTGCCGTACCAGCTTTGGTGGCGACTGTTCGGTGAGAAACCGCCGCGCCTGAGCCCGCAATTGCTGCAGGTCATCGGAAAAATCAAAATTCATCCCGGACCATGTCCCTCAAGGTCAACGCGATGGCACCCTACAGCCCGGCCCGACCATTGACCACGCCCGGGCAATCGGTGAACCCTCGCGCAGCAAACCTCGGAGGATCCCCATGTCTGGGCTCTCGAACAGCCGCATCGCCTGGTTCAACGGCCAATTCATGCCGGAGGGGCAGGTGATGATCCCGTTCCGCGACCGCAGCTGGAAATACGGCGATGGCGCGTTCGACATGACGCGTACCTTCGAGGGCACGCCGTTCCGCCTGAAGGAGCACATCGACCGCTTCTACAATTCGCTGCGCTATCTACGCATCGATCCTGGCGTGTCGCCCGGCAAGATGGTCGAACTGTCCGAGGAAGTCGTCGCCCGCAACGAGCACTTGCGGCAGAGCGTTGGCGACTGGTGGGTCGGCCAGCGCGTCAGCCGCGGCGTCGACGCGGTCGGCGACGAGGGCTGGACGCACACCGGACCCAACGTGGTGATCGAGGTGCTGCCGCTGCCGCTGAAGAAACGCGCGAAGTACTATCGCGATGGCGCCGATGTGATGGTGACGTCGCTGCGCCGCACCTCGCCCAGCATGCTCAGCCCACGCGCGAAGATGCACAACTACCTGAATATGATCGTGGCCGAGATGCCGGTAAAGGCGGCCGATCCCGACGCCTGGGCGATCCTGCTGGATGAGAACGGCAATCTGGCCGAGGGCATGGGCAGCAACATCTTCATCGTGCGCGATGGCGGACTGCTGACGCCGCGGCAGAAATATGTACTGCCGGGCGTCAGCCGACAGATGACGATCGATCTGGCGGCGAAACTGGGGGTTCCCTGCAAGGAGCAGGACCTCGACCTGTTCGATGCCGAGACCGCCGACGAGATGTTCCTCACCTCGACCAGCATGTGCATCATGCCGGTACGCAGCTTCAACGGCGGCAAGGTTGCCGACGGGAAGATCCCCGGCCCAGTGACAGCGCGGCTGATCGCGGCTTACGCCAAGGAGGTCGGCTGCGACTTCGTGCAGCAGTATCTCGACCGGCTGGAGTAACGAGACGATTCGCTTCTCCTGCTTGCGGGAGAGGCGATTGGATCTCCGGCCTGCGTCAGTGGCTCACTTGCGGCGCACGCAGCATGGTGTCCAGGCGCTGCCCCAGGGCATCCGACACAGCTGTCACGGGATCCGTCCCTGCCACCTGCGTCGCGCCGGCGGTGCTGTTGCCAGCAGCAGATGACTGGAAGTTGGTGCACGCCGCCAGCGCAAGCAGCGACGACACCACGAGCAGCCTCCGGCCGTAGGCCGTCTGGGCCTGCATGATGTTGTGATCTCCCGGTCTTTCAGTCGATCCAACGCGATCGATGGCGCTATCGCAGAACCGCGAATCCGCGCGACATCGTTCGCTCGATCCGATACCAGAATAGAGCGGCAATCGCCAATTTCAGCTTAACGCCGGGCAAATAATGCGTATCGATTCGCGATTACCCTTGCGTATGTCGCGCCGGCGTGACGGATCCAAGTCGCTGGGCGCCGTCAGCGGTCAAATAGGCGATTCGCCCGCCCGCGATCGTGGCGACGACACGTGGTACGATGGGATCGACCAGCACGAGGTCCGCGCGCAATCCTTCCGCGATCGCACCGCGATCGGCGAGCCCTGTCGCCGCGGCTGGATTGGCGGAGATCAAATCCCATGCCCGCGGCAGATCGAACGCGCCCCGCCCTGCCAGCGCCATCGCCGCTCGCAGCATCGCCGGATAGAAGTAGTCCGACGACAGCACGTTGCAGATCCCCGCTTCGGCCATTCGCGCCGCGGATGTCCAACCGAGGTGCGAGCCTCCGCGCACGACGTTCGGGCAACCCATCACCACCCAGTCACCTTCGGCACGGGCCTCCTGTCCCACCTCCTCGGCCATCGGGAACTCGCAGATGCGGGCACCACGCGCGCGAAACGCCTGACGCGTGGCAACAGTCTCGTCGTCGTGGCTCGCCATCGGCAGTCCGGCTGCACGCGCCGCCGCTGCGATCCGTTCCAAAGCATCAGGCACCGCAGGTGCACGTGCACCGATCTGTTCGGCGAGCGCGCGAAAATCATCCAGTTTCATCCCGGCACGATCGCTGTACTTCGCACCCGCCACCGGATCCTTGATCTTGTCCAGGATCGGCGGTGTGTGATCGTTGAATGCCAACAAGTGGACGCGTCCCGCCGCGATGTCGGCGAGCGCTATGTCGAGCGCCTCGAGATTGAACGCCTCCCAGCGCAGGTGCACCCGCATGTCGCAGGTCCAGCACCGTGCCTCCAGGGCATCGAGCAACGTCTGCCACGCCGTGAGGCTGCGCAAACCGGGTTCCCACGACAGCGTCACGCCATGAAATGCAGTGGTGATGCCGTTCGCCAGCAACTGCGCTTCGGTGTCGTGCAAAGCGATGTCGGCGGCAAAACCAACGCCAGGCCGCGGCTGCAACTGCCGCTCAAACGCGTCGCCGTGGATATCGACGATGCCCGGCATCACCAGTAGATCGCGCGCATCGAATTCCGCACCGCTTTCGCGGCGACCGATGCCGGCGATGTGTCCATCCTCCAGCGCCAAGTCCACCGTCTGCTCGCCATCGCCGCGTAGCAGCACCCGCCCACCGGTAATCCGCAGCCTGTTCATCGCTGTCGCTCTCAGGGTTCGAAGACGATCTGCACGCGCGGTGTTGGATAGCGCGAGACGCCGAACTCCACCACCATGCCGTCGCGATCGACGTTGATATTCTCGGTGACCAGCAACGGCCGGTTGCGCGGCATACGCAGCAGCTCCGCCTCTTCCGCGTTCGGCAGGCGTGCGGTGACGCGGGTGATCTGCCGCAGGTAGTCGGAGACGCCGACCGCCTTCAGAGCTTCGGTGATCGTCGGTTCGGCGCGTAATGCGTCGATCACGCCACGCAGCCTGGCGGCGGGGAAGTAATGCTGCGAAACGCAAACCGGTCTGTTGTCGGCGAAGCCAAGCCGCTCGAGCAGCACGACGCGGCCGCCCGCCCGGATGCCGAGGCCGGCGGCGACATGCGAATCGGCAGCGGTTTCCTTGAGATCGAGCACGCGCCCAGACGGGTCCATGTTGTGCCGGCGAATCCACTCGGAGAACCGCGTACGCGCCTCGACGGCGTACTCCAGCACGTCCTCGGCGACGAACGAACCGCGGCCCTGCTCCACCCTTACCATGCCGCCGCGCGACAGTTCTTCGAGCGCGCGGCGCACCGTGTGACGATTGACCCGGAATTGCTGCGACAGCTCCGCCTCGGTTGGCAGGCGTCCTCCAGGTGAATAGATGCCGGCGCCGATATCCTGCTGCAACCGACTGGCGATCTGCCGCCACAACGCGACGCCTTCCTGACGCGACACTGGTTCCGGTGGCTTCATCGCAATGTCATCCACGTGAACGACCGTTCGTGCAACTGCTGGCTTGACGATAACCGGGTCTCGGGTTAGCTGTCTAGACATCCGAACAAGACCAGGTCCCACCGATGCCCGATGCATTGCCGCCGGATCAACCGAACGCCGCGCGCCGGCGCTGGATGGCGGTGCTGGCCCGTGCCGACGCCGATGACCTCAACGAACGCCTCGGCACGCTGCCGGCCTATCGCGTGCTACGCGGACCGGAAGCCGGGCTGGTGATGGTGCGCGGCCGCACCGGCGGTGGAGGGGCGCCGTTCAATCTCGGCGAATTGACCGCGACGCGCTGCACCGTGCGAACCGAGGCGGGTTTGGTGGGCCACGCCTATGTCGCTGGTCGCAGCGAACGCCAGGCGGAACTCGCAGCGCTCGCCGATGCGCTGTTGCAAGACCCGCTGCGCCAGGCATCGCTGCTGAACGAGGTGATCGAGCCGCTGGCCGCATCACAACAGGCAAGACGAGATGCCGTGGCAGCGAAGGCGGCGGCGACGCGCGTGCAGTTCTTCGCCATGCGGAATATGCGCACATGAGTGCGACGATCGCTCTACCTGGTTTCGCTGATCCGGTCGGCGAGGCACAGGCGACCTTCCGTGCGGTGCTCGATGCGATGGCGCGGCCGGGCACGCTGCATCAGGTGGCCGCAGGGCTGACCGCTCCGCCGCCGCTCGATCCCGCGACGGCGGCGGCGCTGCTCACGCTGGTCGATAACGAGACGAAGCTGTGGCTCGATGCGGACGCCGCCGCGGCGCGCGACTGGCTGGCGTTTCACTGCGGCGCCGTGATCATCGGAACGCCGGACGAGGCCGCGTTTGCTGCGGCGCTGTCGCTGCCCGATCTTGCGGCGCTGCCGGCAGGCACGCACGAAGCGCCCGAGGATTCCGCGACCCTGATCCTCCAGATCGCTGCACTCGGAACCGGTGCGCACTACCGCTTGTCCGGACCCGGCCTGCGCGAACCCACATTGCTGGCGGTCAGCTACCTGCCCGCGGATTTTGCGACACTCTGGCGACGGAACCATGCGCTGTATCCGCGCGGCGTCGACATTATTCTTTGCGCCGGCACGACGCTCACGGCATTGCCGCGCAGCGTGTCGATCGAGGAGGCCTGAGCCATGGCCTATGTGGCGGTCAAGGGCGGCGAGCAGGCGATCGACAATGCGCACGCCTGGCTGGCCGAGGAGCGGCGCGGCGATCGGTCGGTGCCGGAACTGTCACTGGCGCAGATCGAGGAGCAACTCGGACGCGCTGTCGATCGCGCGATGGGCGAAGGTTCACTGTACGACAGGGCACTTGCCGCGCTGGCAGTGAAGCAGGCACAGGGCGATCTGATCGAGGCGGCGTTCCTGCTGCGCGCCTACCGCACGACACTGCCACGCTTCGCGCACTCACTGCCGGTCGAGACCGCGGCGATGCGGATCCGGCGGCGCATCTCGGGGGTGTTCAAGGATCTGCCGGGCGGACAGGTGCTCGGTCCCACCTACGACTACACGCATCGGCTGCTGGATTTCGGTCTCGCCGACTGTGCCGCTGAGGTCGCGGCGCCGCGTGCTGACGAGGCCATGAATGCGATGCCGCGGGTGCCGGACATTCTTGGGCGAGAGGGGCTGATCGAACCGGACGGCGACGGCGCGGCGGAACCTGGCGATTTGACGCGCCAGCCGCTGACCTTTCCCGCGACGCGCGACGTACGGTTGCAGGCCTTGGCACGCGGCGACGAGGGATTCCTGCTGGCCCTCGGCTACTCGACGCAGCGCGGCTATGGCGGCACGCATCCGTTCGCCGGCGAAATTCGCATGGGCGAGCTATCAGTGGAGATTGAACCACCGGAGCTTGGATTCGCCATCGACATCGGCGATATCACTGTAACCGAATGCCAGATGGTGAACCAGTTCAAAGGTTCAAAGACCACCCCGCCACAGTTCACCCGCGGCTACGGTCTGGTGTTCGGCTTTTCCGAGCGCAAGGCGATGGCGATGGCGCTGGTCGATCGCGCCACCCGCGCCGAGGAGCTGGGCGAGGAGGTCACCGCGCCGGCACAGAACGTGGAGTTCGTGCTGTACCACTCGGACAACATTGAAGCGACCGGGTTTGTCGAACATCTGAAGCTGCCGCATTACGTCGACTTCCAGAGCGAGTTGCAGAACGTGCGGCGCTTGCAGCGCGAGGTCGCAGGAACCGCGGAACGCGCAGAGGCGGCGGAATGAAAGGCTACAACTTCGCCTATCTGGACGAACAGACGAAGCGAATGATCCGCCGGTCGCTATTGAAGGCGGTGGCGATCCCGGGGCATCAGGTGCCGTTCGGATCACGCGAAATGCCGTTGCCGTATGGCTGGGGAACCGGCGGCATCCAGGTCACCGCGTCGGTGCTCGGCGCCGGTGATGTGCTGAAGGTGATCGACCAGGGCGCCGATGACACCACCAACGCAGTGTCGATCCGCCGCTTCTTCGCCCGCACCGCTGGTGTGCGCACCACGACGCGCACCGTGGATGCGACGGTGGTCCAGACGCGGCATCGCATCCCGGAGCAGGCGCTGCGCGACGACCAGATCATCGTCTATCAGGTGCCGCAGCCGGAACCACTGTTCCGCCTGGAGCCGTCGCGCATCGAGACACGCCGCATGCATTCGCTGGCGGACTACGGGCTGATGCACGTGAAGTTGTACGAGGACATCGCGCGCTTCGGCCAGATCTCGATCAGCTATGATTATCCGGTGCTGGTGAACCACCGACATCTGATGTCACCGAGCCCGATCCCCGCGTTCGACAATCCTAAGTTGCATCGTATGCCGGCGTTGCAATTGTTCGGTGCCGGCCGCGAGAAGCGTATCTACGCGATCCCACCCTGGACCGACGTGCGCTCGCTCGATTTCGACGATCATCCGTTCCGGCAGATCCGCGCGCCGCATCCCTGCGGACTGTGCGGCGCGACCGCCTCGTATCTGGACGAGGTGGTAATCGACGATCGCGGCGGGCGGCTGTTCGTGTGTTCCGACACCGATCATTGCGCGGAGCGGCGCGCTGCCGGCCATGTCGGCAGCGAAGGTCTCAAGGAGGCCGCAGAATGAGCGAAGATACGCTGCTGTCGGCCCGCGGTCTGTCGCTGTCGTACGGTGCGCTTGCCGCACTGGCCGATGTGGATGTCGATCTCTGGCCAGGCGAAATGCTTGCGGTGGTCGGCGAGTCAGGATCTGGCAAGACGACGCTGCTGAACGTGCTGTCCGGCCGTCTCAGGCCTGACGCCGGCGCCGTTTGGTACCGCGATCCCACTGGCCACCTGCACGACGTGCACGCGATGCCCGCACCGGCATTGCGCACTTTGCACCGCTCCGACTGGGGTTTCGTGCATCAGGACCCGCGGCAGAACCTGCGCATGAACGTCACCGCCGGCGGCAATGTCGGCGAGCGGCTGATGGCGCAGGGCGCGCGTCACTATGGCAACATCCGCGAACAGGCGCTCGACTGGCTGACACAGGTGGAAATTGACGCCGACCGCATCGACCACATGCCGCGCACCTTCTCCGGCGGCATGCTGCAACGGCTGCAGATCGCGCGTACGCTGGTGACGCATCCGCGGCTAGTGTTCATGGACGAGCCGACCGGGGCGCTGGACGTGTCGGTGCAGGCAAGGCTGCTCGATCTGATCCGCTCGCTGGTGACGCGGCTGAAGATTGCCGTGGTGCTGGTGACGCACGACATCGGGGTTGCGCGGTTGCTGGCACACCGGATCATGGTGATGCAGCGCGGGCAGGTGGTGGAGACAGGGCTGACCGATCAGGTGCTGGACGACCCGCAGCATCCCTACACACAGTTACTGGTCAGCTCAGTGTTGCAGGCATGATTTGGTTCATGTCGCCAGCAAAGGCGTGGATGGCCGGGCAAGCTCCGCCGCGACGGGCTTCCAAATGAACCAGGTGATGTTGCACACCGATGCTCTGGCAAAGAGCTTCACGCTGCATTTGCAAGGCGGCGTCCGCATTCCTGTGCTGGCGGGCATCGGGTTGGAGCTGCACGCGGGAGAATGCGTCGTGCTGTCCGGACCATCAGGCGTCGGTAAGTCAACGCTGATGCGCAGCCTGTACGGCAACTACCGTGCCGAGTCGGGCCAGATCCTGATCCGGCATCGCGGCGCGATGGTCGATCTCGCGACAGCCGATCCGCGCACCATCCTCGCGATCCGCCACGAGACACTCGGCTATGTCAGCCAGTTCCTCCGCGTGGTGCCGCGCGTGACGGCGGTCGATGTCGTTGCCGAGGTGCCGATCGGCTACGGCGCGACTCATGACGAAGCACGACGGATCGCCAGAGATCTGCTGCTGCGGCTGAACATCCCTCGCCGCCTGCACGGACTGCCGCCAGCTACGTTCTCCGGCGGCGAGCAGCAGCGGGTGAACCTCGCGCGTGGTTTTATCGGCAACCATCCCGTGCTGTTGCTCGACGAACCGACGGCTTCGCTCGACGCCGAGAACCGCGCTGTGGTCGTGGCGATGATCAACGAGGCGAAGGGACGCCGCACTGCCATCATCGCGATCTGCCACGATGCCGAAGTACGCGATGCCATCGCCGACCGGCTGTTCGCACTGACGCCGTTGCAGGACGCCGCATGACCGGCGAGATGATCCTCACCAACGCCATCCTGGTACTGCCCGATGCGACGCTGCGCGGTACGCTGGTGGTGCGCGGCGGCTGCGTCGCCGACGTGCAGCCGGGCCGCTCGACCTCGCTTGCCGCCCGCGACCTCGACGGCGACTATCTGATCCCGGGCATCGTCGACACGCACACCGACAATCTGGAACGCCAGGTGCAACCGCGCTCGCTGGCGCGCTGGCCGTCACGCTCCGCCATGGTGGCCCACGACGCGCAGTGCGCCGCCGCCGGCGTCACCACGGTGTTCGATGCCCTTTGCCTCGGCGATCTCGGCTTCGACAAGGAGCGCATCCGAACGTTCCGGGACGGCGTGGTCGATCTCGATGCGCTGAACGACGCCGACCTGCTGAAGGCCGAACACTTCCTGCACTTGCGCTGCGAGGTGCCGGCGATGGACATGCTGGCGCTGTTCGACACCGTCGCCGATCATGCGCTGGTGCGCATGGTCAGCCTGATGGATCACAGCCCCGGCGTCGGTCAGTACGCCGATCTTGATTTTTATCGCGCACTGCGGCGTCGCGGCGGGATGGATGACGACGATATCGATCGCCGCATTCTGGAATTGCACGAACAACGGCAGCGGACCCGGATTCCGCATCGCCGCGCGCTGCTCGACCGAGTCGCCGGCCGCGACATCGCGCTGGCGAGCCACGACGACCGCACTGAGGCGGAGGTTGCCGAGAACGCCGCCGACGGCATCGATATCAGCGAATTCCCGGTCACGATGGCGGCAGCGAAGGCGGCGAAGGCTGCCGGCATGCAGGTGATTGCCGGCGCGCCCAATATCGTCCGCGGTGGTTCGCATTCCGGCAACGTCGCCGCCGCCGATCTGCTGGCGACAGGTGCGGTCGACGCGTTCGCTTCTGACTACGTGCCGCACAGCCTGGTGGAGGCTGCGTTCCAATGCGCGCACCTGGTCGGCCTGCCGCAGGCGATTGCCATGGTGACGGAACGTCCGGCGCGAATGGCCGGCCTCGACGATCGTGGCCGATTGGAATCGGGACAGCACGCCGATCTGGTGCGGGTCCGGCTACATGACGGATTGCCGGTGGTGCGGCAGGTCTGGCGGATGGGCGAGCGTGTCGCCTGACGCACGGGTCGCGGTTTATTACGCCCCGCTGCCCGACGATGTCCTGTTCACCGATGCAGCGGCCTGGCTCGGCCGCGATCCGGCGAGCGGTGCAAGGGTGTCGCAGCCGGACATCGCCGACATCGCGGAGATCACCGCGGAACCGCGGTTGTATGGCTTTCACGCGACGCTGAAACCGCCGATGCGACTGGCCAGCGGGCAACGATGGAACGACGTCGTGGCAGCCGCGGCCGCGCTCGCGGATCGCATCATGCCGTTCGATCTGCCGGCGCTCGAGGTGCAGGATCTGCACGGCTTCCTGGCCCTGCGCGAAACCGCGCACTGTGCCCAGTTGCAGGCGCTGGCCGATGCATGCGTCGAACGGCTCGATGTATTCCGCGCGCCGCCATCCGAGGCCGAGGTGGCACGCCGGCTGCGCGGACAGCTTACCCCGCGGCAGGGCGAAATGCTGGTGCGCTGGGGTTATCCGTACGTATTCGACACTTGGTTCTTTCACCTGACGCTGACGCGCCGGCTGAGCGCGGAAGAAAAGCAGGTGTACATTCCGGCCTCCGGGCAGCACTTCGCGCGCGCGATCGCTTCACCACGTCGCGTCAGCGACATCTGCCTGTTCGTGCAGCCCTCGCCCGGCGCGCCGTTTGTCATTCGTAAACGTCTGACGCTACGCGGTTCAGCGCCGCGATAAAGCGCGCCACGCCATCCTCCAGCACGCCGTCGTTCAACACCGTATCCGCCGGCACATGGTCCGGCACCGTAACCCTGCGCGCCAATCGGGCCGCGACATCGGCCGCAGCCTCGCGTCCGCGTGACACTAGCCGCGCAGCAAGGACCTCAGGCGACGCCGTGATTTCGATCACCCGAACGGAGAAGTGCCGTGCCGCTTCGGCAATGACCGTGCGCGAGACATTCGCCACCGCGATGATCCCGGGTCCGATCGCGTCGACGGGAATGCCGTAGCGGAGCCCGTGCGCCTGCCACTGCAATGCGAAGTCGCGTGCAGCGAATTCCGCCTCGGTAACGGCTTCATGGCCCTCACCCCCGCCATGAGCGGGTCGCGTGATCACACGACGGACGAAGCGGAAACGCGGATCATCCGTCAGTGCCTGCCGGGCAGCCTCCAGCAGAGTGTCCTTGCCGACGCCGCTGGGCCCGACCACCAGGACCAGCACCCTCTCCCTACCCGCCGCGCTGTGAATGAGGCGTGGCGGCAGGATCAATAGCCCCGGTCCCAGTCGATCACGTTGCGCAGCGGCGCCCCCTCCAGGTACGTTCGCAGGTTCTCGCAGAACAGGTCGATCGCACCATGCCGGTTCTCGTCGCTGGCACCCGAAACGTGGGGTGTGATCAGCACCCG
The DNA here is from genome assembly GCA_036494925.1 of Acetobacteraceae bacterium. Taxonomy (GTDB): domain Bacteria; phylum Pseudomonadota; class Alphaproteobacteria; order Acetobacterales; family Acetobacteraceae; genus JAMXLO01. The sequence continues at coordinate 13,661 of DASXNR010000525.1, forward strand.
CGGATCGCGCCACAGCGTCTCCGGGGGCAAATGTTCGAACTCGCCGACATAGACGTCCAGCACCACGCCGCGCAGTTGTCCGCGCGCCAGCGCGTCGGTCAGCGCCGCCTCGTCCACAATCTCGCCGCGCGCCACGTTGACCAGCACGACACCACGCCTCATCGCCGCCAGTCGATCGGCGTTGATCAGGTTTGTGGTCTCCGGCGTCCACTGGCAGCAGACCGCCACGAAGTCGCTTTCACCCAGGAACCGGTCGAGGTCGTCCGCGCCGCCGAGCGCAGTGAATCCCGTAGGCAGCGGGGCGCCCGGGTCCGGCCGGCGGCGCGTGCCGATGACGCGCATGCCCAGGGCTGCGCCCAGCCGGCCGACCTCGCGGCCGATACCGCCGGCGCCTACGACGCACAGTGTTTTGCCGTCCAGCAACAGCGGCCGGTAGGCACGGTGGTCAAACGCGCCGGTCGCACGATCGTCCACCGCGCGGTTCAGCTCCTTGGCGAAGTGCAAAATGCCGGCGATCGCGTATTCCGCCATCGCGAGAACGCTGCCCATGCCGCGCGACGTCGTCACCGTGACGTCGCTGCCCCACAGGTCGCCGATGCGCAGGTTGCTGGCACCGGCGGGACGCTGATGGAACCATCTCAGGCGCGGCGCCCTCGCACGCAGATCGAGCGGAAACGGAAAACCGCCCAGGATCACCTCGGTTTCAGCGAGCAGCCGGTCGCGCTCGGCGCGCGTGCCCGCGCCGGTGGATCCGGGCGCGAGATAGCGCGACCCGGCGTAGGCCGACCAACTATCGCGGATCTCGCCGTCGAACCAGCCGCCGGCGTCGGTCAGTTGGACAGCCGGATCAACGGCTTCGATCCTGGCGCGATCGGCAGCGTTGAGACGCTGGATGGCAAGGATGTTCACGGTGCGCATAGTGTGCTCGCGGATGGTGTGTATGGGACCTTTAGCATGATAAGCAGGCGGTGGTTATGATTCACGGTTACAGCGACCACGCGGCCAACGAGCGGACATTCCTCGCCTGGGTACGCACCGGCGTCGCGGTGATCGCATTCGGGTTCGTAGTCGAGAAGTTCAACATCTTCGTGACGACGATAGCATACCCCGCCCTTGGCGACGCGGTGCACCGATCGCAATTCGAAGCACGATCGGGACCGTTCGGACGCTACGGCGGCCTCGCGCTCATCTTTGGCGGGGTCGCTCTGATTGTGCTCGCGACGGCTCGCTTCGTTCGCACCACCAGGTTGCTCGACTCGCCAGAGGAGCATTCCGCCAAGGGCGTGCGCGCCGAGCTGATCGTATCAGCCGGACTGGTGCTGCTCGTGGCGAGCTACACCATTTATCTGGCGCTGGACTGAACCGCATCACTCACCAGGTCGCGAACATGACGCCCACCGCGACCGCCATCGCCAGCGTGCACAGCCACCCCATCGCCCACAGCGGCCGGGGCAGCACGAAGCGGCCCATCACGTCGGGACGCATCGCCATCAGCATGATGATCACCATCAGCGGCACCGCGACGACGCCATTGATCACCGCCGACCAGAACAGCGCCTTGATCGGGTCGAGGCCGATGAAATTGATGCCGATGCCGATCAGGGTGGATACCGCGATGGTGGCGTAGAACCCCTTGGCGTCGAGCGGCTTGCGGTCAAGGCCGGTGGTCCAGCCCAGGGCCTCGCCGAGCGCATAGGCGCCGGAGCCGGCGAGCACAGGGACCGCCAGCAGCCCGATGCCGATGATGCCGATGGCGAACAGCGCGAAGGTGAACACCCCCGCGATCGGACGCAGCGCCTCGGCCGCCTGCGCGGAGGTTTGAATGTCGGTGATGCCGCTCGCATTCAGAGTCGCGGCGGTGCTCACGATAATGAACAGGCTGATCACGTTCGAATAGGCCATTCCGATATAAGTGTCGAAGCGCATCCGCCTGAACTGTGCAGGCGCCTCTTCCGGTGCTTCGATCAGCGGGTGTGCCGCGGGGTCGATTTCCTCCTCCTCGGCTTCTTCCGACGATTGCCAGAAAAAACAATACGGCGTGATCGTTGTGCCCAGCACCGCGACCACGGTGACGACGTAGTCGGTGCTCAGCGAGAAATTCGGCACGAAGGTGCGGTACAGGACTTCGCCCCATGGCACGTGCACCACCAGCGCAACCACCACGTAGGATAGCAGCACGAAGCTGATCCACTTCAGGATGGCGACGTAGCGCTCGTAGCGGGAAAACACTTCGAGCCAGGTGCAGAAAACGGCGAAGCCGACCACGTAGAGATGGATCGGGCCGCCGATGATCAGCTTGAGCGCCGCGGCCATCGCGCCGAGATCGGCACCGAGGTTGATGATGTTCGCCACCAGCAGCAGCGCGACGATCACGTAGAGCAGCCAGCGCGGGTAGTGCATGCGGATGCTGCCGGCGATGCCATGGCCGGTCACTCGGCCGATGCGCGCACTGATCTCCTGGATCGCCGCCATCAGCGGGAAGCAGAACAGCATCACCCAGCACAGCGCGTAGCCGAACTGGGCGCCCGCCTGCGAGTAAGTGGCGATGCCGCTGGGATCGTCGTCGGAGGCGCCGGTGATCAGGCCGGGACCGAGCCGGGCGAGCAGACTCTTGTGGTCCGGCACGCGCGGGGCGCGATAGCGTGCGATTCGCGCCGCTAGAACGGCGTGCGGCCTGGCACGGATGGGGGCGTGGCTCATTCGGCTTGGGCTGCCTTCGGTTGGGTCAGGATTGGCCATGGTTGGAGCTGCATCCAGCAGATGTGACACTTCGCACTCCACAGCGCGTACTATGGAAGATAGTGCAAACCCTACACCTTCTATCGTCAGTATGCTGTGCGATCCGACCGAAATGCCGGTCCATTTTGGACCTAGGCACCATGCAACGAGAGATCGGTGATGTGTGCGGGCTCTGAATGGCCTGCGATGGAAGGGCTGCAGATCAGAACCTGGGAGTAGCGGGGTTCGCCGCGTCGGTCCATATCGAACGTTGACGTGCGCACCACACGGATTTCGTGGCATAGTCGTCGGTTTGAACGACCTCGGTCGAGACTTCCGTGGCATGGTTGGTCACCGCGTTCGCCGCCGACGCCGTCTCGCCATCATTAGGGGCGATCTCAGCTGTCGCCGACGCCGTTGCCTCCACGGCGGCAGCGATCGAACCAGCGATCGCATCGACTTCATGTGTACTATGCTCGATCCGAGCCTCGACCGAGACCGCTGTGCCATGCGCACTTGAGCGATGTGTTGGAAGATTTCCCCGGCCGGAACTAAGTTGTCATTGCTGAATAGCAATCCCGCGGTCGGCCGCGCCGCCTGCTGCCAGATTCTGGCGCGGGAGTTCCATCTTGCAACAATGTCCGCTCAATGACCGACAGCCGGTTCGGTCCGCATGCATTCCAATTCCCCCAGCCTGGACGGCGTCGGGCCCCGGCCTCAGACCTTCGTCGATGGCTAACCCCACGGCAGCTCCCAACGCACCGCGAGACAACGACTCGCGTCGGGCTTGGCGCTCCTCCAGGTCCACCGTGGTTCAATACCTCGTCTCACTGACCGGCGTCTCATCCAAAGGATATCGAGACACCCGTAAGACGCCTGTGCAGGATGCCCTGGCCACTCCCCGCCCTGTTCGGGCACATTCCCCGATCATGAGCGCCACCCAAATCATCCCTGTCATCCTGTCTGGCGGCTCCGGCACCCGGCTCTGGCCGGTTTCGCGCGAGTCCTTCCCCAAGCAGCTCTGGCCGCTGATCTCCGACCACACCCTGCTCCAGGAAACCGCGCTCCGCGCCCGCGGCGACCGCTTCGCCGCGCCGGTCGTCGTGTGCAACCAGGAGCACCGGTTCCTCATCGCCGAGCAACTCCGCGCCGCCGGCATCCCCTCCCCGCGTATCGTGCTGGAGCCGGTCGGCCGCAATTCTGCGCCCGCCATCGCCGCCGCCGCCGTGCTGGTCGCCGAGACCGACCCCGACGCGGTGCTGTGGCTGCTCGCCGCCGACCACGTGATCGCCGACACCGCGGTGCTGCACCACAGCCTTGCCACCGCGGCCGTGGCGGCGCGCACTGGCCGCATCGTCACCTTCGGCATGCGCCCGACCGCGCCGGAGACCGGCTACGGCTATATCGCCGTCGGGGCGGCCCTCGACGACGCGCCGGGCGCTTACGCAGTCGCGCAGTTCGTGGAAAAGCCAGACGCGGCGAGCGCGGCCCGCCTGGCGACCGATGGCAAGCACCTGTGGAACTCGGGCATGTTCGTGTTCAGCACCCGCACCGTGCTCGAGGAACTGGAAACCCACGCGCCCGACGTGCTGCACGCGGTGCGCCGTGCGGTCGCCGAACGTACGACCGACCTCGACTTTATCCGTCTCGGCGTCGAGGCGTTCACCGCATGTCCCTCGATCAGCCTCGACTACGCAGTGGCCGAGCGCACCAGTCGTGCCGCCGTGGTGCCGGCCGACATCGGCTGGTCGGATGTCGGGAGCTGGAACGCGCTGTGGGAGCTCGGCTCTAAGGACCCTCAGGGCAACGTCGCGGTCGGCGACGTGCTGCTGGAGGCCGCGCGCAACTGCTATGTCCGCAGCGACGGCATGGTGGCAGCCGTGGTCGGTCTCGAGGACGCCGTGGTCGTGGTCACCGAAGACGCCGTGCTGGCAATGCACCGCGACCACGCGCAGGACGTGAAGAAGGTGGTAGACCGGCTGAAGGCCGCCGGACGGCACGAGGCGGTCGCACACAACCGTGTGTACCGGCCCTGGGGTTTCTTCGAGACCCTGATCCTGGGCGACCGGTTCCAGGTCAAGCGGATCGTGGTCACGCCGGGCCGCAAGCTGTCGTTGCAGAAGCACTTCCACCGCGCCGAGCACTGGGTTGTGGTGAACGGCAGCGCGCTGGTGACGCGCGACGACGAGACGTTCCTGGTGCGCGAGAACGAGAGCGTCTACCTGCCGCTCGGCTGCGTGCACCGGCTCGAGAACCCCGGTAAGATCCCGCTCGCGCTGATCGAGGTGCAGTCCGGTGGCTATCTCGGCGAGGATGACATCGTCCGGATTGACGATGTCTACAACCGCGCTTCGTCCGACTGACACACCGCGAGGATGTGCGCGAACCGCCAGGCCGTCGAGCGGATATGTGCCTCGGCCGGCAGGTGCAGCCCGTGGAAGACCACCGCGACCGCCGCCGCGACCACCGCGATGCGCCGCACATTCAGGCCCGGTGGCGGGCTTCCGGCGAGCACCAGCAGTGCCCAGGCGCCGCCCAATCCGACGACCGCGCCGAGCACCACCTCGGGCAGCGAATGCATCCCCAGTGCAAGCCGCGATCCGGCGATCACGATCGCCGCACCGGCGGCAAACGCCAGTACGATGGCGCGACGCCGGGGCACCAGTGCCGTCAGACCGCCGGCGACCACGGTTGCGGCGGCGACATGGCCACTTGGTGTGCGGAGATCGCCGATGCCAAGGCTGGCAGCGCAGGCAAGGAATACCAGCTTCAGCCCGACCATCGCGGCGAAGGTCATGAACACCGCCAGCAGCCACGCGAGGGCACCGCGCCGCCACCCTTGCGACAGCAGCGACACGGCGATCGCGAGAACCAGCGGCAGGATCAGCGCCTGATCGGCGAAATCGGTGATGAACCTCACGAACGACAGCCTGAACCGAAGGCATTGCCATTTGCACAATAGGTCAGCGCACAGGCATCGGCCAGAGCTCGCATCCGAGCGCCGGTCCCGGCGAACTCCAGCGCGACCCACAATGGAACCGCCGTGCGATGAGTGACGCAGTCGTTGGCCTGCTGGTCGCGGGCCTTGTGTTCGCAGGCGGCATGGGCAGCCTGCTGCTCTATCCGCTGTTGCCGGAACATCACCTGACCAGCGAGACACGCGACGCTGTCAGGGTTGGCATCGGCATGGTTTCCATTCTGACGACACTGGTGCTGGGCCTGCTCATCGCATCAGCGAAAGGGACGCTCGATCGCGCCGATCAGCAGGTCCGCTCCTACGCCGCAGATCTGATCCTGCTCGACCAGACACTGCGCGACTACGGCGCCGATGCCGACCCGGTACGCAGGATGCTGCTCCAGTATACCGAAGAGGTGTTGCGCACCACCTGGCCCGCCAAGGCGCCGACGGAGGTCGAGCCGCTCGAGAGCAAGGAGTTCGGCGCCCTGCTCGACCAGACGATGCGCGCAATCCTGGCACTGGCGCCGATGAACGATGGACAACTGTGGCTGCGCAATCAGGCGCTCGGCGTCGCGGTCAATCTTATTCACACGCGCTGGCTCGTGCTGGTCAGCGAGGCGGGCGCGATCAGCCCGGTTCTGCTCGGCATCATGATAGCGTGGATCTTCATCATCTTCGCCAGCTTTGGCCTGAATGCACCGCGCAACGCCACCGTTGTGGCGACGTTTCTGCTATGCGCCCTGTCGATCGGTGCCGCGATCTTTCTGATCCTGGAGATGTTCGCGCCGTTCAGCGGCTTCATCGCGGTCTCGGCTATACCAATGCAGAACGCGTTTGCCCACCTGAGCCAGTAATGGGAGTAGTGTTATGGCATTCGACCTCAGCTCCAGGCGTGCCGTGGTGTGCGGCGGCAGCCGCGGCATCGGCCGTTCGATCGCACTCGGCCTGGCGCAGGCCGGCGCCGCCGTGTCGATCTGCGCCCGCGGCGCCGAGACGTTGGAGGCGACGCGCGGCGAGATCGCGGAATTCGGCCATGCCGCCCATGGCGGCATCTGCGACCTTGCCGATGGCGCCGCGGTCCGCCGCTACATCGCCGATGCCGCGCAGACGCTGGGCGGTATCGACATCCTGGTCAACAACGCGTCGGGCTTTGGTTCGAGCGATGACGAAGCGGGCTGGGCGGTCAGCGTCGCGGTCGACATGATGGCGATCGTGCACGCGACGCAGGCTGCGCTGCCCTTCCTCAAGCAGGCCAAAGGCAATGTGGTGAACACGTCCTCGACCTCGGCGCTGCGCACGGCGGCGCGGCAGCCGCCGTACGGCGCGATCAAAGCGGCGGTGATCCACTATACCGCGACGCAGGCGGCGATGTTCGCAAAGGACGGCGTCCGGGTGAACGGCGTAGCGCCGGGCTCGATCGAGTTTCCCGGCGGCGTATGGGATCGACGCAGGACCGACAACCCGAACCTCTACAACGCGATTCTGCGTTCCATCCCGTTCGGGCGGCTGGGACACCCGGAGGAGGTGGCGAACGTGGTGCTGTTCCTTGCCTCGCCGCTCGCATCCTGGATCACCGGCCAGACCATCGTGGTGGATGGCGGGCAGTTGTTATGATTTCGGCGGCACCGCGTAGGTCGCCGACAGATACTTGACGATGGTGTTCGCCGTGTCGTCGTCGATCGGTGCGCCAAGGGCATCGCGCATCTTGGTCACCTCCGCCTTCCAGGCATCGGCCGTCAGAAACGCAGAGTTCATCCTGATGTAGTTGAGCGTATGGCAGACCGAGCAACTCGTGGTCACGGAGTCCAGCCCTGGGCCGGGTTTGAGCGTCACCTGTTCCTGCGCCAGTGCGGGCGTTGCACCGAACAGTACGACAGCCAGCAGATGGCGCAACATCGGCATCTCCCTACGCCACCGTCACGGCGATCTGCTGCGGCACGTTGTTGTGGTAGCCGGCAGGATTGAACTTCAGCTTGTCCGCCTGCGTCTCGCCGGCATTATTGGTGGCGCGGGACGACACCACATACGCGCCTGGCGAAAGCTTGCCTGTGTGCAGGCTGAACCCACGGAAGGCGAAGCGGCCGTTGTCGTTGTCGAGGCTTGCCGGGTGCCAGCTCTTGCCGCCATCAAGCGAGACCTCGACCAGCTTGATGCCGTGACCGCGATCCCACGCCACGCCCTGCACGGTGAACCCCGCTTGCGGCTGGTGGGCGCCGTCGAGCGGATCGGCGACCAGCGAGTTCACCACGATGTCGGTGATCGGCCAGGTGCTCGCATTATCCTGACTGGTGAACGGATGATCCACCGGAAACATCCCGCTCGGCACGCGATATGCCTTCTGCATCCAGAAGCTGTCGAGCGGCCTCGTGCTGACCTGGATGTTGGTGACGTGTTTCATCCAGTAGGTCGCCGTCCAGCCCGCGACCACGATGCGCGCCGGATAGCCATTGAGGTGCGGCAATGGCTGGCCGTTCATTGTGGTGGCGATGATCACGTCATCAGACATCGCCTTGTCCATCGGCAGGCTCTTGTGGAAGTCGGGCGTGGTCGGCAGTACCGGTCCATCCGCACCGTCCAGCCACACCTCCACCGCGCTCGCCTTGACGCCAGATTTGCCGAGCAAGTCTTTCAGCCGTGGCCCGCGCCAAGTCGCGCAGCCCATCGCGCCATAGCCCCACTCCACGCCGGCGACATGCGGCGACGACAGGCCGCGGCGGTTGCCGGAGCACTGGCAGACAGCCGCCACCTCCACCTGTGGCAAACCCCGCAGATCGTCGAGGTTGAGGGTGACCTGTCGATCTGCCGCCTCGCCGCCGACGGTGAGCGACCATTTGCCGAGGTCGGCCATCGATGGAATGCCGGCCAGGTGATAGCGGATGAAGAACCGGTCGTTGGGCGTGACCTGAGTGCGGAAGGTCTCGATCGGCGATTCGTAGTTCGGCGGTCGATCGGTCAGCCGGATCAGTTTCTGCTTGCCAGGAAGAGCTTCGAGCGTGGCTTCCTCACGCGTGCCGTCAGGCAATACAGAACTCAGCCATCCAGGCTTCTCGGTCGCGTTGACCGATCCCGTCACAAGCGTCGCGCCGCCAAGGCCGGTCAGCAACTGTCGGCGATTCATCGTCGTCCTCCCAAGTGCCATCCCTCTGTCGGCGACACTGGGAAAATTCCTTATCGCTCGATGGCAGAATCGACAAGGGCCTGCTCTGCCAGTGAATTATCGACGCACTGTTCGAACGGAATGGCGCGATCGAGCGCGCCGCCGGACCGCATGGCCGTCTGCAACCGATCGAAGCCCTCACGCCGCAGCATGGGGTCCACGGCGAACAGACGCAGAGCGCGATAGCGGTCGATCGCGGCGGCGAAGATATCAGGAGCGACCGAAGGGAAGAATTCGACGAGTGCGCGGGCGATGTCCCCGCCTGGCGTCTCGGCGATCCAGCGCAGCGTGCGCGCGATGCCACGGGTCATGCGCAACAGTTCGCCGCGTCGCGATACCAGGAGCGGGCGGCGCGTCACCAGCGTGGTGTACGCGGTGAGGCCGCGATCGGCCGCCGCATACCAGACGTGGCCGGCACCCGTTGCGATCAGTTCCTCGGCATGCGGCTGGAACAGCTGCACGGCTTCCAGCGAACCTGCGCGCAACGCGGCGGCGTTCTCGGCCATGCTCGGACCATTGATGCGGTCCAATCTCGCGGGGTCGATGCCGGCTTCGCGCAGATCGTTTTGCAGACAGAGCCATGGCGTTGGTACCTCCGCTACCGAGGCAAAGTGAACGTCGGCCAGATCGGCAATATGAAAATCCGGTCGAGGTTCACGACCGATGATGAAGAACGGGTCGCGCGCGATCACGTCACAGAAGCACACGCTGTCGGCGGTCGGGACCTGTGCATGCGTCAGCATCACGCGCAGCGGGCCGCCCCACATTGCATCGATCTCGCGACTGTGCAGCGCAGTCGCGGTGCGCGCGGGATCGCGCGACGCGACCAACTCCACCTCGACACCTTCCGCCTGATAGGCGCCGATGGCATGCGCGGCATAGAACGGCACGTAGAACAGCGCGCGAAAGTTCTCGGAAAGCCGGATGGGCATCGGTCTCCTCCGGTATTCGGAAGCGCATATGCTACAATGAGTCCAGCCAACTTGTCATTGCGAGGAGCCATACATGCGCGTCGCTTTGATCGGTGTGTCGCACTGGCACACACCGTTCTACCTGGACCCGCTGCTGACCATGCCCGACATGTCGTTGATCGCCGTCAGCGACCCCGACCCGGCACGTGCCGAGGAAGTCGCGGCGAGGGGGCGCTGCCCGGCGTTCGACGACTATCGCGAAATGTGCGCGCGGCTGAAGCCCGATTTTGTCTTCGCGCTCGGCCGCCATTGCGACATGGCGGACGAGGCGCGCTTCCTGATCACGGAACGTATCCCGTTCGCGATGGAAAAGCCCTGTGCCATCACCGCCGTTGACGCCCACGACATCGCTGCCCGCGCCGCACGGGAAAAACTGTTCGCGGCGGTGCCGTTCGTGATCCGCTACAGCCCGCTGATCAACACAATCCGCGAGGTCGCCGCCGGTGAAGCACTGCACTACATCGTGTTCAAGTTCGTCGGCGGTATGGTGGATCGCTACCACGAGCAGCGCGTCGAATGGATGCTGCACCGCGCCGCCGCCGGCGGCGGCCCGTTGCTCAATCTTGGTGTGCACTTTCTCGACCTTTGCCGCGTACTGCTTCCCGGCGCAAAGCTGCATGTCGTCGGCGCGGCCATGTCGAACCACCTCGCCCATCTCGACATCGAGGACCATGCCGTCGTGCTGATGCGTGGCGGCGGCGCGACGTGCACGGTGGAGACTGGCTATCTCTATCCTGCGCCCAATTCGGTGTTCGATCTGCACTACTCGATTCGCACCGACGGACACTACTTCGCCGCGCGTGACAACCAGACTCTGGAGATTCTCGACAACAACCGCCGGCGCGACGTGCGTTCGATGCCGCTGACCAACTCATTCTTCTATCCCACCTTCGTCACCGACACACTGCGTCGTGTTGCGCGTGGCGAAGCGCCGATCGCCGACCTAGCCGACATGGCGGAAGCGATGGACCTTGTCGAAGCGGCCTACGCTGCCTCGCCGCTCACTCCGCCAGCGCCGGCGCCAGGCTTCCCTCCAGATCGGCCGCGGTGATCTGCGCGCGAACGAACAACTGCAGGATGACCGCGCCGAGCACGGTGATCGCCGCACCGATCGCCAGGGCGATGACGAACGAACCGGTAACATCGACCACGAAGCCGGTGACCAGCGGCGACACGGTGCCGCCGATATAGCCGCCGAAATTCTGGATGCTGGCGACCGACGTGCAATAGGACTGCGGCGCCACCGCGGTGATCAGCGTCCACTTGCCGGCGATGCCCAGCGCCAGGAAGTACATCGCCAACGAGATGAACACGATCGCCTGGGTCGGACTGGCCGCCGTAGTGGCAATCACGGTGAACAGCCCCGACAGCAGTAGCCCGATGATGGAGGGAAGCCGGCGGCTCGCCACCAGGTCCATGCCGCGCGCGTTCAGCCGATCGGTGAACCAGCCCCCGCTCCACGCGCCGAGGATCGAGCAGAACAGCGGGATAGACGCCAGGAAGCCGGTCTTGGCGATGCTGATGTGCTGCTGCATCTCGAGATAGGCCGGCAACCAGGTCTGATACATCCATACCGCATAGCCGGTGCAGAACGCACCCAACATCAGTCCCCACATCGACTGGAAGCGGAACAGCCGGCCCCAGTTGCGCGCCTCCACCTTGCCCTCGCCCGCTCGGTTGGCGGCGAGATACGCCTGGTCCTGTGGCTCGAGCGGTGCTGTAGCCGGATCGCGGTACAGCTTGAACCACACCGCTGCGCCCAGTACTCCGAGCAGGCCCATGGTAATGAACATGGTGCGCCAGCCGAACGCCAACATCAGACCGGTGAGCAACGGCGGCGCGATGAACGGACCGATGCTGCCGCCTGAATTGTATACCCCGGTCGGACGGCCACGGTCCTTCACGTGGAACCAGTCGCTGGTGACGCGCACCGCAGCCGGAAACGCTGGACACTCGGCAGCGCCGAGAGCGACGCGCGCCCACAGCAACTGCACATACGACACCGCGAAGCCGCCCGCCGCTTGCGCGAGCGACCACAGCACCAGCGCCACGCCGACCAGCCAGCGTGGCCCGAGCCGATCGAGGAAATAGCCGATCGGCACTTGGCACAGCGCGTAGGTGATCGACCACGCCGACTGCAGCGCACCGATCGCGGTGGCGCTGATGCCGAACTCCTCGCGGATCTTGATGTTGCCGACGGCGAGTGTGGAGCGATCCACGTAGTTCAGTGCAATGGCCGCGGTGGCGAGCCCGATAGCGATCCACTGCATCCGCCGCATCCGCGGCGAGATAGGCGAGACGGCCATGTCTCCTCCAGTCGGCGGAAACCGGCACCCGCCGTTTCTTGCCATTCATACGATTGGCGCACCTCCATCCGATGTTGGCAAGTGGCTCAAGTATTTGGCAGCATGGGTTGCCGCGTGCCAGGAATCGCACCGATGCCAAGCAAGCCCGCGCCAATCGCAGGCCTCCGCGGCCTGCGAGCGAAAGCCCGCACGCTGCTGATGACGGCGTCCGGCGATGCCGTCACCAAGAAGCCCGCCGCGCTCGCCTACGGACACGAGGAGGTGCCGCCAGCGGCCGTCACCTGGATCAGCGCGGTCCAGCACGTCGGCGTGTGCGCGATATTTTCGATCTATCCCCTCATCATCGCGCGCCAGGCGAGACTGCCAGTGGATCAGATCACCAACATCCTGCAACTGGGATTTTTGGTCCTGGCGGTCGCTACATTTCTGCAAGCTCTGCCGCGTGGCCCGGTAGGCAGCCGCTTCCTGGCGCCGTCGATCTACACCGGCGTGTATCTCGCCCCTTCCATACTGGCAATGAAGACCGGCGGATTGCCGCTGGTGTGGGGCATGACGATCTTCGCAGGACTCGTGGAGATGGTGCTGTCACGGGCGTGGTCCCGCCTTCGCCCCTTCATCCCGCCCGAATCGGCCGGTCTCGTGGTCTTTCTTGTGGGGACCATCATCGGGCTCGCTGCATTCCGTGTGGTGCTCGAGGACAGCCCCACCGGCACGCTCACCGCGCAAGACGGCATCGTTACGGGATGCGCACTCGCCGTCATGATTGCGCTCAATATCTGGAACAAAGGCCTGCTGAGGCTGTTCTGCATTCTGGTCGGAATGCTCGTTGGCTATATCGCCGCCGCCATGGCTGGTCTTCTGACGCTGCATGATCTGAGCAATGCGTTGAACCGTCCGCTGCTCGCGCTCCCGACCGTCTCCCGTATCTCCTGGGCATTCGATTGGTCACTGGCGGTCCCGTTCGCCGTCAGCGGGCTCGCAGCGGCAATGAACACGACAGCCGTGCTAACGACCTACCAACGGCTGACCGATGCCGATTGGGTGCGGCCCCACATGACTTCGATCGGACGCGGCGTACTCGGCGACGCGATCGCGACGACGATCGCGGGATTATGCGGGACCTATGGTGTCACGGTGTCCAGCGCGAATGTGGGCCTAGTTGCTGCGACCGGGGTTGCGAGCAGGGTCATTGCATTCGCGGTTGCCGCCATTCTCGCTTTTGCCGCCCTGCAACCAACGGTCATCGGGGTGCTTACGATCATGCCCCGTCCGGTGATGGCGGCTGCGATGCTCTTCACCGCAGTCTTCATCATGATCAGCGGCGTGCAGATCATCTCGACCCGGGTGCTGGATGGGCGCCGCACGCTGGTCATCGGCATGGGAATGCTGTCGTTCTTCGTCGTCTCGGTTTATCCGATCGTATTCACCAACGCACCGGAATGGGCGCAGCCGCTGGTGACCTCGCCGCTCGTCATTGCAACGCTGGTCGCGCTTTCGCTCAATCTTCTGTTCCGGATCGGTATTCGCAGGACGGTGACGGTAACGATCGATCCGGGCACCCCCGACGCGGACGAGATCACTAAATTCATCGAACGCAATGCCGGTATCTGGGGCGCGCGCCGGGATGTGATCAACCGGGTTGAATTCGCGGTCCAGCAAATGATCGACGCTGTCATCGCGTTTTGCGACGCCAGGGGTCCGATCCGGATCGACATCAGCTACGACGAATTCGTTATCAACGTGGTCGTGACCTATGACGGTGCGCCATTGGAATTTCCCACGCAGCCGCCGACCCATGTGGAGATCATCGAGGCCGAGGACGGCCACCAGCGGCTCGCCGGCTTTCTGATCAGGCGCTCCGCGGATCGGATGGGTGCGGTCGGTGATTCTGGGCAGACCGTGGTGCGCCTGCATTTCGACCATTAGCCGGCCGGCGAACCCCGATGGCATTGGGTTGCCGGCCGGCCGGTTCGTGCCCATGTTGCGGGCAACGCACAGGAGCAGCGACAATGGACGAATCGCCGGCAGGATTGCGCATCGACATCGTCTCGGATGCGATCTGCCCGTGGTGCTACATCGGCAAGCGCCAGCTCGAGCGGGCGTTGGCCACGCTGGCGCGGGAAGGGCTGCACTTCTCGGTCCACTGGAACCCGTTTCAGCTTAACCCGGATATGCCGAAGGAAGGCCGCGACCGCATCGCCTATCGCGCACAGAAATTCGGCAGCGCCGAACGTGCGCGCGAGCTGGATGAGCGGGTGGCGGACGCCGCCGCCAACGTCGAGCTGAGCTTCCGCCAGGACCTGATGCTGCGCACGCCGAACACGTTGGATGCGCACCGGCTGATCTGGTTGGCCGGCCGTGAAGGCATGCAGGACGCGGTGATGGAGGCGGTGTTCGCCGCCTATTTCACCCAGGGCTGCGACATCGGCGATCGCGACGTGCTGGCCGACTGCGCCGCGTTGGGCGGTATGGACCGCGCCGCGGTAGCCGAGTTCCTGGCCGGCGAGGTGGCGGCGCAGGAGATGCTGGCTGCCGACCGCGCCGCGCGCGAGGCCGGCGTGAACGGCGTGCCGTCGTTCTTCCTCGACGGCTACGGCCTGTATTCCGGCGCGATGCCTGCCGAGACCATGGCCGAGGCGCTGCGCAAGGGCCACCACATCCTGCGCCAGCGAGCGGCGTAGCGAGCGCCCTGCCGCATCGGCTATAACTCGCCGCCATCATAGCGGGAGCAAACCATGTCCAACGAGACGAAGCATCCGGAAACGCTGGTGCTGCACGCCGGCTGGCGGCGGGATCCAGCGACCAATGCCGTCGCCGTGCCGATCTACCAGACCACGTCCTACCAGTTCGACAGCGCCCAGCACGCGGCGAACCTGTTCGGCCTCAAGGAACTCGGCAACATCTACACCCGCATCATGAATCCGACGCAGGATGCGTTCGAGAAGCGCATCGCGGCGGTGGAGGGCGGGGTGGCGGCGCTGGCGCTTGCATCCGGCCAGGCGGCGTCGGCGTTCTCAGTGCAGAACCTCGCGCGCGTCGGCGACAACATCGTGAGTTCCACCGACCTCTACGGCGGCACCTGGAACCTGTTCGCCAACACGCTGAAGGACCAGGGGATCGAGGCGCGCTTCGTCGATCCCGCCGACCCCGAAGCGTTCGCGCGCGCCACCGATGACCGCACCCGCGCCTACTACGCCGAGACGCTGCCCAATCCGAAGCTGATGGCATTCCCGATCGCCGAGGTGGCTGCCATCGGCCGCAAGTTCGGCATCCCGCTGATCATGGACAACACCGCGGCCCCCGTGCTGGTGCGGCCATTCGACCATGGCGCGGCGGTGACGATGTATTCGACCACCAAATACATCGGCGGCCACGGCAATTCGATCGGTGGCGTGGTGATCGACGGCGGTAACTTCCCGTGGGATCAGCACAAGGAACGCCAGCCGCTGCTCAACACGCCGGATCCCAGCTACCATGGCGCGGTGTGGGCGGAGGCCGCCAAGCCGCTCGGACCGATCGCCTACATCCTGCGGATGCGCGTCGTGCTGCTGCGCGACCTCGGCGCGTCGATGAGTCCGTTCAACGCATTCCTGTTCCTGCAAGGGCTGGAAAGCATGCCGTTGCGCATGCGCGAGCACTGCAAGAACACGCTGGCGGTGGCGCAGTACCTGTCGCGGCGCAAGGAGGTGACGCGGGTGATCCATCCGGCGTTCCACAACGGTGTCGCGGCCGAGCGGACCGCGAAGTATCTGCCGAACGGGCACGGCGGGCTGCTGGGCTTCGAACTGGCCGGCGGCATCGCGGCGGGACGCGCCTTCATCGATGCGCTGCAATTGTTCTACCACGTGGCGAACATCGGCGACTCGCGCAGTCTGGCGATCCATCCGGCCAGCACGACGCACTCACAGCTTTCGTCGGAGGAACAGCTCGCGACCGGCGTGACGCCCGGCTACATCCGGCTGTCGGTCGGCATCGAGCACATCGACGACATCATCGGCGATCTGGCGCAGGCGCTCGATGCAGCCGGTGGCGGGTTGAAGGCGGCGGCGGAGTAGCAGGATCGACCGGGTCTTTCGCCATCGGAAAGGTTCTTGTCGTCGGCTATGGCAACCCGCTGCGCGGCGATGACGCTATCGGTCAGGTGGCGGCCCAGGCATTTCTCCGAGAGGCAGCCATCGAAGGCGCGACCGCGGTCGCCTGCCATCAGCTTGCACCAGAGTTGGCGAAGCGTATTGCCACGGTGGATCTGGTGGTTTTTATTGATGCCTCTGCCGGCGGTCAGCCCGGCAGCGTCACCGTCACCCGGCTGCACAGCGGAGCCGGGTCGTTGACCGCCTTCTCCCACCATGTCGATCCTAGCGGATTGCTCGTCATGGCGGACCACCTCTTTGGCCGATCGCCCCAGGCTTTCCTTGTGGCTGTGGGCGCAGGCTCTCTAGAGCTCGGCGACGCACTGTCAGACGCCGTCGCTGCTGCTCTGCCGCACGTCGTGGCAACTGTACGGCATCTGGTTTTGCGGCATCTGCAACAGACCACATCGGTCGAGCGGCAGGTCAGTTGCGCATTGAATCCAGGACAGACCCAGCGGCGTCGATCAACCTGATCTCCACCGGATACTGGCCCGCCGCGTGCGTGGAGCAGCTGAGACACGGGTCATAGGCCCGCAGCACGGCCTGCACCCGATTGAGCATGCCATCCTGCAGCCGATTGCCGTCGACGTAGTGGCGGCTGACCTGATTGATGCTGCGGCCAATCGCAAGATTGTTGTTGCCGGTCGCGATGATCAGGTTGGCCCATGTTATCGCGCCGTCCTCGTTGACCTTGTAGTGGTGGATCAGGGTGCCGCGCGGCGCCTCGGCCATTCCGATGCCCTCCAGCGCATTCACCCCGGCGCGGGCGCGAACATGCCGATCCAGGATCGATGCGTCGTGCAGCAATACCTCCATCCGCTCGATGCAGTAGATGATCTCGACCAGTCGGGCGTAGTGGTAATGGAACGAGCTCTGCGCTATGTCGCCGCATCGCTGGTGGTATTCTGCGAATTCGGCGTCCGCCGCCTCGGTGCCGCAGCGGGCGACGACGTTGAGGCGAGCGAGCGGACCGACACGGAACACGCCGTCAGGATAGCCGAGTTGCCTGAAGTACGGCGCCTTCAGGAAGGAATGCGCCACCGTTGCCTCGCCGACGAACTGCTCGAAGTCCTGCGCCGGCATCCGATCCACCACGACCTTTCCCGCGGCGTCGATGAAGCGGAGATGGCCGTCGTAGAGTTGCAGGTTGCCGCTGTCGTCGATCAGCCCGGAGTACATCGTTGGGGCGTTGCCGAACACGGCGATCTCGTCGCTGAACCGATCGACGATCCCCTTGAACAACTCCAGTGTGCGAAGCGCGATCGCCTTCGCTTCCGGCAGCGCAGCCAGGATGCGGTCCCGGCCGGCGATCTCGAGCGGAGCATTGACCCCGCCGGGAACCGCCCAGGACGGGTGGACGCGCTCTCCGGCCAGTCCCTCGATTACCTGCTGACCGAACCGGCGCAGCGCTATGCCGTCACGAGCAAGCTGCGGATGGTCCTCAATGACGCCGACAATGTTGCGCCGCGCAGGATCTGAGTCGAAGCCGAGCAACAGGTCGGGGGCCGAGAGGTGGAAGAAGCTCAGGGCGTGTGACTGGATAACCTGGCCACAATGCATGATCTCGCGGAGTTTGGCCGCGGTCGGCGGCACGCGCACGCTCATGATGGCTTCGCACGCCTTGGCGGAGGTGATCAGATGACTGATCGGACAGATGCCGCAGATGCGCGACGTGATGGCAGGCATTTCATAGTACGGCCGACCCTCGCAGAACTTCTCGAACCCGCGAAACTGGGTGACATGGAACGCTGTCTCGGTGACGCGACCCTCGTCGTCGAGTTGGATGGTGATCTTCGCGTGGCCCTCGATGCGGGTAACCGGATCGATGACGATCGTCTTCATGAGCTGCTCCTCAACCGAAGCGCACCCTGGTTCTGAGGTCGGGTATGCGCCCCTCCAGGACCTCGTTGAGAACGTACAGGATCGTCGGAGCCGACGGTGGGCACCCGGGCACGTGCAGATCGACCTTGACCACGTCGTGCAGCGGTAGCGCATGCTTCAGCAGCGTCGGGACGCCTTCCGTCGGGTGGCCTTTCCCGACGTCGGAGCCTTCGACATAGACGCGATCGAACAGCGCCTTCAGCGGAAACGGGTTGCGCATGCCGGTGACGTTGGTGGTGATGGCGCAGTCGCCGAGAGCGACCAGGATGCGCGTGCGCTGGCGGACCAGCTGTATCTTCTCCAGATCTTCCTCGGAGCTGACCGCGCCCTCGACGATCGCGACATCGACGTCGTCGGGATACTCGCGGGCATCGACCAACGGGCTGTAGACCAGGTCCGCCTTGGCGGCGATGGTGATCAGCCCCTCGTCCACGTCGAGCAGCGACATGTGACAACCGGAACAGCCGTCCAGCCACATCGTGGCCAGTCTGGGCTTCTTCATGCGCTTGTGCCTCGCTTCGCGGCGAGCTCGGTGACCAGGCGGTTGCGCTTCGTCATCTCCTCGACGGCCTGGCCTTTCTCCACCAAAGCGCCGGTCGGGCATACCTGGACGCACTTGCCGCAGCTGGTGCACGATTGCGACTCGCCCCACGGGCGATCGAGTTCGGCTACCAGCATCGAGTGGATGCCACGCGCCGATATGTCCCACACCTGCGCGCCCTCGATCTCGTCGCAGACGCGGACGCAGCGCGAGCAGAGAATGCACCGATTGTGGTCCAGCACCCAGCGGGGATGCGACATGTCAACCGGCAGATGCGGGAAGTTGTAAGGAAGGTGGACATGGGTCAACCCCAGGGTCTGCGCCAGCGATTGCATTTCGCAATGACCGTTCGAGACACATACCGCGCAGACGTGATTCCGCTCGATGAACAGCAGCTCCAGCGCCATCAACCGGTTATGGGCAAGGTTGCCGGAATCGGTGGTGATCGACATTCCGCTCCGGGCCGGCGTCGTGCAGGCGGGCAGCAGGCGACCGATGCCCGCAACCTCGACCAGGCACAGCCGGCAGGACCCAGGGGCGCTCAGCCCCTCCATGTAGCAGAGCGACGGGATGGTCCGCCCGTTCGCCTGCGCCACCTGGAAGATGGTCTGGCCTTCGGTGGCGCTACACAGCTCGCTGTCGATGCGGACCGAAATCTGCTGGGTCACGACTGTTCCCTCCCTACCGGCGCGACGTCGTGTGTGCGGCCGTTGCTCGGATATCGCAGCGCAGGCACCGGCTGGCCTCTTCGCGCGCCTCCTCCGGTCGCAGCGCCAAGACAGCCTCGCCGAACGATCGCGCGCGGACCGAGGCCGGCAGGAAATGCGCATGATGGCGGGCGCAGGCGCTGGGCTCGGGCGGTGTCTGGTCGTAGCGGAAGACCGGGAAGATGCTTTCGAAGCGGGCTTCGCCGGTGAGGTGGCGGTCGATACTCCGCGCCGCCTGCTTGCCAGCCGACATCGCGGTGACGACGTTCGACGCGCCGGTCACGAAATCGCCGCCGGCGTAGACGTTCTCGCGGCTCGTCGTCAGTTCGTAGCGATCGACGTCGAGCATGCCGCTTGCCTTGGTGGCCAGGCCGGACGTGCTGGAGAAGTCGCCATCGGCGGTTTCGCCGACCGCCAGGATGACGCTGTTGCACGGGACAACCTGCACTTCGCCGGTATCGATCGGACGGCGGCGGCCGGACGTGTCGAATGCACCCAGCCGGGTCTTGGTGACTTCGATCGCCTTGACGGCGCCGTGCTCGCCGACGATGCGGTGCGGCGAGGCCAGGAACAGGAATGTCACCCCTTCCTCCTCGGCGGCATCGACCTCTTCTGCGATGGCTGGCATGTCCTTTCGCTCACGCCGGTAGATGACGGTCGACGGCAGCCCTTTGCGGATCACCGTGCGCGCGCAATCAATGGCCGAGTTGCCGCCGCCGATGATGACGGCCCTTTCACCGAGATTCTCCTGCCTGCCATGGGCCTCGCCCTCGAGGAAATGCAGCGACCCGGACACCCCGACAAGATCATTGCCTTCGATACGGACCTGGGTTTCCTTCCAGGTCCCAAGGGAGAGGAACACCGCGTCGTACCTGTTCTCCAGGTCAGCCAGCGAGATGTCGGAGCCGACACGTGAATTGAGGACGAATTGAACGCCAAGCCGGCGGATGATCTCTAGCTCGCGGTCCAGGACGTTGCGAGGCAGCCGGTATCCCGGCAGCGCGAAGCGCAGCATGCCGCCGGGCTCGGTATGGGATTCGTGGACGACGACCTGGTGCCCCAGCAACGCCAGATAGAACGCAGCGGTCAGACCCGCCGGACCGGCGCCGACCACGGCGATCTTTGTGCCGGTAGCGGCCTGCCGTTTGGCGACAACCTTGGCCGCTGCCTCGTCGAACCGGTCGGACAACAAAATGGAATCCGCGATCACCCGATGCACTTCGCGCATGTTGATCGGCTCGTCCACGGTCTGGCGGCGACAGCGGCTTTCGCAGGGATGCTGGCAGACGCGGCCCGTTGATGCCGGCAGCGGGTTGTCCATGATGACTGACTCGAACGCGTCCGCCAGGCGATCTTCCTTATAGAGCTGCAGGAAGCGCGGAATGTTCATATGCAACGGGCAACTGTTTTCGCACGGCGCCAGTGCCAGGTCCTGGCAGACGCCGGCGCGGCAACGCTTGGCCCGGATGTGCTCCTCGAATTCGTGGCGGAAATGCCGGATCGCCGTGAGCACCGAGTTGGGTGCGGATTGCCCCAGCCCACAAAGGGACGTGTCGCGGATCATCCGCCCCAGTTCGTCGAGTTCGGCCAGGTCCTCCTCGCGGCCTTCGCCCTTGGTGATCCGCGTGAGCGTGCGCAACGCCTTGTCCAGACCGACCCGGCAAGGCGTGCATCGGCCACAGGATTCGGCACGGGTGAACTCGATGAAGTAGCGGGCGACGTCGACCATACAGTTGTCGTCGTCCATCACCACCATGCCGCCTGAACCCATGATCGAGCCAAGTTTTCCCAGCTCTTCGTAGTCGACCGGCGTGTCGAGCATGTTGTGGGGTATGCAGCCGCCGGATGGCCCGCCGGTTTGCACCGCCTTGACGCTGTGGCCGTGCATACTTCCGCCGCCGACGTCATAGACGAATCTGCCAAGCGGGGTACCGAGCGGCATCTCCACCAGCCCTGTGTTGGCGACCTTGCCAACCAGCGAGAACACCTTGGTGCCGGCACTGGCATCGCTGCCGATCCCGGCAAACCATGCCGGGCCTTTGGCGATTATCGGCGGAATGTTGAACCAGGTCTCCACGTTGTTGATGTTGGTCGGATAGCCGAACAGGCCCCTTTCGGCGGGATAGGGGGGGCGCGGCCGCGAACGCCCGGATCTGCCTTCGAGCGAGCTGATCAGCGCCGTCTCCTCGCCGCATACGAAGGCGCCGGCGCCCTCGACCAGTTCGATGTCGAAGTTCAACCCACAGCCCAGTATGTTCTCGCCCAGAACACCATAGTCCCTGGCCTGCGCAATGGCGACGTTCAGCCGATGCACGGCCAACGGATATTCGGCCCGGACATATAGGATGCCGTGGGCCGCGCCGGTCACGTAGCCGCCGATCGCCATGCCCTCTAGCAGCGAATGCGGATCGCTCTCCAGTTCGTTGCGGTTCATATAGGCGCCCGGATCGCCCTCGTCAGCGTTGCAGATCAGGTACTTGCGGTCGCCGACGGCGTTGCGAAGGTACTCGAACTTCAGGCCGGTGGAAAAGCCGGCGCCGCCGCGGCCGCGCAGCCTTGCCGCCTTGAGCTGGTCGTTCACCGCTTCGGGGGTGGCTTCGCGCAAGACCTTGCGCAACGACCGGTATCCCCCGATCGCGATATACTCCTCGATGTCGTCGGGATTGATGAGGCCGCAGTTGCGCAGCACGATCTTCTGCTGGCCCTTGAAGAATGGCACCTCGTTCCATGGCAGAACCGTCGCGTGTCCACTGCCGTAGTCAAGCTGACCGGTTATATGGTCCCACTGTTCGATCTTGCACAGCACGAGGCTCTCCGGGATGTTGCCTCCTGCCATCCCGTCGAGAATTACGTTCACCTGATCCGGTCGGATGCGACGCAGGATCAGCAGCGGCTGACCGGGGACGCAGACATTGACCAATGGCTCCTCGGCGCAAAAGCCGAAGCAGCCGGTCTGCACCAGCTGCACGTCGAGACCCCGCCTGTCGATCGCTTCGGCGAACGAGTGGAACACACCCTCCGCGCCGTTGCCTGTCCCACAGGTGCCCATCCCGACAGCAATACGCGGCCGCAACGGCCGAAGCTTGGCCAGTCCCGCGTCGCGAATTGTGTCGAAGGTAATCTCATCCCGGATACGGATCACGTCTTGGGTTCCCGCTGTTCCAGCGCATCCAGCTCTGCCTGCAATGTTCGCTCGTTCATGTGGCCGAAGATCGCGTGGTTGACCTCGATTACCGGCGCCAGGGCGCACTGACCGAAGCAGGCGACAGTGCGCAAGGTGGTGCTTCCGTCTGCCGTGGTGATCGACAGCTGGTCGGTCTCGCCATCCGCCTCGGTCCGAAAGCCAAAGTACATCATCAGCTTCTCAAACAGGTCGCGCGACCCCCTGGTGTGACACGCCGTTCCGCGGCAGACGGATATCGTCTCGCGGCCCTGTGGCTCGAGATTGAACAGGGCAAAGAACGAAGCGACGCTGAAGATCCTGGCCCGCGGAATGCCGGTCTTCGCTGCGATGTATTCGAGTGTCTCCCGGGGCAGATATTTGCGCGGATGTTGGTTCTGGACCTGTTGCAGGATAGCCAACAGCGCCCCAGGGCGCCCGGTCTGTCTGCCGACGACGGTGTCGACAAAGTCCTGATCCAGATCCGACGGCTGTCGGGAGGAAGGGCTAATCAAGGCGCGATCCCTGACTGGGCCAGCCGGCGCGGGGCGCTCGTTCCGTCGTGATCACAGCAGCGTGGTCGTTCATCAAACCATAACCTTCATCGGTTACGCCGACGCATGGAGCCCGCATATCGCCGCGACAGCCTCACACAGTCATTGATCCAGCTCAATGCGCGTTTTGCGCCCTTGGGTGAATTTCACGCCCAGCCTCCGCCGGCACAGGTAATGAAATCGTTAATGGACCCATCGCGATGAGCCACAGCTCCGCCACGCTCGCCCCGCCGCAACAGACGGTCGGCCCGATCTTCCACTGGTGGCGCGTGGCGGTACCAGTGGTGATCACGCTGGCCTTGGCGGTCCTGCCGCCACCCCCGGGCCTGGCGCAGCACGCGTGGCTCTACTTTGCGCTGTTCGCCGGCGTGATCGCCGCACTGGTGACCGAGCCGCTGCCCAATCCGGCCGTGGGGCTGATCGGACTGTCGCTGACCGCACTGTTATCGCCCTATGTGCTGTTCGCACCGGCCGACCTCGCCAAACCTGGCTTCAAGCTCACCACCCAGACCATCAACTGGGCACTGTCCGGCTTCTCCAGCACCACGGTCTGGCTGGTCGGCGGCGCCTTCATGTTCGCGCTGGGCTACCAGAAGAGCGGGTTGGGCCGCCGCATCGCACTGCTCCTGGTGCGCGCGCTGGGCCGCAGCACGCTGTTGGTCGGCTACGCCACGACCCTGGCGGACGCTGTGCTGGCGCCGTTCACGCCCTCCAACACGGCGCGCAGCGCCGGCATTCTGTTCCCGATCGTCAGCAACCTGCCACCACTATATGACTCGAAGCCGAACGATCCGTCGGCGCGACGGTTCGGCGGCTATATCATGTGGACCACGTTTGCGGCCGGCTGCGTGACCAGCTCGCTGTTCATGACCGCCTGCGCGCCCAACTTCCTGGCGATCGAGTTCATCGACAAGATCGTGCACGTGCACATCAGCTACCTGCAATGGATGCAAGCGTCGCTGCCGTTCGCGCTGCCGCTGCTGCTGGCGCTGCCGCTGCTGGCCTACGTGCTGTATCCGCCCGAGGTGAAACGCAGCACCGAGGTGACCGCCTGGGCGGGCAGCGAGCTGCGCAAGATGGGCACGATCTCGCCGCGCGAAATCATCCTGGCGGTGCTCGTCACCGGCGCGATCGTGCTCTGGGTGATCGGCGGCAGCTTCGTCGATGCGACGCTGACCGCGCTGGTGGCGATCGCGCTGATGCTGGTGTGCGGTGTCGTCTCCTGGGACGACATGGCGAAGAACCACTCCGCCTGGACCACGCTGATGCTGCTGGCGACCCTGGTGACGCTGGCCGACGGGCTGTCGCGTGCCGGTTTCGTCAAGTGGTTCGCCGAATTCGTCGCCGCGCACGTCGGTGGCTTTTCGCCAACGCTGATCCTGGTGCTGCTGGTCGCGATCTACTTCTTCTCGCACTACATGTTCGCCAGCCTCACCGCGCACACCACGGCGATGATGCCGTTGATGCTGGCGGCGGGGATGGGTATCGAAGGCCTGCCTGCGCCGACGCTGGCACTGGCGCTCGCGATGACCACGGGCATCATGGGGGTGATCACGCCGTACGCGACCGGACCCGGCCTGGCGTTCTACAACAGCGGCTATATTACCCCGGCCGAGTTCTGGCGGCTGGGAATAATCTTCGGACTGATCTTCCTCGCCGCGCTGCTGACGATCGGCGTGCCGCTGCTGGCGATGAGGATGGCGAGCGGTTAGACCGCCGGCGGTCGATTCGCTACGTTCGCGACGTTCGGACGCGGCCGTCAGCGAGGTCTCTGATCCGGATGGCGCGGTAACGCCGCGATCAGCGCAGGCCGGTCATCTTGTCCCACTCGCGCACGAACTGGGTGTGTGTCTTGAGGAACGCGTCCCAGTCGGTGGGCGCGAGCACCTTGAATTCAGTGATGGGGATGCCTCCCGCCGGCGGCGGCACGTCGGCGCGCGGCGAATAGAGTGCGGTCGCATCGGACAGCGCCTTCTGTCCCGGCACGCCCAGGATCCAATCCATGAACAAGCGTGCCGCCTGCGGATGCGGCGGGTTCTCCAGGATGCCGTAGACACCGGGCGTCGCCGTCAGGCCCTCCGGCGCATTGACGAAGGCAATCGGCGCACCCTTGGCCTTGAACTGCAGATAGCCCGAGTATTGCGCGGTAGAGATCACCTTGTCCTGGCCGTTCACCGTGCGGTCGAACTGCTGCACGTAGGAGTCGAAGGCGCGCGGATTCAGCTCAGCGAACTTCTTCCAGTAGTCGTCGCCATAAATCTGCCTGATCATGTACCAGGTCACGTGCTGCAGACCGGAGGTGGAGACCTTGACGTTGATCACGTCCTTCCACTTCGGATCGAGCAGATCCTTCCAGCTCTTAGGCGCCTGGTCGGCAGGCACGAGGGTAGGATTATAGGCGATGCCGGCGACGATGATCACGCCCCAGGTCCACAGGCCTTCCGGATTGCTTTTGTACTCCGACTTATAGGCGGTGAGCTCGGGAGATGCGTAGGGGACATAGCCTTTGCGCTTCTGGAAATCGAGCACGAAGCTCATGTCGGTGATCTGCATCACGTCGGCGAGATACTGCTTCGCCTGGCGTTCGGCGTTCACCTTGGCATACAGCGCACCTGCCTGGAGGCGAACGTAGTTGGTGGCGATCTTCGGAAACATCTTGTGGAATTCGCCGAGATACTGCGCCATGTTGGTTTCAGGATCGGTGCTGTAGAGGATGAACTGGCCTTCCTTCTCCGCCGCCTCGACATCGGCGCAGGTCTTGAAATTCTCCATTTGACGTGGGCTGTCGCATGCCGCGGCCCAGGCGGGGGGCGCAAGCAGGAGAGCGGCCGAGGCCGCGATTACCGAGCGCAACCAGTTCATTGGGTTTCCTTCGCTCCTCGCGATGACAGAAAAACTACTCCTGCACAATCGCCACGGCCCGTGTCCATCCCGCGGACGCGCGATGCACCTTCACCGGGAAGCACACCACGTCGAATCCAACCGCCGGCAGCAGCTCCAGATTGTGCAGCTTTTCGAGGTGCGAGTAACCGATCTCGCGGCCGGCGCGATGGCCTTCCCAGATCAGTCCGGCATCGCCGGTCTCCGCCACCTTGCGCCGCGTGTGTACGAACGGCGCGTCCCAGCTCCAGCCGTCTGTACCGACCAGGCGCACGCCACGCTCCAGCATCCACAGCGTCGCCGCCTTGCCCATGCCGCAACCGGAATCGACATAGTCGTCGTCGCCGTATTTCGCCCCGGCCGCGGTGTTCACCACCACGATCTCCAGCGGCTTCAGCGTGTGGCCGATCCGCTTCAGCTCCGCCTCCACGTCACCCGGTGTGACGACATAGCCATTCTGCAGATGGCGGAAGTCGAGCTTCACCGCCGGCTGGAAGCACCACTCCAGCGGCACCTCGTCGATCCGCCACGACGGCTCGCCACCCGGCTTCAACCGATGGTTCATCGACGAGAAGTAGTGATACGGCGCGTCCAGATGCGTGCCGTTGTGCGTGCTGATGTTGCAGCGCTCGACCGCGGCGTACTCGCCGTCCGGCAACTGATCGACCCGCACCCCCATGTACTTCGCCATCGCCGGCGCGGTCATATGGTGGTCCATGTACTCGATCTGAGGCAGCGAATGGGGAGGATCGCTCTTGATCCCCGCCTTCAGCGGCACCGAGATGTCGATCAGCCGACGCGGCATTATTCTGCCGCCTTCATCAGCTTCGACGGATCTGCGCCGACGCGTCCGGTGTCGCCCGCCTCCGCGCGCGCGAGGCGAAAGTCGTAGCGCACCGCCTTCAATCCCGGGATCGGCGATGCAGGATCGTCCTTCGCGCCCACCACCAGCGAGCCCGAAACACCGAACACGGTATCCGAATCGATATGCGCGTCATCACCGAAGTACAACGCGGTGACCAGCTCGCGATAACCGTCACCGCCGATCAGGAAGTGAATATGCGACGGCCGGAAGCCATGACGGTGCTGTGCCTTCACCATCTCACCCACCGGCCCATCCATTGGAATCGAATAGCCCAGCGGGCGTACCGTACGGAAGTGATAGCGGCCATCCGCATCGGTGCGGAAATTCGCGCGCAGGTCCATCACCTCTGCTGCGTTCTCCGCCTGCAGGTCGTAAAGACCGTGCTCGCTGGTCTGCCACACCTGCACCAGCGCATTCGGCACCGGCTTGCCGTCGTTGTCGCTGACCTGGCCGTATACCGCGATCTCCGGCACTGACGGCTTCGCCACGATGCTGGCGCCGAGCGGCAGCTCCGGTGCGCCCTCGCGATAGAACGGGCCGAGCAGGCTGCTCTGCGTGCCCAGCTCACGCGCCTTTTTGTCGTGCATCGCGTTGACCAGCGCACTGACGCCCAACACGTCGGCGAGCAGGATAAACTCCTGGCGGAACGGCGTGCATGCCTGGCCGACCGCGGTCAGGAACTGGATGCCGGTCAGCCATTCCGCCGGTGTCAGCCGCACCTCGCGGGCGAAGGCGTGCAGGTGACGCACCGCGGCGTCCATGATCTCCTTCAGTCGCGGGTCCAGCGTGTTCGCCATCTGCGCGAGTGCGGCTTCGGTGACGGTGTTCTCGTCAAGGTCCTGCATGGGACGCTCCTTTGGCTCAATCGGATCAGCATAGCGCATCCCCCCTGGCGTGCCACTCCGGCGCACCATAGGATGCGGGCAAGCAATCATCAGGGAGGATCTGCTCGATGCTGCTCAGGCGTCTCGCCCTCGCCGCTGCCGCGGCCTTCGCGTGCATCGCACCCGCGCACGCGGAGAACCCGATCACGATCGGCTTCGGAATGGCGTTGACCGGTGGGCTCGCACCGATCGGGAAGGCGGCGCTGCTCGCCATGCAGATCTGGGAAACCGAGATCAATGCCAAAGGCGGATTGCTCGGACGGCCGGTCAAGCTGGTCTACTACGACGACCAGTCGAACCCCGCGACCATTCCGGGCCTCTACACGAAGCTGCTCGACGTGGACAAGGTGGACCTGGTCGTCAGCGGCTATGCGACCAACATGATCGCACCCGCCCTGCCGATCATCATGCAGCACAACAGGACCTTCCTCAGCCTGTTCGGGCTGGCGGTGAACTCCGAGTTCCACTACCCGAAATACTTCTCGTTCACGCCGACCGGCGGGCCGGAGCCGAAACAAAGCTTCGCGGCCGGCTTCTTCGCGGTCGCCATGGCACAGAACCCGAAGCCGCAGACGCTCGCAGTGGTCGGCGCGGACGCCGAGTTTCCGCACAATGCGATGGAAGGCGCGCGGGTGCTGGCCAAGGAGGCCGGCCTGAAGGTCGTCTATGACAAGACCTATCCGCCGACGACGACCGACTACACGCCGATCGTGCGGGCGATCCAGGCGACCAATCCGGACCTGGTGCTGGTCTGCTCCTACCCACCGGACACGGTCGGGATGGTGCGTGCGGCGCACGAGGTGGGGCTGAAAGCGAAGCTGTTCGGCGGCGGCATGGTCGGACTGCAGAGCACCGCGATCAAGACGCAGCTTGGCCCGTTGCTGAACGGTATCGTGGACTATGACTACTGGCTGCCATGGTCGAAGCGCGCCTCACCGGAGTCGAAGGCGTTCCTGGAGCAGTACCAGGCGAAGGCGCCCGCGGCCGGAGTCGATCCGCTTGGCTACTATTTGCCGCCGTTCGCCTACAGCTACATGCAGGTACTGCAGCAGGCGGTGGAGGGCAGCAAGAGCCTCGACCAGGACAAGCTGGCCGATTATCTGCGCTCGAATATTTTCAAGACGGTGGTGGGCGACGTTAAATTCGGCCCGAACGGCGAATGGGCCGAGCCCCAGGTGCTGGAGGTACAGTTCCAGAACCTGAAGGCGAACGACGTCGCGCAGTTCAAGGATCCGAACACCGAGGTGATCCTCTGGCCGCCGGCGATGAAGACCGGCGACGTGATGTACCCCTACACGGACGTGAAGTAGCTACCGAAGCGGCGGCGTGCGCCGCTCCGCGACGACGCGGCGCAGCGGGTCGTACGGCGCCAGATCGAGCGGCGGTTCGCGCCCCAGGGCAACATCGGCCAGCACCCGTCCGGCGAAGGGCCCAATGGTCAGACCGGCCGCGCCGAGGCCATTACCGATCACCAGGCCTGCCATGCCTTGCACCGGTCCGAGCAGCGGCCTGACACCCGGTCCCACCGGCCGGAACCCGACACGCGTCTCTACGATCGTCGCCGTTGCCAGACCCGGCGCCACGTGCAGCGCCTCTGCCAGCACCTCGGCCTGACCGGACGCAGTGACGCGATAGTCGAAGCCGACGCCGCTCTCACGCGTCGCACCGGCAACCACGCGCGAGTCGTCGAACGCCAGCAGGTAGTGGCTGCCTGGCGGCAACACGACGGGCCAGTCGCGCGTCTCCTGCCCGGGAAGGCGGAGATGCACGATCTGGCCGCGCTGCGGTTCGATCGGCAATGCGAC
Organism: Acetobacteraceae bacterium; assembly: GCA_036494925.1. Lineage (GTDB taxonomy): Bacteria > Pseudomonadota > Alphaproteobacteria > Acetobacterales > Acetobacteraceae > JAMXLO01. Next base: position 43,179 of record DASXNR010000525.1, read on the forward strand.
GCCCAGAGGCAGCAGCAGCGATGACGCCCAGGCGCCCGCGGTTACAACCACGCAGTCCGCTGCGATCGCGGTATCGCGCGACCTGACGCCGGTGACGCGGGCACTGGTGGCGATCAGTTCGGCAGGGGCCTCTATCATGTGGGCACCGAGCCGCTGCGCGGCACGCAGCATGCCCGCGGCCATCCGCCGTCCATCGATGCGCGCACCGTTGGCGACATGCAGGCCCGCGAGGTCGGCGCGCAGTGGCGGGAACAGTTCCCTGGCCTCGCGCGGCGAGAGCACGCTGGTCGCGCCCATCTCCGGCGTGTCGGCACGCCGACGCGCCACCATGGCATCGAATGCCCCAAGTTCCGCTTCATCGTTCGACACCACGAGCGCGCCGACGCGGCGAAACCCGAGATCGGTTTCACCAAGTTCGGCCAGTGCCGGAACCAGTTCGCCGTAGTAGCGCGCGCCCTCGACATAGAGGCGATAGAACGCCGCATCATCGGTGCCGGAGACCCACGGGCAGATGATTCCCGCGCCTGCGGCGGTGGCACGTCCGTCGTGCGCCTGATCGACGATCGTGACCTGCGCGCCCGCACGGGCCAGGTGAAGAGCTGTGCTCGAACCAAGGATGCCGGCACCGACGACTATGACATGCATGACAACTCCCTCCGCTGGCATGATCCAGAGCAGGTTCGCGGGTGTGATCTCAGCCCTCGCATGAGGGCACCCCGGTGTGGCGCCAGCATTCCACGCTTTGCTCCGATGTCAAGCGGTGTGCGAGACTCGATAATGCGCAATCGGGGAGCGACGGATGACACCGGCGGAACTCGGCAAGGTCGACGTCCTGGTGATCGGCGCCGGCAACGCGGCGGCCAACGCCGCGTTGTCGGCGCACGAGTCGGGGGCATCGGTCGCCATGATCGAGACCGCGCCCAAGGAAGCGCGCGGCGGCAACTCGGCGTTCACCGGTGGTGCGTTCCGCTTCACCTATTCCAGCGTCGAGGACCTGCTGCGGCTGGCACCTGATATCGCCGACCTCGATCTCGCGAGCATCGACTTCGGCAGCTACACCGAGAGCCAGTATTTCGACGACATGGGCCGGCTGACCGACTATCGCTGCGACCCCGACCTCACCGAAGTGCTGATCGGCAACAGCTTCGAAGCGGGCCTATGGCTGCGCAAGCATGGCGTACGGTTCCAGCCGGCGCTCGGCCGGCAGGCGTTCAAGGTGGATGGCCGGTTCAAGTTCTGGGGCGGGCTGGCGTGTCACATCCTGGGCGGTGGGCACCACCTCGTCGCGCGATTGCACGAGCGGCTCGAAGAGGTAGGTATACCGGTGCTGTACGACACCACCGCCACCGCGCTGCTGCGGGGCGATGCGTGCATCGACGGCGTGCGCGTCCGTCATCGTTTCCGGCGATACGACCTGCGCGCCGGTGCGGTGGTGATGGCGTGCGGCGGATTCGAATCGAATGCCGAGATGCGCGCCCGCTATCTCGGGCCGAACTGGGACCTCGCGAAGGTGCGCGGCACGAAATACAACACCGGCATCGGCCATCATATGGCGATCGAGATCGGCGCCGCCGTCGCCGGCCATTGGTCCGGCGCGCACGCCGTGCAGTGGGACATGAATGCGCCGCCCTACGGCGATCTGACCGTCGGCGACCGCTTCCAGAAGCACAACTATCCGTTTGGCGTGCTTGTGAACGCGCGCGGCGAACGTTTCCTGGACGAGGGGCTGGATTTTCACAGCTACACCTATGCGAGGTACGGACATGAGGTGATGAAGCAGCCTGGCCTGTTCGCCTGGCAGATTTTCGACGCGAAGATCGTGCATCTGCTGCGTGAGGAGTACCGCATCGCGCGCATCACCAAGGAGCAGGCGAACACGCTCGAGGAACTGGCGCCGAAACTGGCTGGAGTGGACGCCGGAGCAGTACTGGAAACGCTGCGTCAGTATAATGCGGCGCCACGCCCTGACGTGACATTCGACCCGAACATCCACGACGGGCTGCGCACGTTCGGGTTGGCGATCGACAAGACCAACTGGGCGCAGAAACTCGACACCCCGCCGTTCCATGCCTACGGCGTCACCGCCGGGGTGACGTTCACGTTCGGCGGGCTGAAGGCCACGGCATCCGCCGAGGTCGAGGACGCGTCAGGCGCGCCGATCCCCGGGCTGTACGCAGCAGGCGAGATCCTGGGCGGACTCTATTTCCACAATTACGGCAGTGGCACCGGTCTGGTCGCCGGCGTGGTGTTCGGGCGTATCGCGGGCAAGCGGGCGGCGGACTTCGCGCTCAGGCCACCGTGATGTTCGGTGGATTGCGCAGCGTCTGGAGGATGACGCAGTAGCGCTCGGTGGTCTGGATCATGCGCTCCAGCCTCGCCGGATCGGCGTCACTGTCGATTTCGAAACGCAGCGCGATGTCGGTCAGGCCGACCGGCACGCTACGGTCGATGCCGAGAGTGCCGCGCGCGTCCCAGGTGCCTTCCGCGATCACCCGGCCGCCGCGGACGGTCACGCCCGACGCGGTGGCGACCGCGCGCAGGGTGACGCCGGCGCAGGCGACCACAGCTTCGAGCAGCATGTCGGCGGAGCAGGCGAGCTCACCGGACCCGCCGGTTGACGGGTGCAGACCCGCCGTCGTCTTACCGTGCCAGGACGGCACCGTGCAGGCGATGCCGTCGGCGTCCAGCCGCGCTTCGGCGCGCGCCGGAACGCGGGCGGCGTCGGGCGCATCGCGATAGCGCTGCTTGATCGGCGCCTGCATGGCGCGAAGCTGTTCGGCATCCATAGCTGCACTCCCAGTTCAACCGGCAACGCCTCTTAGCCTGTCGGCCCCGATCCCGCCATGTAGTCGTATGCCGAGAGCACATGACAGCGGACCGTGTGCAGGAAGTCGTCGACTGTGACGTGTTCATCGAAACTGCCCATTCCGGTGGGCGCCGGTCCATAGACAATCGCGGGAATTTCCGCGTAGCGCCAGAGCCGCGCGTCGGTGCCACCAAGACTGATGACAGGCACGGGATCGATGCCGGCAACCGCCTTCGCATTGGCGCGGATGTAGCCTGCCATCTCGGCGTCGGGCGGACACCAGCTTGGCGGATTGTACAGGATCTTCTCGTAGCTCACTTCCGGCTGGGTGGCGACGATGCGATCGACCTCGCGCAGGATCGGCGCCTCGTCGAGTCCGTTCGGCAACCGAATATCGACTTCGAACGTGCAGTCAGCCGCCACCATATTCACCTTCAGCCCGCCCTGGATCAGGCCCGGGTTGACCGTCACGCGCTGAATGATGCGAGCGGCGCCCGGGCCGTACGCCGCGTCGAGCACATCGGCCGCCTGCTCCAGCGCCGCCGACAGATTGCTGATGTGCGGCGGCTCGATGTCTTCCAGGCATTGCAGTTCACCGATGATCCGGGCGGTGATCGCGATGGCGCTGGGACTGGCATGCGTATAGGCGCCGTGCGCCCCGGGCGTGCGCACGTGGAAGCGCAGCCAGAGCGGGCCCTTCTCGCCGAAGCGCAGCGTGTGGCGGCTGCTCGGTTCCCCGCTCAGACAGCAATCGCCAAGGATCTCGGGATGGTGCTCGACCAGATAGCGCGTACCCCAGGGACCGAACGTCTCCTCGTCCGAGACGGCACTGAGCGTCAGCCTGCCATGCAGGGAATGCCGCAGCTCGTGCAGATAGAGGAACGTGAACAGCGCGGCAGTCGTGCCGCATTTCATGTCGCAGGCGCCGCGGCCGTAGATCTTACCGTCGATCAGATCGCCGCCCCAGGGATCGACGGTCCAGCCGGTGCTGTTTACCGGAAACACGTCCATGTGGCCGTTCAGCGCGAGATGCCGGCCAGGCGCGGCCGCATCAAAGCTCGCGACGATGTTCGGCATGAGCTCATGCGGCGCGATGACGCGATAATCGAGCGCATGGCGATCGAGAAATCCGCGGACGAAGGCCGCCGCGTCGCGCGTATCGCCTGGCGGGTTGGGGGATCTGCGGCGGATGAAGTTGCGCAGGAAGTCAATCAGCATTGCCTGGTCGGCCTCGATCCGCTGGAGGAGTACTTGCTTGGCAGCATCCATCATATCTGCTGGTGACCTTCCGGGGCTGGAGTTCTCGCGGCGACCGGGAAGACATAGCATTGAACCCGACGAGTAGCCGACCGGCCGCACTATGTAACGACAGAGAGAACACCATGACCGCGCCAACACTCAACTTCGCCCGTTCGGAATACGACGCGCGCCTCGCCAAGACGCGCACCGCCATGGCGAGTTCGGGCATCGATCTGCTGATCGTCACCGATCCGTCCAACATGCACTGGCTGACCGGATATGATGGCTGGTCGTTCTACGTGCATCAGTGCGTCCTGGTGCCGGCAGACGACGAGCCGATCTGGTATGGGCGCGGGCAGGATGCGAACGGTGCGCGACGCACCACTTGGCTGCGGCCCGACAGCATCGTGGGTTACCCCGATCACTACGTGCAGTCCGACGAGCGCCACCCGATGGATTTCCTGTCGGGTATCATCAAGGACCGCGGGTGGGAGCGCATATCCATCGGCGTGGAGATGGACAATTACTGGTTCACTGCCGCGGCTTATGCGTCGCTGGTCACAAATCTCCCGCACGCGCGCTTCACTGACTCGCGCTCGCTGGTGAATTGGCAGCGCGCAGTGAAGAGCGCCACGGAACTCGACTACATGCGCCGCGCGGGCTGCATCGTCGCGGCTATGCATCAGCGCATCGTGGATACGGTCGAACCGGGAATGCGCAAGTGCGATCTGGTCGCGGAGATCTACGATGCCGGCATTCGCGGCGTGGACGGCTTCGGCGGTGACTATCCCGCGATCGTGCCATTGCTGCCGTCCGGCATCGCAGCCTCCGCCCCGCATCTGACCTGGGACGACCGTCCTATGCTCGCGGGCGAAGGGACGTTCTTTGAACTGGCCGGGTGTTATCGGAGATATCACTGCCCGCTGTCGCGCACGGTGTTTCTCGGCAAGCCCACGCAACAGTTCCTCGACGCGGAGAAGGCTACGCTGGAGGGTATGGAAGCAGGACTCGCCGCCGCAAAACCTGGCAACGTCTGCGAAGACATAGCCAATGCGTTCTTCGCCGTGCTCAGGAAATACGGAATCGTCAAGGACAGTCGCACCGGCTATTCGATCGGCCTCAGCTATCCACCCGACTGGGGCGAGCGCACCATGAGCCTGCGGCCCGGCGACCGGACCGAACTGCAACCGGGCATGACGTTCCACTTCATGACCGGGCTGTGGCTGGAGACTATGGGGCTGGAGATCACGGAAAGCATCGCGATCACGGCATCTGGCGTGGAATGCCTGGCCAATGTCCCCCGGCGACTGTTCGTCAAGCCATGATGTCATTGCGGCGGCACGCCGGGCTTCGATGAGAGTTCTAACAGCTGGCCGGGCTCGACCGACTTGAGGATGGACGGCAGTCTGGCGTGACTGGCATGGAGCAATCGACAGATGGGCGTGCACAGCGGGAGGAGTCATATGTCGCCGAAAGCGTTCGCCGCCGTGTTCCTTTGCGGCCTGCTCTGCAACGCCGGAACGCCCGCTTACGGGCAGAACCCGACCAATGTCCTCGAGGTGGTGCCGAGTGCTGATGTGGCCGAACTTGATCCTGCTCGCGCCGCCAATCAGATCGGGCGCATCTACTCGCAGATGATATTCGACACGCTGTTCGCACTCGACCAGTCGTTGTCGCCAAAACCGATGATGGTGGACAAGGAAGTCATCACCCCTGACCGGCTGACCTACAGTTTCACCCTGCGCCCGGGAATGAAGTTCCACGATGGCAGTCCTGTCACCACGCGCGACGTGACAGCGTCGCTGCAGCATTGGATGGATGGCAGCGCGACCGGGGGTGAGCTGAAATCCAGGCTCGCGGCGCTGAACATCGTCGATCCCCAGACCTTCACGCTGGCGCTGAAACAACCGTTCGGGCTGCTGGAGTTCCTGCTCGCTGGCGCGGGTGCCCCGATTGCCGGGATCATGCGTGAGGCGGATGCCAAACGCGATCCTGCGGTGCCGATGACCACTCCGATTGGCTCTGGCCCGTTCCGCTACGTCGCCAGTGAACGGGAGAGCGGCCATCGCGTGGTGTTCGAGCGCAACCCCGACTACATTCCACGTGCGGAACCGCCGGATGGTGCGGCCGGCGCACGTATCGTCAAGGTCGATCGGGTCGTCTGGCAGATCATCCCCGATCCGGCCACGGCAGCGAACGCGCTCGCCACCGGCGAGGTGGATTTCTGGGACACGGTACCATCCGACATGGTGCAGTTCCTGAAGCAGCACGGCATCACGGTGCGTCGTACTGCCTCGCTGCCCTCGGTCGCCTGGGTCCGGCCGAACTTCGAACTGCCGCCGTTCAACGATGCGCGCGCTCGCCAGGCGCTCGCCCTGCTGATCGACCAGAAGGAGTTCATGCAGGCGGTCGCTGGCGATACGCCCTGGTCCACCTGCTATTCATTCAGTGTGTGCGGTTCGTTGCTCGGGACCGAGGTGGGATCGGAGCCGTACCGAAAGACCGATGTCGCCAGAGCCAAACAACTGCTGGCTGAGGCGGGTTATAAAGGTGAGCCGGTGATCGTGCTCGGAACGCCGCAGCTGCCGATCATCAATGTGATGTCGCAGCTGCTGGCGCAGCGGCTGCGCGATGCCGGCGTGAACGTTGATCTACAGATGGGCGATTGGACGACCGTATTCCAGCGCCTGACCACCCGTGGCAAGGGCGGCTGGAACGTGACTGCCACGTATTCCTTGGGTGGCACGGCATTCAATCCGCTGACCAATTCGGTGCTGGACACCTCGTGTGGCCCGACCTCCAGCAGCCGCATGGGCTTTCCCTGCGATGCCGAGGGTGAGGAACTGCGCCGTGCGGTGCTCGCGGCGCCGGACGAGGCGGCGCGGAAGGCGGCGTTCGAGACGTTCCAGAAACATATGTGGCAGTTCATCCCGTTTGTGCCGGCGGGCCAGTTCGATCAGCAGAATGCGTATGGCAAGAATATCTCGGGGGTTCTGGGCGGGTATGTGATCAGCTATTGGAACATCGAGAAGTATTAAACCAGAGGGCGACATGGTCGCGGCGCGCCTAAACCGTCCGTACCTTTGCGGTGTCCGGCTGCGACAACGCGGCGTCGATTTCCTCGAGCGAGCGTCCCCTGGTCTCGAAGCCAAGAAACAGGAACACGAAGCCCGCCATCACGCTCCATGCCGCAAGATAATTCATCGCCGGTCCAAGGGCCGCAAGATCCGCCTTGGGATTGACGTAGTTGGACGATCCCGCGATGAGCGCCAGCCCAAGCGGTCCGAGCACCTTGCCGAAATTCCCCAGACCGTAGCCAAACCCCATGCCGCTCGCGCGCAATCCGGCCGGCCATACCTCGGCGGCATATGGACCAACCACGGCATAGCCGCCGTCGCCGAAGAAGCGTGACAACATGATGCCCAGAAACAGCAGCGAAACCCCACCGATGAAGTCAGCGTGAAACACGCCCGCAAGCCAACAGAAGACCGCCGCGCCGAAGCTCAACAGAACACCGGAGGGGCGCCGGCCGATCGCTTCCGATAGCCAAGAGAACAGAAACCGGCCGATCAACCCTGCCAACGCGACCCAGATCATCAGGAACGAAGCCTGCGCCGGCGAAATCGCCAGTGTCTGAGCGAACAGGGTCGGCGCCCATAGCACCAGGCCGATGCCAGTGGTCTGCACGCCGAGACTGGTGAGTGTCGATAAAACCATGCTGCGCGGATAGTGAAACAGTTCGCGCCACGGCATGTGCCGCGTTGCCGGCACGCTGGTCGGCAGCGCGATGTTGCTTGGATCCGTCTGTAGCGCCCAAGCGAGTGCCTGGCGCGCTTCCTCTATGCGGCCCATGCGGATCAGCCAGCGCGGCGATTCCGGTACCCAGGCGCGGATCAGCAAAGTGATCAGCGCCGGCATCAATCCGACGACGAACAGACCGCGCCAGCCAACCACTGGCGCGAGGTAGGCGCCGAGGATGGCACCCAGCATGCTGCCGAGCGGCAGGCACGAGGTGACAAGCCCGCCGACAAGGCCCCGCTTTGATGTCGGCACGAACTCCTGCACCAGTGGCAGGTCCACCGCGAAAAGGCCGGACACGCCGAAGCCCACCAGGAAGCGGAAGAAGCTGAGGAAGATCCAACCGCCCTGTTCCGGCGTCAGCGCCATTACACCGGTGGCAATAGAAAAATTCAGCGCGGTCATGATGAACACCTTGCGCCGGCCGATGCGGTCGGCGAGCCAGCCCCAGAACAGCGCACCTGGAACTGCGCCGAGACCGGAGGATAGCAGGATCATTGCCGACTGGCCGTAGGTGAGCTGCCACGAGCTGACGATGAACGCCAGCACGAAGCCGATCAGGTAGAAGTCGAAGAAGTCGAGCATGTCGCCCAGGATGGCGGCGAACACGATCTTGCGCTGATTGTTGGTCAGCGAGGTCTGGCGTTCCAGATGCTCCAGCACAGATTGTTCCCTTGCGTTTCTCGCGGCAACGAAACGCCGGAGGGAAAACCGTGCGTCCCGCTATCGCTTTATCCGCAATGGCTACCTGGAACGGCTTGGCCCGTGCAATGGCCTCAGGCGGCGGTGCGCGACCGCTTCCGGGGGCGGACGAGCGCTATACCCGCGAGGCCACTTCCGAACAGCACCAGCGTTGCCGGTTCAGGGACCTGCGCCAGGAAGCCGATCGTGTTGCCGTTGGCGTCCGCATAGAAGCCGACGATCTGACCGAGGTCGTTGATGCCGTTGGCGGTGGTAGCGGTGGAACCCGTCGGATCGAACGAGGTGAACATATTGCCGACATCGAGATAGCCGTGCATTGCCCCGGTCCCGTCGACATAGTCGCCGACAATGTCACCAAGGTTGTTGATGCCAAGTGCCTGACTCGAGGTTGACCCAAACGGCTGGAATGACGTCAGGGTGCCGTTGACGTCCGCAAATGAAGAGAAGTCGCCCGCTCCATCGGTATCATAAAATCCGACGACGGTGCCGGCATCGTTCACGCCAGTCGCCTGACTGTTGAAATTGGCCGGCAGCAGCGCATTGATATCGGTGAAGACCGGGCTCGTGAACGATGGACCGCCGGAAACTGTGTACGCCTTCTGCAAGGTAGCGCCGTCTGGCTGGGTGGAAGAGTACCCGGCCGCGATCGTGCCTGACTTGTTGATGCCGAGAAGCTGGTTGAATGCGGTGCCGGGCTGATTGACCGTGGTGAACATACCGCCGTTCTGCGCGAATCCGTTGGTAACGCCTCCCGTGATCGAGAAGCCGACGGTGGTGCCGCCGCCGCTGATGCCGATCACCTGCGTGCCGCCGTCCGCGCCCTGCACATTCTGTCGCGTGAAGTTGGCGGGCAATATGAGCTGGAAGCCGTTAAAGGTCGTGGCATTGCCGTAACCCACGATGGTGCTCGAGTCGTTGATGCCGAGCGCCTGGGTGAAGATGGGATTGAGCGGGTCCACGATGTTCGTATTTATGAACGTGACGTTGGCGTGGGCGGTTCCCGCGGCGAGCGTCATCAGCCCAGCTGCCCCGAGGGCAACAGAGTGGCGTTTCATCACGGACCTATCTCCTGACGAGCTAATGAAGGTTGTTGTCGCAGAGCCGGGTCGCCTGCAACCTGTGGCGTGCGTAGCGTGCAACGGAATATTGATTGACAAAAGTCACATAATCGCCGACCCAGGTCACGATTACGTGCAGTTCACGGGGCCGTAATATTGCCCGCACCAGGACCTTCAGCATTGCATGTTAGTTTTAGCAACGAGAGTTCGGCCTCATGCCCCGAGAATCGTCCCAACCGCGACGCCGGCGTCGGCCGCGACTCCCTTCCGGCCGCCATCCGG
>DASXNR010000526.1:0-28419 GCA_036494925.1 Acetobacteraceae bacterium
TCCGCGGGCGATGTGGCGTTTCGGGCCGGACCATTGCTGTTCGCAGCCTGGCACGTCGCGGACAGCGATGGACTGGTTGGTGAATTGCCGCTGGTCGGCGGCTGCTTCAACGGCAAGATCGAACGTCCGCGTCTGGCGAGCCGTGCGCTGGATCGCGGCGCGCTGCTGGCGCTGGTGGGCGGCACGGTCCCTGCCGAGCTGGTCGAAGCCATCGTCGGGAACTGGGATTTTTCCCGCGACATCGAGACCGAGATCATTCGTGACAGCTCACCCAACCGGATGGACGGATGCACCGTCAATCTGCCCGCGCGCGCCATGACCGGGCAGAACTGGGACGGCTCGGAGCTGAACTGGCGGCACGCACCGCACCAGTACGGCGCGATTCATTTCCACGACGACGACATGATCGACGCGCGGTGGGAGACCGATTTCAGCTTCACCGTGCCGGCCGGTCTGCGCAGCGGCTGCTACGCGGCGATGCTGGAGGCGGAGGGCGCGCAATTCCAGGTGGCGTTCTTCGTGCGTCCAGCCAAGGGACGGCCGACCGCGGACATTGTCTATCTCGCGTCGAGCGCCACCTACACGGTGTACTGCAACAACGTCGGCCGCATGCGTTCGGTGATGACCGAGGCGGTGCAGGGCCGGCTCACGGTGATCGACGCCATCGACATTCTGTTGCTGGAGCATCCGGAGCTTGGGTTCTCCACCTACGACCGGCACCGCGACGGCAGCGGTATCTGCTATTCGTCGCGGCTACGGCCGGCGACCAATATCCGGCCCACCGGGCGGTTCTGGAACTACTGCGTCGATCTGTTCATCGTCGATTGGCTGGAGCGATCGGACCTGCCATACGATGTGATCACCGACGATGACCTGCATGCCGAAGGGCTCGACCTGCTGCGGCCGTATCGTGTGCTGGTGACCGGCAGCCACCCGGAATACGAGTCGCTGCAGATGATGGATGCGCTCGACGGCTGGATGCGGCAGGGTGGTCGGCTGATGTACCTGGGCGGCAATGGGTTCTACTGGCGCATCGCCTATCATCCGACGCGGCCCGGCACCATCGAGGTGCGCCGCAGCGAGGACGGCACGCGGGCGTGGGACGCCGAAGTGGGCGAGTACTATCACAGTTTTTCCGGCGAATACGGCGGACTGTGGCGACGCAACAATCGCGCGCCGCAGGCACTGGCGGGCGTTGGATTCATCAGCCAGGGGTTCGATCATTCGTCGTACTACCGGCGTACCGAGGCGTCACACGATCCGCGCGTCGGGTTCATCTTCGACGGCGTGCCGCAGGAGATACTGGGCGATTTCGGCATACTGCAAGGCGGCGCGGCGGGACTGGAGATCGACTGCGTCGATCCGCTGCTGGGCACGCCGCCGCACGCGCTGGTGGTGGCGCGATCGGAGAACCACTCCAACACCTATGAGCTGGTCAACGAAGAAGTGCGCGTGGCACACGGGCTGACCGACGGCGTGATCAACCAGCAGATCCATGCCGACATGGTGTTCTTCGAAACCCAGTCAGGTGGCGCGGTGTTCTCGACCGGATCGATCGCCTATGCGGGTTCGTTCGGGCACCAGGAATTCGACAATCCGATTGCCCGGCTGACCTGGAACGTGCTGCGGCGGTTCGTCGATCCGGCGCGGTTCGTGCCGACACAGTGAGGCGAAGCCGCTGCTTCGCCCGCACGATGCATCATCTGATTGTCGATAGATCAAGGCCCTTGGCTCCGTTCAATGTCGCGCTCTCGAATGTCGCAGAGCCGACCTTCGCGCCGGTGAAGTCCGCATCCGTCAGGTCGGCGCCATCAAACTCGGCATTGCTCAAATCGGCCCCATTGAAGTGGGCGCCGACCAACTTCGCATAGCGGAAGGTCACGTGGCCCAATCCCGCGCCCGTGAAATCGGCTCCGTCCAGCTTGGCGGCGATGAACTCGGTACGCAGCAGACCCATCGATTGGTTCGCCATTACCACGGTCATATGGGCGTGCGAGAAATTCGCTCCGCGCATGTCGTCGAAGCTGAAGTGTACCGTGACCGATGCATCGGACAGGTCGGCCCCTGCGAATATCGTGGCCTGATCTGGTGTGTTGTCCATTCCTGTCGAGGTCACGACCGTCTGCATTGTCGCGCCGCGCAAGCGGGCATGGGTGAAGTTGGCGCGGATGATCCAGGCGAAGGTCAGGTCCGCCTTGGTCAGATCAGCCCCCGTGAGGTTGGCGCCGACCAGCTTGACCCCGTGCAGATTGGCACCGGTCAGATTGGCACCGGCCAGACTGGCACCGCTCAGGTCGACGCCAGTCAGGTCGTCACCGCTCATATCCTTGCCCGACAGATCCAAGGTTCCTGCGGGTGTGGCGGCCGCTGCCAACCGCACTGCTTCGCCAGTCAGGTGATCGGCCGCAGATGTTTGCGTAACCGACAGCAGAACACAAAGCAGCAGCAAGGCGATCCATGGCGCGCGCTGGCCGCGCGTGACCGCATCACTCTGACCGCTGTGTTCGGCCATTGCCATCACCGGCTATTCCGCACGCCGCAAGCCGCTCCTTGAGCAGTTCAACCAGCGTCTCCGCCGTCTCCGCCTGCCGTTCAGGTGGAACTTGCTGAACGATCGTCTGTACCGCCCCTTCGACCAGAGTGCCGAGGACCGCGTAAGGGTCCATGCCGATCGCACCGGTCATGGTGATGGTCCTGGCGAGGATGCGTATCGGATCGGGCCGATTGGCGGCGATACGCTGAACCCGGCGGCTCAGCCCATCGATGGCTGGGAAACGGCGGTCTGGCATGGCGTCAGCATGCCGGGCCAATGGGTCGTGAGGCAAGCTCAGCCGGCTTCACGCTGTTCCAGTTTTCGTAAACCCAATGGCCACCAACCTGTGGGTGGCCGCGGCATCGATTCCGACTCGGTTACCTGCTGCCCCGCAATTCCGGAAAATCCTCCTCCCGGAACTCGGCAGCCACGCGCTCGTCCCGCTTCGCCCGCACCTCCTCCTGCTGACGCAGTTCCACGCGGCGGATCTTGCCGGATATCGTTTTCGGCAACTCGGCGAATTCCAGCCGCCGCACCCGCTTGAACGGCGCCAGCGTTTCGCGCAGGTGTTGGAAGATCGACAGCGCCGTCGCACGATCCGGCGTGGCACTCGCGCTCAGCACGACATAGGCCTTCGGCACCGCCATGCGGATTGCATCCGGCGCCGGTACCACCGCAGCCTCGGCAACCGCGGGATGTTCGATCAGTGCGCTCTCCAGCTCGAACGGGCTGATGCGATAGTCCGCGGCTTTGAACACATCGTCGGCGCGGCCGATATAGGTGTAATAGCCATCCGTACTGCGTGCCGCGACGTCGCCGGTGCGATAGGCAGCCGTGCCAAGCAGTGCGAACGAGCCATCGTCGTTCTGGTAGCCGCGCATCAGCCCGATGGGCGGCGGGCTGAGGTCGATGCACACCTCGCCTTCCTCGACGTCCTTGTCGTCGGCGTCGAGCAGGCGGATGCGATAGCCCGGTGCTTCCTGGCCCATCGAGCCGGGCTCCACTCGTTCGCCGGGAAAGCAGCCGATCTGCAGCGTGGTCTCGGTCTGGCCATACCCCTCGCGCACGGTCATGGCCCAGACCTTTTGCACGTGCTCGATGATTTCGGCGTTCAGCGGTTCGCCAGCCGAGCAGACCTCGCGCAGTGAGGTCTGCCAGGACGCCATGTCCTCCTGCACGAACATCCGCCACACGGTCGGCGGTGCGCAGATCGTGGTGACCTTATGCTCGGCGATCGCATCGAGCATGCCGTGCGCGTTGAATCGCGGCTGGTTGGCGATGAACACGGTGGCGCCGGCATTCCAAGGCGCAAACAAGCAACTATAAGCGTGCTTGGCCCAGCCGGGCGAAGAGATGTTCAGGTGCATGTCACCCGGTTGCAGGCCGATCCAATGCATTGTGATCAGGTGGCCGACGGGGTAACTCTGGTGGCTGTGCTCCACCAGCTTCGGCCGTGACGTGGTGCCCGAGGTGAAATACAGCAGCATCGGATCGATGGCTCGCGTTTCGCCCTCGGGCGTGAAGTGCACATCGCCACGCAGCAGGTCATCGTAGCTGTGCCAGCCGGCAGGCGCGTCGCCGAGCGCGATGCGGGTCACCGTGGGATCGAGACCGGCGAACTTCGGCGCATCGGCTGCGTTGGCAATCAGATGCCGGACACGGCCACGGTCGAACCTGTCCTTAAGGTCATTGGCGGTCAGCAGCGTGGTCGCCGGGATCACCACGGCGCCGAGTTTCATCGCCGCCAGCATCACCTCCCATAGCGGCACGACATTGCCGAGCATCAGCAGGATGCGTTCGCCACGCTTCACACCGAGGGCGCGCAGCCCGTTGGCGACGCGGCTGGAACGTTCGGAGAGTTCGGCAAAGGTGGCGGTGGCAGCACCGTCGCCGACGATCTTCAGCGCCAGCCGGTTGGCGCTCTCGCCGCGCGCCAGTTCGGTATCGAACCAGTCGAGCGCGTAATTGAATTTCTCCAGCTGCGGCCAGCGGAACCCGGCATGCGCCGCGCGATAGTCGGTGCGATGCGCGAACAGAAAATCGCGTGCCGCCTTGAACGCCTCGGCCCCCATCATTGCCTCCTTATTGCCGTGGCTGCGCCTCGAGCCAGCGGAACACCACGGAAAAATCCTTGCCGCCGTCACCGGCATCGACCACCGCCTGATAGTACGACATGGCATGCGCGGCGAGCGGCGTCGGCGACCCGACCGCTTCGGCCGCCGCCTGCGACAGCTTTACGTCCTTCAGCATCAGCGCCGCCATGAAGCCTGCCGCGTAGTCTCGGTTGGATGGCGCCGCAGGCACCGGACCGGGCGCCGGACAGTAGTTGGACAGCGCCCACGACTGCCCGGACGAGGTGGAGGCGATCTGGAACAGCCGGTCCCAGTCGAGCCCGAGCTTGCGTGCCAGCAGGAAACCTTCCGACACCCCCACCATGTTGATGGCGAGCATCATGTTGTTGCAGATCTTCGCCGCCTGCCCCGCGCCCGGTCCGCCAGCGTGCACGATGTTCCTGCCCATCGCCTGCAACACAGGCAGTCCGCGCGCGAATGCGGTCTCGCTGCCGCCTACCATGAAGGTCAGCGTCGCGGCGGTGGCGCCGCCGACACCACCGGACACCGGCGCATCGAGCATTTCGAATCCCGCGGCTTGCGCCGCCGCGGTCACCGTGCGGGCGCTCTCGACATCGATCGTGGAGCAGTCGATCAGCAGCGGCGTGGCGCCCTGCACCGCTTCTATCAACCCGCCCTGATGCAGCCAGACCTCGCGCACGTGCTCGCCGGCCGGCAGCATCGTGATGACGATGTCCGCGCCTTGCGCCGCCTCGGCCGCGCTGCTTGCCTGCTGCACGCCGGCGGACGCCAGTGCCTGCACCGCGTTGGCGCTGATGTCGTAGCCGCGCACACGGTGGCCGGCCTTCACCAGGTTGGCCGCCATCGGCGCGCCCATATTGCCCAGGCCGATGAAGCCGATGGTCGCCATCTCACAGCACCTCGAAGATTTCGTACACCGGCCCTTCCGGCGGACGGCGCCCGGTGCCGATGGCGAAGATGCGGTTCAGCCAATCGTATTTCGCCGCTGCGGTCTCGAACATGATCGCCGTACGGAAATAGTATTCCGACGGATCGACCACCTCGCCGCGATTGAGCCGTTCCATCACTGCGGCCGGTCCGTGTCGCAGGCCACGATAGGTCATACCGATCAGCGCCTTGTCGTCGGTTTCCAGCACCAGGCGCACATCGAGCGTGGTCGCGCCGTCACCTCGCACCACGATCCAGTCGGCGCCGCCCGGCAGCACCGTGCCGCGCAAACGCTCGCCCTGGAACGTGCCACCCGACACCAGGCCGACGCGCCGGTTGCCGCTCGGCATGGCACCGATCGCCTGCATGCCGCCCACGCTGAGGGTGAGAGTCATCAGCTGTGCAGTATGAATTTCGGCCATGCAATCTCCCGGATCTGCTTCAGCCGATCAGAGCCGATCCGGTGCAGCGGGGCAAGCAGCCTCGCCCTACCAGCAGTAATCAGGCAGACGCAAAGTGTCGATGATCTCCCTGCCGACGGCAAACCTCGCCAGTCCTGGGATGGCGAACGCGTTTATCACCTGATTGCGGAACCAGAGTCCCCATCGCGTCCTTGGCGCAAGAGCACCAGCGAACCGCCTAGCACCTGCCTGCTTGACCTCGATATAGGCCCGCAGGAATGCTTCGTACTGCCGATATGCCTCTTCATGTCGGCCCGCCACTTTGGCAAGCTCGCCCGCAAGCACATATGCGGAAGTCATCGCGAGGGCAGAACCTTGCCCGGCCAGCAAGGAAACGCAGAACGCAGCATCGCCGACGAGCACGACCCGGCCTCGCGACCAGCCTGGCATCCGGATTTGGCTGACTCGATCGAAATAGAGCTCCCGCGTACTGCCCAATTCATCCAATATCCGCGAGCATTCCCAACTGCCATCGGCGTAGCGGGCTCGAAGTAACTCCTTGCGGCGGTCGAGCGTGTCCGGCAAGACGTCATTGCCGCTCGCAAGGACGAACAGAAACAGAGTCTTGTTGTCACGCAACGTAAACCGCGCGAGCATCCGTCCCGGCCGCCCATACATAACGTATACATCCTCGTCGCGTGGCCGATAGCCACGGGTCTCAAATGCTGCGACCGTATAACCAAGCATCTTCTCGAACTGGTGCTGCGGTCCAAAAACAAGTCTGCGAACCTGGGAATGCAGACCATCGGCGCCAACCACGAGATCGAATTCGCGTGCGCCTCCGTGCCTGAACTGAACGCGCATACTGTCATTGCGTTCTTCAAGGCCGACAATCTCGTTGTCGAACATCACCTCTGAGCTGCCGGTGATCTGTTCGAAAAGCAGTTGTGAAAGCTCGCTCCGGCCGAGCGTCACGAAGCGCCCGTTTGTCAGTTCACGAAAGACGTTCGTTCCAAAGCCGGCCACGCGCTTGCCGTGACCGTCTACGATGCGCACCTCGCGGACGTGATAACCGGCCCGATGGATATCCCCGGCCAACTCCATGCGCTCGGCAATATCATATCCAAGCCCCCAGAAGTCGATGACATAACCACCGGTTCGCAGCTGAGGCGAATGCTCGATCAGGGTCGGTTCGAACCCGCCTGCTTTCAGCCAGAAGGCAAGCGTAGGACCGGCGATGCCCAAGCCTGAGATCAATACGGTCTTGCTTCTCGCCATCAGCGCCCCACAGCTGTCCATGACCGCTCCGGACTCCCAACGCGCCATTCACCGCGACGTTTCCCGGCCAAGCGCCTGACCCTGATTGGCGCTGACTTGTGATCTACATCCCTGCGGTAAGCGGTCCCGATCGGGCGTGTTGACCGCGTGCGGCGCGGTCCGTCACAGCGCGCGACCAACAGCGACAGTATTGGCGGGAAGCGGTGCTCCGGCATACTGTCCGGCCTCGAACAACGGAGAGCCACCATGGCCGACTATCCCCTGCCGTCCAGCGATCCCGTCAGCCTGGGATTCGCCGCCAAGCCGCTCGATCATCTCGATCGCCTGATCAAGCAGCACATCGAGGAAGGCCGCTATCCCGGCGCGCAGATCGCGCTGGCCCGGCATGGCCAGCTTGCGCTGTTCCGCACCTATGGCGACGCGAAGTCGGAACCCACCAGGGTGCCGGCGACCAACGACAATCTGTTCCTGCTGTTCAGCCAGACCAAGGTGCTGACCAGTTCGGCGGTGTGGACGCTGGTGGAGGAAGGCAAGCTGTCCTTCATGGACAGGATCGCCGATCACCTCCCGGAGTTCGCCACCCGCGGCAAGGCCGATATCACGCTACAGCAGGTAATGACGCACCAGGGCGGTTTCCCGTCGAACAACGTGACCAAGGCGACATGGGCCGATCATGCGCGGATGCGCGCCGAGGTATGCGACTTTGCGCTGGACTGGACGCCCGGATCGAAGCTGCAATACCACGGTCAGGCGGCGCATCTGGTGCAGGCGATGGTGATCGAGGCGGTCACCGGCCAGGACTATCGCGACGTGATCCGCGACAAGGTGATCGCGCCGCTGGGTTTGAACAACGACATCGTCGTCGGCGTGCCGCAGCAGATGCAACCGCGTTGTGCCGATACCTATGCGCCGGAGCCACGCGACAACTCGCCGGAATTCCGCGCCGCCGGCCTGCCGAGCGGCGGCGGGTTCGCCACAGCGCGCGGCATGGCGGCGTTCTATCAGATGCTGCTGGGCAACGGACGGCTCGGCAATGTGCGGCTGTTCTCGCCGCGGCTGATCGCCTACGTGTCGCGCAACCACACCGGCGACCGCGGCGATGAGCAGATGAACGGCATCCCGATGCATCGCGGGCTCGGACCGCATGTGCGCGGCAACAGCGATCGCATCCGCGGTCTTGGCACCATCGGCGCGCCGGCGACCTTCGGGCACGGCGGCGCGGGCTCGTCGTACTCATGGGCGGACCCGGAGAGCGGCGTGTCGTTCAGCTATCTCACCAACTACATGGCGCCGGATCCCTGGCACTCGGCGCGGCTGGACCGCGTTGCCAATTTGGTGCACGCGGCGATCGACTGAGGCGTCCGGAAACAAGTGAATCAACTCAAACCGCGGCTTGTGCCTTATCGTCACGGTGGGGCTTGGCCCCGCCATCCACGCCTTTGCTGCTCGCATCGAGGAAAGACGTGGATGGCCGGCCTTCGCCGGCCATGACGAAGGGGAGCCGTCCCTGCGTCAGTTGAAGCAGGTATTCCGCAACGCATCTTAAGTCACTGCTGGCGCCGCGGCATGCCGAGGCGCCAGCCGCTTTCGGCGGCGAAGCCCTCGAAGAAGTCGAGGTCGTAGGCTCGCTCGGGTGACTGTCGCACCAGCTCATCCAGCCGATGCGCGTCCTTGCCGACCAGGATGCGCCAACGGTCCGCCTTCACCCCGTCGAGGATGATGGTCGCCGCCTCCGCCGCGCTGGTCGGCGCATCCTCGATGAAGCGTCGCGCCCGCTCGATCACCATGGCCTGGATGTCCGCGTCGGACATGGCAGTGATGTTCATGCCGGCCGCGGCGGCGCGCTCGCGGGCCTGAGCGATCTCAGCCGGGCTCAGCGCGTCCGCCTCGCTGCCGCCATGGATCCTTCGGGAGTTGGCGACGATCGACGTGCCGATATGACCGGGCATCACCACTGAACATTTGATGTGCGGCGCGTGCACCTGAAGGTCGGTGATCAGCGCCTCCGAAAAACCCTTCACCGCGAACTTCGCCGCGCAATACGAGGTGTGCGAGATGCGCGGCCCGACCGACGCCCAGAAGCCGTTGACGCTGCTGGTGTTGACGATGTGCGCCTGGTCGGCCTGCTGCAGCATCGGCAGGAAGGCGCGGGTGCAGTGGTAGACGCCGCCCCAGCAGATGTTGAACGTCCTTTCCCACGCTTCGCGGCTGTCGGCTAACATGCTGCCGCCGCCGCCCACGCCGGCGTTGTTGAACAGCAGATGGATCCTGTCGGTCGCCTGCTGCTCGGCGACCTCATCGCGGAACCGCTGCACCTGCGCGTCGTCCGACACGTCGGCGACGTGCGCGGTGATGCGCAGACCCTGCGGGAGCCGCTGCGCCTCGCAAAGCCCTCTGGTCTCGGCCATGGTCTGTGCCGAGAGATCGCACATGGCGACATTGCACCCCTCGGCGACCAGCTGCCGCACCAGTTCGCGGCCCATTCCGGTGCCGCCGCCGGTGACCACCGCGATCTTGTCGGCAAATTCCTTCATGGTGTGTTCCTCACCTCGATGTGCCTTGCGTACAGTTCGCATCATACCATGTGCGGCTCAGCCATGCCCTATGGATCGAACGATGAACTCCCGCCCGCGGTGGCCAACCATCTGCCGTCGCATGCGCAGGACATTTTCCGCGAGGCATTCAACCACGCCTGGGACGAATACGGCGGCGATGAGGAGCGTGCGTTCCGCGTCGGCTGGGCGGCGGTGAAGCGCAGCTACCGCAAGCGCGGCACCGACTGGGTAGCGATCAAAAGCCAGCGACACGATTAGGCGGTTGGCGACCTGCACGCGCGGCGGACGTTGATGCCAAGGCTTGCAAACCTCCATGGCCGGTTCCATCCGTGCGTCACAACAAGCGTGCAACGATTGTCGCGATCCCCGCGAAGAACGAGGCCGATCGGATCGGGCCCTCCCTGAGCGCGCTCGCATTACAGACCAGGAAGCCCGACGCTGTCCTGCTGCTGCTGAACAACTGCACCGACAATACAGCGGCGATCGCCCGCACGTTGTCAGCGCGTCTTCCGTATCGGTTGCAACTCCGTACCATCACCTTTCCGCCGTCAGTCGCCAACGCCGGGAATGCGCGCCGGCTGGCGATGGAATGTGCCGCCGGACTCGCGGGAGGCGACGGCGTCCTGATGACAACGGATGCGGATGCCGTCGTTGCGCCGGATTGGGTCGAGCGGAACCTGCTTGCCATTGCGGCGGGCGCCAATGTGGTGTGCGGACGGGTGATGGTCGATGCCATCGAGGCGGCGCGCATTCCACTGCACCTTCATGCCGACGATGCACTCGAGTGCGAGCTGACGGCAGTGCTGGATCGGATTGCCGCCCGGCTCGACCCGGATCCGGCAGATCCGTGGCCGCGCCATACCGAAGCGGCGGGCGCCAGCCTGGCCGTCACCGTCACGGCGTTCCGCCACGTGGGTGGCATTCCAGCCATGGCATCCGGCGAGGATCGCGCCTTCATTCAGGCACTCGCGCGGCTGGACGCGCGTATCCGGCATGATCCGACGGTCGCGGTGACCGTCTCGTGTCGTACTGAGGGCCGCGCCGAAGGCGGCATGGCCGACACGATTCGCCGCCGGATCATCCGCCAGGACGAGTTCACCGATGCCAGCCTCGAACCGACGGCGGATGCCTATCGTCGGATCGACTTCCGCCGCCGCATTCGGCTCGCATGGCGCGAACGATGGGCCGGATATCCGCCTCCAGTGGACCTTGCCGTGGACCTCGGTATTCCCGACGCGGAATTTCGGGCGATGCTGAACCGCCGCTTCTTTGGTACTGCCTGGGCCAACATCGAGGCAAGCAGCCCTTTCCTCGCTCGCCGGCGCGTAAGGTTCACCGAGCTGCCCGGACAGATCGCCTACGCGCGGCAGTTGCTCGCGGAACAGGCGGTTTCGGATGCGGTCGGCTCATGAACATCATGGCACGCCCACCCGCTGCCGAAACGATACTCGATCGGGTCACCGCGCTGATTCCGTGTATGCAGCGGCGCGCCATTGCGGCCGACAACGATGCTGACTTTCCGGCCGAAGACATCGCCGCATTGCGCGAGACCGGAGTGCTCGCTCTGCCGCTGCCGATCGAACAAGACGTATGGAACGACGATATCGGCGAGACGATCGATCGGCTGGCCGACGTCCTGATGCGGATCGGCATCGGCAACCTCTCGGTCGGACGGCTGATCGAGGCGCACATCAACGCGCGCCATCTCATCGCCCGCTATGGCACACCCAGTCAGAAGGCAAGTGCGGCCGATGATCTCGACGCTGGCCATCTGTTTGCGCTCTGGGTCACCGATCCGCCGGGGCCCGGCCTTCACATGGTCCGGGCGCGTGATGGAATCCGGCTCGACGGCGGCAAGATGTTCTGTTCGGCGGCAGGCTTTGCGACGCGGGCGGTGGTTACCGCCGTCGACGAGACGGGCCAATCGCGCATGCTGACGATCTTGCTCGGCAACGGCGAGCGTGTGCGGTCGCTGGAAGCGCCGCTGCAAGGCATGCGCGCCGCGGTCACCGGGGCTGTCGATTTCACCGGCTGCACGACCGATCAGGACGCCTGTCTGGGTGAGCCAGGCGATTACCTGCGGGAACCGGATTTCTCGTCGGGCGCGTGGCGAGGCTCGGCTGTCGCAGCCGGCGGGCTGAGAAATCTTCTCGATCTGGCAATCGCGCAGTTGCGGATGGCCGGCAGGCTCGACAATCCACATCATCTGCAGCGCCTGGGCAACGCGATGATCGCGTGGGAGACCAGCCGCCTATGGGTCAAACAGGCAGCGCGGATCGCGGAAGATCCAAATGCCAATCCGGCGAGCGCTGTCGCCTATGTCGGTCTTGCGCGGATCGCCGTGGAGACCGCATGTCTCGATGCGATGCAGCTTGTGCAGCGCTCGCTGGGGCTGTCTGCGTTCCGCCGCGGCAACCCGGTCGAGCTGGTGTCCCGCGATCTCGGTACCTATCTGCGTCAACCCGCCCCGGATGCGGTGCTTACCGAGGCGGCAGGGTATTTCGCACAACAGCCGATGTCGGATCGGTGACCGTCGGCGAGCTCCATCGGCGCTGGCGCGCCCTGCCGATCGGCACGCTGGATGATGTGACCGGCACCGGAAGCTGCCTGATCCTGGCACCGCATCCGGATGACGAAAGCCTTGGCTGCGGCGGCCTGATCGCAGCCTGTTGCGCGGCAGCGAGGCCGCCTCTGGTGGCGATCGTCACCGACGGCAGCGGCTCGCACCCCGGCTCCAGGCTTTATCCGCCGGCGAAGCTGGCCGCGCTGCGCGAGGCCGAGGCGGCCGAGGCTGTGCGCATCCTGGGCCTGCCGGCCGAGCGGCTGGTGTTCTTGCGCGCACCGGACACCAGGGCACCGCGCGCCGGTCCGGCGTTCGATGCCATTGTGCAGCGGCTGGCGCAGTGGGTTTCAGTCCATCGCATCACCACCATCATCGCACCCTGGCGTCATGATCCGCACGGCGATCATGAGGCCACTGCCCGCATCGGTTGCGAAACGGCTCGCATCGCACCGATCACACACCTCGCGTATCCCATCTGGGGTTGGACAATCGCCGTCGATGCGCCCGCTGCGGAAACCGAGGCGCGTGGTTGGCGGCTGGAGATCACACCGCACGTTATAGCGAAGCGTCATGCGATAGCGGCTCACGCCTCACAATATGGCCAACTCATTGTCGATGATCCGAGCGGCTTTCAACTGCCCAACGAACTGTTGCAGGCGTTTGACGCTCCCTGGGAGACGTTTCTGCTGCCGTGACCGGCAATCCAACTTCCCGCGATGAGGCGCATTTCCGGCATCTCTACAGTGCCGATCCGGACCCCTGGCGGTTCCGCACCAGCGCCTATGAGCAGGCGAAGTACCAAAGGACAGTGGCGAGCCTGGGAAACCGCCGCTTTCGCTCCGGCTTCGAGGTGGGCTGCTCGATCGGTGTGCTGACCCGGCTGCTGGCTGACCACTGCGACAGGTTGCTCGCAGTGGATATCGTCGAGGCACCGCTGGCCAGTGCCCGAATGGCGTGCGCGGATCAGCATTGGGTTCGCTTCGCACAGATGCAGGTGCCACTGGATTGGCCGGACGGCGCGTTTGATCTGATCGTGCTGTCCGAGGTGCTGTACTTCCTGTCGCCGGCCGACATTGCCAAGGTGGCGGATCGTATCCGGGCCACGCTGGATGCGGCAGGCGTCGTGCTGATGGTGAACTGGCGCGGTCGATCGGGCGACCCGTGCACGGGAGACGAGGCCGCACAGATCCTCATCGACGAAACCAGTCCATGGCTGTCAGCACTGCTGCAGCATCGCGAGGAAGCCTATCGTCTCGACCTGCTGTGTCGTCAGTCACAGCGCAAGGAAATCGGTAGTTGAGCAGCCGCGAAACCCATCACCCACCCGCCAAAACCTCCGCCGCAGCGTCCGCAAACACCTGGCATCCCAGCACGATGTCGTCGTCTTCGGTATTTTCCGCGTAGTGATGGCTGATGCCGCCGATCGACGGCACGAACAGCATCGCGGACTTCATCCGTTCGGCCAGCACCTGCGCGTCGTGTCCTGCCCCACTCGGCATCCGCACATGCAGACCGGGTGCATGCCTCTCGGCAGCATGCTCCAACGCGTCCTGGAACCCGGCGTCCATCGTCTTCGGCACCGAGCGACCACGTTCGGCGATCGTCACCGTGCAAGGACCCCGCGCCGCCTCGGCCACCAGCGCCTCCAGTTCGCTCTCCAGCCTTGCCAACACCACCGGATCGGTATCGCGAAACTGGAACACCATTTCCGCGCCACCCGGCACGATGCTCGCCGCCCCCGGATCCAGCGTGATCCGTCCGGTCGTCCACACCGTGCGCGGCCCCGCCACCTGCGGAAACCGCGAATAGATCGCCGACGCCAGCTGCACCAGCGCCACGCCGGCATCCTTGCGGATCGCCATGCGCGTGGTGCCGGCGTGGTTCTGCACCCCCTCGAACACGATGCGGAAGCGGTGGCTGCCCACGATCGCGGTGACAATGCCGATGCGCCTTCCGGTGTCCTCCAGCTCCGCACCCTGCTCGATATGCGCTTCGAAGTAGCCGAGATAACGTCCCGGCTCGACCGTGGCGCGCTGACGTCCCGCGAACCCCGCCTGCGCCAGCGCGTCGCGCAGCGTCGTGCCCTCGCGGTTATGGCACGCATCGATCTCCGCCTCCGGCAGCAGGCCGCAGAATGACCGGCTGCCGATGAACGAACCAAAATGCCCCTCCTCGTCCGCCCATGCCGCGACATCGATGCCGCCGCCAAGCGTGCGCGCGACCTCCAGCCCGTAGATCACGCCCAGCGCGCCATCCAGCCAACCGGCATGCGGCTGCGTCTCGACATGGCTGCCCAGCAGCAGCTTCGGCCCGTCGCCGCGCGCACGGCCGATGACATTGCCGATGCCGTCGATCTCCGGTTCCAGCCCGGCCTCCGTCATCCGCGCGGCCAGCCAATGGCGCGACTGCACATCCTCCGGCGAATAGGTCGGCCTATGCACGCCGGTCTTGTACTCGCCGATCTTGCGCAGCGCATAGAGATCGCCGAGCAACCGGTCGCCGTCGATACGTGTCGTCATGGTGCGAGCGTCATCCCCTGCGGTCGGATCAAGCCGTCCGGCGTCGGCGTGAACCCGGACACCTGGTCCGACAGCGCCCACAGCCATTGCGCGTGATACAGGATGATGTGCGGGCGGTCGGCGAGATAGATATCGACCAGTTGCCGGTACAGCGCCTGGCGCTGTGCCACGTCGGTCACGCCGCGCGCGCGGGCCAGCAGGTCGTCGAGCTTCGGATTGCAGTACTTGCCCCAGTTCAGGAACCCGTCGCAGGCGAGCCAGATCGCGACATTGCCGTCCGGATCGGGCCGGCCGCTCCAGATCACGATCGTCGCCTGATAGTCGCCGGCTCGCCCCGCGGCGACCAGCGCATTCGCCTCGGCGGCCTGCAGCCTGACGTCGAAACCTGCCTCGCCGGCCATCGATTGCACCACCTGGCCGACCTGCTGCTCCACCGGGCTGTTGCCGATCAGCAGCGTGAAGACGGGATGCTCCTGATGCGCCTCCTGCAACAGCGTCTTCGCCTTTGCCACGTCGCGCGCCGGCACCGGATGCTCGGGGTCCCAATAGCGGCTGCCGGGCACCTCGAATTGGTTCGACGGAATGAACTGTCCGTCGAACACCACGTCATTGAGCGCGCCGCGATCGATCGCAGCCTCCAGTGCCTCGCGCACGCGTGGATCCTTCAACGGACTGTCCGGCGCCGCCAGGTTGATGCTCATCGAATAATACGCCAGCGCCGGCTGGCTGATCAGCCGCAGCTTCGGGTTCCGCTTCACCGTGGCGACGTCGGTCGGTCCCAGCCGCTCTACCATGTCGAGCTGCCCGGCCTGCAGATTGACCAGCCGCACGGTGGTATCCGGCTGCGGATGGTACACGATGCGGTCCAGCTTGATCGCATCCGCGTTCCAGTAGCCAGCGAAGCGATCGACCACGATACGGTCCTGCGCCACCCGCTCGGTCAGCTTGAACGGCCCCGCGCAGGGCAGGTCCGGCGTCACGTCGCGGCCCAGTGCCTTCGGCGAGATCATCATCCCCGCGCGGTCCGCCAGTACGGCGACCAGCGGCGCGTAGGGTAGTGACAGATGCAACCGCACCGTGTGTGGATCGACGATCTCCACCGAGGACACCGGCTTCAGCTCGCCCTTGCGCAGGCTTTCCGGCGCACTGCGATAGCGCTCGAGGTTGGCCTTCACCGCATCGGCGTCCATTGCCGCGCCGTCGTGGAACGTCACTCCGTCGCGCAGCCTCATGGTCAATGCCAGGTTGTCCGGCGACCAGGCCCACGATGTGGCAAGCTGCGGCACGAAGTCATTGTGCGCGTTGGTATCCACCAGCTTGTCGCACACCGCGGCGAACACCACGCGGCCGACGAAACTGCCGCCGCGGGCGGGGTCCAGTGCATCGGGATCCTCGTTGAGGCCGATGCGCAGCGTGGCCGCCTGCGCCGAACCGGCCAGCAACCAAGCCGCGAGACAGGCCGCGCCGACGTGCCGCATACCAGCTTCTCCGAAACCGCGGGGCAGAATGAAATGGCGATAGCGCCGCGGCAAGCGCCAGCTTCTCGGACACTTCGTATTCGCCACTGTCATCGAACCTTCACGGAACTGCAATCTGGTGGTCGCCACCTCACCCTAGGGTCCGTTGCGTTGGGGAATCCGGAGGGGAGCTCATGAGAATCGCTGTCGCGGCCCTGGCCATTGGCCTGGCCGGTTTCACTTTTGGCGCGAGTGCGCAACAGATCACCGGCGCGGGGGCCACATTCCCGGCGCCCGTCTATACCAAATGGGGCGAGGCGGCGAAGGCCGCGGTCGGTATCGAGCTCAACTACCAGGCGATCGGCTCGGGCGGCGGGCAGAACCAGATCCTCAATCGCACCGTCGACTTCGGCGCCTCCGACGCACCGATGGACGCCGCCAAGCTGGTCGACGGCAAGTTGCTGCAATTTCCGACGGTGATGGGCGCGGTCGTCATCATCATCAACCTGCCGGATGTGAAGGCGGACGAAGTCAAGCTCACCGGCGAGGTGCTGGCGGAAATCTTCTCCGGTACCATCACGAAGTGGAACGATCCCAAGCTGGCCGCGCTCAATCCTGGCGTGAAGCTGCCAAGCCTGGCGATCGCGCCGGTGCATCGTGCCGATGGATCTGGGACGTCGTTCGTGTTCACGTCGTATCTCTCGGCGGTCAGCCCGGACTGGAAAAGCAAGGTCGGCGCCAGCACCAGCGTGAACTGGCCGGCCGGAGCGGGTGCGAAGGGCAATGACGGCGTCGCCGCCACCACGAAGAACACCCGCGGCGGCATCGGCTATGTCGAGAATGCCTACGCGACCCAGAACAAGCTGATCACGACGCAGCTGCGCAACAAGGCAGGCAAGTTCATCGCGCCGACGATGGCGAGCTTCGAGGCCGCCGCGACCAACGGCGACTGGAAGAACGCGAAGGATTTCGCGGTGAACCTGATCGACCAGCCCGGCGACGCAAGCTGGCCGATCGTTTCCGCAACCTTCATCCTGCTGCCGAAGGACCCGAAGGATCCGGCCCGCAGCGCCAACGTGATGAAGTTCTTCGACTGGGCCTACAAGAGCGGCGACAGCATGGCCACCAGTCTGGAATACATTCACCTGCCCGACGCGGTGAAGGCCGCCGTGCGCGCCG
Organism: Acetobacteraceae bacterium; assembly: GCA_036494925.1. GTDB lineage: Bacteria > Pseudomonadota > Alphaproteobacteria > Acetobacterales > Acetobacteraceae > JAMXLO01. The sequence goes on from DASXNR010000526.1 coordinate 17,506, forward strand.
CGTGGCACTCGGAAATCAAGGGACCCGACGGCAAGCCTGTCATGTAAACCGTAAACCGCGTTGCCTACCGATGCCGGGTCGGTTGACCCGGCATTTACACATTGTCGTGTGATTGGGAACAAGCGCTTGCAGCAAGCCCTCGCCGCCTCGCCCAGAACGGCCGCCGCGCGGCGACCCATGCACATCGGCGACGCCATCTTCGCCGGCCTTGCGCGCTTCTCCGGCGGCTTCGTCCTGGTTCTGCTGGGTGCCATCATCGTCGTGCTGTTCTATGGCGGCTTTGACGCCTTCAGGCAGTTCGGCCCGTTGTTCCTGGTCACGGCTTCCTGGGACCCGGTCAAGGAGGTGTTCGGCGCCGCGGTCCCGGTCTATGGCACCATCGTCACCTCCATCCTGGCGCTGATCTTCGCCGTGCCGGTCTCGTTCGGGATCGCATTCTTCCTCACCGAGCTCGCGCCGGCCTGGATGCGCCGCCCGATCGGCACCGCCATCGAGCTGCTCGCCGCGGTGCCCTCGATCATCTACGGCATGTGGGGTTTCTTCGTCGTCGTCCCGCTGATGGCCCAGTACATCCAGCCCACCGTGATCGATGCGTTCGATGGCATCCCGGTGCTGGAAGACCTGTTCGCCGGCCCGCCGTTTGGCACCGGCATCCTGACCGCCTCGCTGATCCTCGCGGTCATGATCGTCCCGTTCATCGCCGCCACCATGCGCGACGTGTTCGAGACCGTGCCGCCGGTCTTCAAGGAATCCGCGTACGGCGTCGGCTGCACCACCTGGGAAGTGATGCGCTCGATCGTGATCCCTTACACCCGGGTCTCCGTGGTCGGCGGCATCATGCTCGGCCTTGGGCGGGCACTCGGCGAGACCATGGCGGTGACCTTCGTCATCGGCAACACCAACCGCATCGCCACCTCGCTGTTCGGGCCAGGCAACACCATCGCCTCGATCGTGGCGCTTGAATTCCCGGAGAGCCACGCCGGCAGCCTGAAGCTATCGTCGCTGCTCGCCCTCGGCTTCATCCTGTTCGTGATCTCCTTCATCGTATTGGCGATCTCCCGTGTGCTGCTGCGTCCGAGGCTGAAGGCATGAGCGTCACAACCGCCCATCCGGGCACGGTCCCCGGCCCGGCGAAGGACCAGAGCGTCGCGCGCCGGCTCGGCAGAGGACGGAGCCGGATCAATGTGATCATCAAGGCGCTGTGCGTCCTCGCCACGGTGATCGGACTGCTGCTCCTGGCCTCGATCCTGTTCACCCTGCTCTGGCGCGGCCTCGGCGGCGTCAGCCTCAACGTCTTCACCCGCATGACCCTGCCGCCCGGCTCGAACGGCGGGCTGCTGAACGCGATCATCGGCAGCATCATCCAGACCATGCTCGGGGCCCTGATCGGGACGCCGATCGGGCTGATGGTCGGCACCTATCTCGCGGAATACTCCGCCGGCTCGATGATCGGCAACGCTGTCCGCTTCGTGTCCGACGTGCTGCTCTCCGCCCCTTCCATCCTGATCGGCCTGTTCATCTATGAACTGGTGGTCCAGCCGTTCGGCGGATTCTCCGGCATCGCAGGCTGTCTCGCTCTGGCGGTGATCGTCATCCCGATCGTGGTGCGCACCACCGAGGACATGCTGCGGCTGATCCCCGTCGCGCTGCGCGAGGCCGCATTCGCGCTGGGGACGCCGAAGTGGAAGGTGATCGTGCTGATCTGCTATCGCGGCGCGAGGGATGGCATCGTCACCGGCATCCTGCTGTCCATCGCGCGCGTGGCCGGCGAGACGGCGCCGCTGCTGTTCACCAGCCTGGGCAATCTCAACTGGTCGCTCAGCCTGACCGCACCGATGGCCAGCCTGCCGGTAACCATCTACCAATACGCCGGTTCGGCATTCGATGACTGGGTCCAGCTCGCCTGGGTCGGCGCACTGCTGATCACGGTCGGCGTGCTGGCGATCAACGTCGCCGCGCGATTGATGCTACGCGGCGGGAGGTAACCACATGAGCACCACAATGAGCGACCAGCAGAGCCAGCAGTCCGGAAGCTTCGGCGGCCTATCGGCACGCTCGGACGCCAAGATCAACGAGGCCCGCATCTCGATCCGCAATCTCGATTTCTTTTACGGCGACAACCGCGCGTTGAAGGCAATCAACCTCGATTTTCCCGACCGGCAGGTGACCGGCATGATCGGTCCGTCCGGCTGCGGCAAGTCCACGCTGCTGCGGGTGCTGAACCGGATGTACGATCTGTATCCTGGCCAGCGCGCCGTTGGCGAGGTGATGATGGACGACGAGAACATCGTCGACCCGAAGGTCGATCTCAACTCGCTGCGCGCGCGGGTCGGCATGGTGTTCCAGAAGCCGACGCCGTTTCCGATGACGATCTACGACAACATCGCGTTCGGCGTGAAACTGCACGAAAAACTGTCCAAGTCCGCGATGGATGAGCGGGTGGAGTGGTCGCTCAGTCGCGCCGCGCTATGGGAGGAGGCGAAGGACCGGTTGCAGAGCTCCGCCATGGGCTTGTCGGGCGGCCAGCAGCAGCGCCTGTGCATTGCCCGCACCATCGCGGTACGCCCCGAGGTGATCCTGTTCGACGAACCGACCAGCGCGCTCGACCCGATCAGCACGCTGAAGATCGAGGAACTGATCGACGAACTGAAGCACGACTTCACCATTGCGATCGTCACCCACAACATGCAGCAGGCCGCGCGCTGCGCCGATCAGGTGGCGTTCTTCTACCTGGGCGAAATGGTGGAGGTGGCGCCCGCCGGCCAGATGTTCACCGCCCCCAAGGAACGCCGCACCCAGGAATACATCACCGGCCGGTTCGGCTGACGGAGGCACCCATGTCCGATGCGCCGGAGCACCTCGTCAAGAGCTTCGACCAGGAGTTGAATCGCCTGCGCAACCTGATGACGCAGATGGGCGGCATCGTGGAAACACAGGTTGCATTGGCGGCCGATGCGATCATGCAGCGCGATGCCGCGGCCGCCACGCGCGCGGTGGAGCAGGACCCGAAGGTCGATGCACTCGAACGCGAGGTCGAGACCTTCGTCATCCGCCTGCTGGCCCTGCGCCAGCCGGTCGCCGGCGATCTGCGGCAGATCGTCGCCGCATTGAAGATCACCGGCGATCTGGAACGGATCGGCGACTATGCCGCCAACGTCGCCAAGCGCTCGATCGTGCTCACCCAGTTCTCGCTGCCGTATTCGCTGGCCGGCCTCGCCCACATGGCGCGCCTCGTGCAAGGGCAGTTGAAGTCGATCATCGACGCGCTCGGCGAGAGCGACGCCGAGAAGGCCGTGGAGGTGTGGCGGTCCGATCAGGTGGTGGACGACATCTACAATGCGATCTTCCGCGAGCTGATCACCTACATGATGGAAGACCCGCGCAACATCACACCATGCACGCACCTGCTGTTCATTGCCAAAAATCTGGAACGAATCGGCGATCACGCCACCAACATCGCCGAGAACCTGTACTATGCGGTCAAGGGCGAGTCGCTGCCTGACTCGCGCCCCAAAGGCGATATGTCCGCCTACGCGGTGATCCGGCCACGAGAGTGAGGACCGACATGCCCGATGGTGTTTCCAGCCTGTTGAAGCCATTGGTGCTGGTGGTGGAGGACGAGGCGGCGCTTGCCACCATGCTGCGCTACAACCTGGAAAAACAGGGCTACCGCGTCGAGGAAGCCGCCGATGGCCAGGAGGCGCTGACCCGCATCGCCGAGACCCAGCCCGATCTGGTGCTGCTCGACTGGATGCTGCCGCAGATGTCGGGTCTCGAGGTGTGCCGCCAGATCAGGCGCCGCAGCGCGACGCGCGATCTGCCGGTGATCATGGTCACCGCGCGCACCGAGGATCAGGACGCGGTGCGCGGACTGAACACCGGTGCGGACGACTACATCGCCAAGCCGTTCTCGATGGACGCGCTGCTGGCGCGCATGCGTGCCCTGCTGCGGCGGTCGAACGCGCTGCCGGTAAAAGGCCAGCTCGCGTTCCACGACATCACGATGGACCTCGCCGCGCACCGCGTGCAGCGCAATGGCAGGCCAATCCATCTTGGGCCGACCGAATTCCGGCTGCTCGAGTTCTTCATGCAGCATCCGCGCCGGGTGTTCTCGCGCGAGGAGCTGCTGGACGCAGTGTGGGGGCCCGACATTCACGTCGAGCCGCGCACTGTAGACGTGCACATCCGCCGCCTGCGCAAATCGATCAACGCCACCGGCGAACTCGACATCGTCCGCACGGTGCGTGCCGCGGGTTATGCACTGGATACCGAGCCGGTGTAAGCATCGCGCTCATGGAGGACCACCATGAGCGCCACACTGCCATCGCCTGACGAACTCCGCCGCCTGCTCTACACGCCCGTCCTGTCGGACGTGCTCGACAGCTTCGGCCTGATGCGCCAGGCGGTGCGCCCGTTCGTCCGCCCGCTCGATGAAGCACTGGTGCTGTTCGGCCGTGTGCGCACCGGCCGCTACGTGGCAACCGACGCCGGCACGCCAGGCAGCAACCCGTACGCGCTCGAAATGGACCTGATCGACGATCTGAAACCGGGCGAAGTGCCGGTGCTGGCCTGTGGCGGCCCCACCGACTGGATCGCGCCCTGGGGCGAGCTGCTGTCCACCGCCGCCCGGGCTCGTGGTGCCGCGGGCTGCGTCACCGACGGCCTGGTGCGCGATGTCGCGCGCATCCGCGCCATGCGCTTTCCAGTGTTCCATGGCGGCATCGGTCCGCTCGATACCAAAGGCCGCGCCGAGATGGTGGAGAAGGACGCGCCGATCGACATCGCCGGCGTGCGCGTCGCCGCCGGCGACTGGGTGATAGGCGATATCGACGGCGTGGTGTTCGTCCCGGCGGTTCAGGCGGACGCCGTGTTCCGTGCCGCGCTCGACAAGATCGCGGCCGAGGATACGTCGCGCGCCGAACTCGAGGCGGGCGATTCGCTGCATGCGGTGTATGCCCGTCACGGCGTACTGTAGGCCTGCACTGCAAGAAACCGTAGCGGGGCTGGTGCATTCCGCACCGGCCGTCTAAGACTTTTGGGGGATTGCGCCGATTCGCAGCGCGCCAACGTAGTCAAGCGAGGATACAAGATGTCCAAGGCCTTCATCGCCCAGGTGCTCCAGGACTCCGCCGACCTGACCGGTACCGCCGCCAATCAAGCCGCCGGCAACCTGCTGGACGCGATCGTGAAGACGCTGAAGAAGGAGGGCAAGTTCACCCTGCCGAGCTTCGGCACCTTCACCGTGCGGAAGACCAAGGCGCGCAAGGGGCTGAACCCGCGCACCGGCGAGTCGATCAAGGTGAAGGCCGGCAAGACGGTACGCTTCAAGGCCTCGCCGTCGCTGAAGAAGGCGGTCTGACCCGCCACACTACGCCGATCGCCGCCCGGCCCGGCTTCGGCGTGCTGGTGGTGGCACTCGGCACGCTGGTCGTGCCGTTCGATTCGTCGGTCAATTTCGCCTTTCCGTTCATCACGCGGGCGTTCGGATTGCCGATCCCGGCAATCCAATGGGTCGTCATCGCCTACACGCTGACCTACGCCGCCTTGATGCTGGTGTTCGGTCGCGTCGGTGACATGCTGGGCTACCGGCGGATCTTCCTTGCCGGCAGCCTGTGGAGCGCGATTGCCTTCGTGCTGTGCGCGCTGGCGCCAAGCTACGCCGCGTTGCTGGCCGCGCGCGTGCTGCAAGGCGTGGGCGCAGCACTGGTGCTGAGCTGCGGACCCGCGCTGGCGACCAGCCTGCACCCGGAAACTTCGCGCACCCGCGTGCTCGGGATCTACACCATGGTGATCGGGATCGGCGGCGCGCTGGGCCCGCTGATTGCCGGTCTCCTGGTACCGCTGATCGACTGGCCGGCGGTGTTCTGGTTCCGCGCGCCGCTGGCTCTGGCTGCGTTTCTGCTGGCGTGGTGGTTGCCCGCCGACACACGTCCCGCGCATCGTGAGCACTTCGATGCCGCCGGTGGCGCTCTGCTGGTGCTCGCGATCAGCGCCATGCTGCTCGCGCTCAATCAGTTGCAGTACCTCCGCGACAACGCGTTCGGGTTCCCTGCCGCCGCGCTTGTCTGCGTGCTCGCGACTGTCGGTTTCGTCGTGCAGGAACGCCGCACGCCCCGGCCGATCATCGACCTGCGGTTCTTCCGCGATCTCGACTTCTCGCTGCTGAACGCCGGACACGCCGCACTGAGCCTGGCGGGTTTCTCGGTGCTGTTGCTGGTGCCGTTCTATCTGAGTCGCTTCGGCGGGCTGACGGCCTACGCGACCGGTCTGCTGCTCGCATGCTCGCCTGCCGGAACCGCCGTGGCGGCGCCACTCGCCGCTCGACTCGCGACCCACGTTGCGCCTCGGCTGCTGGCGTTGCTTGGCGCGAGCGGAATGATAGCCGGGCAGGTGCTGATCGGCACCGCCGATGTCACGCCGAACATCCCGGTCCTCGCCGTCGCGATGGCGTTGCAGGGGTTCGGCGTCGGGCTGTTCCAGGTGGCCTATTTCGACATCGTCACCGGATCGATTCCGCGCTCCGACCGCGGGGTCGCCGGCAGCCTGGTGATGATGACCCGCACCCTCGGCACGGTGACCGGCGCCACCGTGCTGATGCTGCTGTTCCAGACCTCGCAGAATGCCGCGCTGGCGGACGGTCTCGAGGCGGCACCGGCGTTCCTCGCCGGCTTCGGCTTCACGTTCCGTGTGGCGGCCGCATTGCCGGCGGCGGTCGTGCTGCTGGGTCTGCTGCGTGGCTGGGGATGGCGGTGACGGCGATCAGTGCGTCCAGTTCTCGATCCGTCCGTAGCGGAAATTGTCGGCATAGGCCTTTGGCCTGACCCGACGCGGCTGTGCCAATTCCAGGTCGTACGCGATACCGTTCCGTTCGGCGTAGGCGACCGCCTCCTCGCGTGTGAGGAAGCTGAGCCGAACCTGTTCGCGGGTATCGCCGCCGCCGATCCAGCCCATCAGCGGATCGGGCCGCTGCGGCGAGGTTGGCTCGAATTCCAGCAGCCATTCATGCGTGGCGGCCCAGCCGGACTGCATGGCGTTCTTCGGCGGCTGGAAAATGCGGGCACGCATGACGACGCCTCCAACTGGACTGGTCGGGGCGGCGGGATTCGAACCCACGACCTCCTGTACCCAAAACAGGCGCGCTGACCAGGCTGCGCCACGCCCCGCCGAACTCGGACAGGCGCTAGCATAACGCAGCCGCCTCAGTAAACGCCTGTACAGATGGGTGACCGCTCCGGGCGCCGTGGCGTAATACACAATGCACCACCTGATCCCACCAGGAGCGCGGACATGCCTGCGATCGGTTGCCTCGTCCCGTTCGTCCTGCTGCTCGTGGGCGCCGGCATCGGCGGAGTGATCGGCGGGACGAAATTCGCCATCTGGGGAGGCGTTGCCGGCTTCGCGATTGGCCTGGTGGGCGCGCTGTTGGCTCTGCGGGCGTTCGAACGAGCCCGCAACAGTCTGCCGGAATAGCGCTGTCGCGAGGGCAAGATTTACGGCGCGTTGCCGAAGATCCGCTGCTGCACCTTGTCGCCCACGCGGATGTTCAGCCGCGCCGTGGTGCCGGCGGCCAGTTCCAGCGTCGCGCGCACCGGGCCGCGGCTGTCGATCGTCGCCAGGCTCTGCGGCACGGTGTTTTCCGCGATGGAGCGGATCGTCCCGTCGGCATTGATGAACACCATGTCGAGCGATGAGATCGTGTTGCGCATCCACATCTGCGAATCGCGCGGAATGCCCCAGTCGAACAGCATACCGCTGCCGGGTGGAACGGTTGGCCGGAACATCAGTCCGATCGTTTGCTGATCGGGCTTGATTGCCATCTCCACGCTGAATTCATGCGCCGTGCCGTCGCGCGTGGTGATGACCAGCCGCTCTTTCGGCAGTTCCGGCTGCGGACCGGTCGGTTCAGGCCCCTGGGCCTGCGCCGGCAGCGGCGCAAGCGCCAGCAGCATCAGCACGCCGCGGCGGTTCATGCCGACGGGTCCGTTACGCACGCTGCGGCATTCCCTCGGGGATCACGGTCTTCACGATGCTCGCATCCAGCGCCTCGTAGTCGTGGTAGCCGATCGCCGCATACAGTTCGGCGCGGGTCTGCATGCGTTCCAGCATCGACTGCGAGCCGCCGTCACGGCGGATCGCGGCATACAGCTCCGCCTGCGCCTTGTTCGCGACACGCAGGGAACTCACCGGCCAGATCACCATCCGGTAGCCCATGTCCTGAAATTCCGCGGCGGTGAAGAACGGCGTGCGGCCAAACTCGGTCATGTTGGCGAGCAAGGGCGCATCGACGCGCGAGGCGAAGGTGCGGAACATCTCGGCGGTGGTCAGCGCCTCGGGGAAGATCGCATCGGCGCCGGCCTCGAGGTAAAGTTTTGCGCGCGACACCGCGCCGTCCATGCCTTCGCTGCCGGCGGCGTCGGTGCGGGCGACGATGAGCAGGTGGCGGCGGGCGCGGCGCGCGGCGGCGATCTTGGCCGCCATGTCGTGGGCATCCGCCAGCTTCTTGTCGTTCAGGTGGCCGCACTTCTTCGGCAGCAACTGATCCTCGATGTGCACCGCCGCCGCGCCGGCATCCTCGAAGCAACGCACCATGTGCATGACGTTGAGCGCCTCGCCGTAGCCGGTGTCGCCATCGACCAGCAACGGCAGGCCGGTGGCACGGGCGATCTGGCGGACGAAGAAGCACACTTCGTCCACCGTGATCATGCCGAGGTCCGGGATGCCCATCGACGCGGTCATCGCCGCGCCCGACAGATACAGCGCCTCGAAGCCGGCTGCCTTCGCCTGCAATGCCGCCATGCCATTGTGCGCGCCGGGCATCCGCAGGATGCCGGACCGGGCTAGCAGCGCGCGGAAACGCTCGCCGGCGGGAGCGTTCGGCAGGTCGGCGGCAACCAGATAGGTCATGGGGCGAACTCCGCGCTTGCGCGGCACCGGATTAGCCGAAGGCGCGGCGAAAGGACAGGCGCCGCGGTAACCTAATCGCAACCAGTCCGTTCTAGCTTTGTGCCCGCGCGGGAGATGCCTCTCCCGGTATCCACCACCCATTGGCCGGCAAAACGCTGCCAGATCACGCGAGCGGATCGGCACGGCGGCGTGCCTGTGCGCGCGCACGCCCAGGTGCACCGTGTCAATCAGCACAAACAAGGCAGCGGTTGTCGGTACAGCGTCGCAGACGACCAGCCTGTCGCAGATGTTCAGCGTGACGGCCGGCAGCAGCGATCCGGCCTATCTGGTGCTGTCCGCGCTGGATCGGAACGAATATACCGCGAAGTCGAGCGGCTCAGTCGGTATGCTGTCAGGCAACGGCCACACGCTCAGTCTGAGCAGCATCGGCGGCGACGGCCGCGGCGCGGGCATCGTCTTCACCTATCAGGCGGCAAGCGGGCGCTACTTCAACAGCACCTACGGCTATTTCGACCAGCTGAGCTACGTCTCGTCCGGCAGCCAGTGCGATGTGACCAACCTGTCGCTGTTCGGCACCGGCAACCTCAGCCAGGCGACGGCATATGCCGGCAACGCCTATTCGATGATGCAGGTGGACGCCGCCGGCTATCTCGGCAGCGCCACCGTGGCGACGGAGCCGGGCTTCACCGGAACCGTGCCGGCGCAGGCGACGCCGAACTCGATCGCCGCGGTCGCCAGCAGCTTCGTCGGTCAGGCCTGGAACATGGACGGCTGCTGGGTGCTGGCGAGCACGATCGCCGCCGAAGCCGGCGCCTCGCTGCCGGTGCAGAGCACCGCGATCGGCGTCCCCGGCCAGGCCAACGGCGAGTGGATCGTCGCATTCAACGGGCCAGCCGGACAGTCGGGCAACTGGCAGTCGCTGGTGCATGCCGGCGAGGTGGTGGTGATCGGCACACCGGGCGGTGGCGGACACATCACCACCTGCGTGTCCGGCTACGGCAGCACCGCGATGCTGGTGGACAACATCACCTACGTGAACAGCCAGGGACAGATCGCCAATCCGGCGAACGATGGCTCGAAAAGCGACATCATCGTCGCCGCGCCGCATGCAGCGTCGCAGGAATGGTCGGGCGTGCAGGGTTCATCGGTGATGATCTATGAGCTGGATACACCGGTCGTCAGCGCCACCGTGACGTCGGACAACCTCGCCTGTCTGGCTTCGCAATCGCTGGCGTCGCTGTTCACCGCGAGCGATCCGATCAACCGCGCGATCACGAGCTGGCAGGTGTACGACACGGCAACCAGCGACAGCCTGCTGCTCAACGGCACGACATCGAGCGCCCATTCGGCTGCGTCCGCCGCGACCAGCGCATCGCTCGCGTCCATTTCGCTGCATGCGGGCGCGACAGCGACCACCGACACGCTGGAGGTACGCGCATTCAATGGTGCCTATTGGGGGGACTGGCAGCCCCTGACAGTCGCCGTGACGGCTGCCGCCAAACCAGTTTCGCCCGTGCTTGCGGTCCAGACGTCGAACCAGACCTGGGTCGGCGGCAAGACGTTCTCGCTGGCGCTCCCCTCCGGCACCTTCAGCGATCCGCAGCACCAGGCATTGAAGTACGCCGCCACATTGTCGAACGGACAGGCGTTGCCAGGCTGGCTTGGCTTCAACGCAACAACTGATACATTCTCCGGTACCGCGCCGCTAACGGCACAAAGCCTGAGCATCAAGGTCACGGCGACCGACACCAGCGCGTTGTCGGTATCCGAGACGTTCAGTGCGACGGTATTTGGCGCACCGACGGTCACGGCACAGACACCCAACCAGAGCTGGCAGGAGGGCAAGGCGTTCTCGCTGGCATTACCGGCGAATACGTTCACCGATCCGCAGGGCCAGGCGCTGAGCTACACGGCGTCGCAGTCGAACGGGCAGGCGTTGCCAGGCTGGCTCAGCTTCAATGCGAAGACCGAGACGTTCAGCGGCACCGCGCCGGGCACGGTACAGAGCCT
>DASXNR010000527.1:0-10477 GCA_036494925.1 Acetobacteraceae bacterium
ACCTTCGGCGGTGAAGTCGCCAGCCACCAGCGCATTGCTGATGCTGATTACGTCAACCGGCTCCGAGCTGTTGGCCGGTGTGGTCGATGCCGCATCCGCGGACGGCGGCGTGGTGGTCGAACCCGGCGTGTCATGCGTGCCGGAATTGTTCGTCGTGAAACTGTAGCCGGCTGGCAGCTGCAACGAGAATGGGAGGATGCTCAGACTCATGGCTGCAATCCGCAATGCCGCGCCAGCCTAGGCCCACCTGCTTTACGAACGCTGAAACCCATGCCCGAGAACCACCGGCCCCTGGTCATTATCGCGGCTGGCGGGCAGATTCGCCGGGCGACAGGCTATCTGGGAAGGCTGCAGGATGAGTACGCGTGAAGGCGCAATAGCAAGGGCGACGCAGTTCTTCGACGGCGGCGGCTTCCGCGACCGATTGGCCGAACTGGTGGCAATCCGCAGCACGTCGCAGGATCCGGGCCATGACGCGGACGTCCGCCATTATGTCGCTGGCGCGATCCAGCCGTGGCTGGAGCGGATGGGCTTTTCGGTGGCCATCCATCCCAATCCGCGTGTCGGCTTCGGCCCGATCCTGACCGCCGAGCGCCTGGAGGATCCGGCCCGGCCGACCATCCTGACCTACGGCCACGGCGACACCGTGCGCGGGCTGGAGGATCAGTGGCGTGCCGGGCTCGATCCCTGGCGGCTCACAGAGGAGGGCGATCGCTGGTACGGACGCGGCAGCGCCGACAACAAGGGCCAGCACGCGCTGAACCTCTCCGCACTGGAGGCTGTGCTCGCCGAGCGCGACGGCCGTCTCGGCTTCAACCTCAAGCTGGTGCTGGAGACCTGCGAGGAACGCGGCTCGGTCGGCCTGCGCGAGTTCGTTGCGACGCACAAGGACGAGCTTGCGGCCGATGTACTGATCGGCAGCGACGGCCCGCGCGTGATGCCCGATATCCCCACCATCGCCACCGGCACGCGCGGCACCTACCACTTCGACCTGGTGGTCGATCTGCGCCCAGGCGGCGTGCACTCCGGCCATTGGGGCGGGCTGACCACCGATCCCGCCGTGGTGCTGACACATGCTCTCGGCACCATCATCGATCGACGCGGAAAAATCCTGGTGCGCGACTGGCTGCCGCGCAACGGGGTGCCCGCCGGCGTTCGCTCGGTGCTGGCGGGCTGCGAGGTCGGCGGCGGCGGCGAGGCGGCCTCGATCGACCCCGACTGGGGCGAGCCGGGGCTGACCGCGGCGGAAAAGATCTACGGCTGGAACAGCTTCATCGTGCTGGCGATGGTGTCGGGCCGGCCGGAGAACCCGGTCAACGCGGTGGCGCCGAACGCAAGCGCGCACTGCCAGATCCGCTACACGGTGGACACCGATCCGGCGACGTTCGCCCCGGCGCTGCGCCGGCATCTCGACGCCGAAGGGTACGCCGGCGTGCGCATCGAAAACCCCGGCATCCGGATGCCGGCGAGCCGCACCGATCCCGCGCATCCGTGGGTGCGCTGGACCGTCGCATCGATGGAACGGACGCTGGGGCGGCACGTGCAGGTGATACCGAATTCGTCCGGCGGTCTGCCGGGCGATGTGTTCGTCGATCACCTCGGGGTGGCGCTGATCTGGGTGCCGCACAGCTACAACGGCTGCAAGCAGCACGGCCCGGACGAGCACTTCCTGATCGCTCCGGCACGCGAGGGCATCGCCGCGTTTGCCGGCCTCTGGTGGGACCTGGGCGAGCACAGCGTGGCGTAGCCGCGCCTCGTCGCGTTGGGCTCGATGGGTTTCATCCCGTCGCGAGCATCGAGCGGACACGTGTGAGTCGCTTCACTTGCACAACTGGATCGTTAAGGTATAGCACCAAGCGGTATCGTGAGGTGCCATGGATCGGGTTCAAGTTGTGCTGATCGCGATCATCGTCGCGCTGCTGGCCCTTGGCGTCGTGGCCCTCATCAAGGGATGGCTTCCGCTCAGTCCGTAGCAGCGCGGGCCTGCAAGCGCGGGCCGACACGATGCGGCGGCAACCGCCGCCGACACGATTGGCCAACCAGGCGAATCCGATGCAGCATCATTAGCGAAACCGTACGCACGTGACGTCCAGGAGAACATGAGCCATGCATCGCCGGAAGCTGATGACCATATTGCTTCTCGTCGCCGCTCCGCTCTCGGCACATGCGACTGTTCTCATCACCCCCCAGGAGGCACAGCTGCCGCGTGCGCAGGCGGCAACCACCAATGCGGGCGGCGGAGCATTCCAAGGCGATCGCGGAACGCCCACGCGCCCGCCGGATGTGCTGGTCCAGTCGCCGAAGGGTACCGTCGCGTCGCCGTTTCCGCTGCGCCTTCAGTTCACGCCGCACAACGGTGCACGGATCGATCCGAACAGCGTGACGGTCACCCTTCTCACCAGGCCGGAAGTGGACCTGACAAACCGGGTTCAACCATACATCTCGGCGCGTGGCGTGGACTTTGGCCAAGCGGAGGCGCCACCGGGTCAATATCGGATCCGAATCGACCTGACTGACGACGCCGGGCATACCGGAACCGCCACGGTCGAAGTGCAAGTGCAGCATCCGTGAACTGTCCGTTCTGCGCCGAGGCAATCAAGGACGAAGCGGTCGTCTGCAAATACTGCCGGCGCGACCTTGCGGTCGTGCGGCCGGTCATGTTGGAGTTGCGCGACCTGTCCGCACAGGTCGCGACGCTGAAGAACGACCTGCAGGCCCTTCGCGAACAGATGCGCGCGCCGGCTGCAGCCCCGGAACCAACGGCCCCCGAGCCGAACCGCACCATCGCCGTACCGGCTCACGCCGGGTCAATTTCGGGCAGCGTCATGGCGGCGTTCGCGTTGCTGTTGGCCGCCCACTACGTCATCGTCTGGCTGCTCGACCTGGACAGCCGGTGGTTGCTTGCGGCGACCCTGCTGATCCCGGCTGTCGTCGCCGCGGCCACGCGCGGAGCTGCGGACACCGCCATCCCGATCCTCATCGTCGTTGCCGGCGTTCTTGGCGTGCTCAGTGTCGCGGCGATGACGCTGGTGGCGGCGTGGGGCGACATACATGGCGCGCTGCCGCACGATCGGCTGGAGTGGATCAACGATATCGGCTGGGTACTGAGCGTCGCACTCAGTTTCATCACCGGCGCATTGACCCGGCGCGCGCTCGCGGGCGGCCGCGGGACGCGCCTGGTCACCGCGGCAGGCGGACTGCTGACCGAGGACACCGTGACCAGGGCAACGACGCGCGTGGAGCAGATCCGGCACCTGATCGAGGTCGGCACGCCGGTCGTCACCGCGATCGGTTCGGTCGCGACCGGGGCATACAGCCTGCTCAAGTGACACCCCGTGCGGCTATGCCGGCCCTTTGAGCGCGGCCTCCGTGGACATATGCCGGGCGCCGCCCTCGCCGATCAAAGCCATCGGCGCCCAGAAGAACGGATGCGCGACCTCCGCTGGGACCCCGTCGCTCCCCGCGGCGGCAAGCAGGGCGAGTTGCGCCAGACGCAGCGATTGCGCCAGGCCATCGCCGGCACCGCGCGTGTAGTCGCGCAACAGGCCGGCGACCAGTCGTTCTCCGGCCGCGTCGTTCAGGTTCCAGTGCGTGGCCAGCAGGGCGCGCGATCCCGCATAGAAGAACGCGCGCGCCAGCGCGGACAGGCTCTCGCCGGCGAGCCTGCCGCCGCGGCCGCCGGAGTTGCACGCCGACAGGATCACGGCATCGGCGTCCAGATCGAGCGCCAACACCTCATCGGCCACCAGCATGGCACCATCGGCCGTCGTCGCGCCGCGCGGATCGGATGTGACGATCAGCGGTTGCGGCTGGCATTCGAGTTCCGCCGGCAGCAGCGCGTGGCTCGCAATGTGAATGATACGGTAGTTCTTGAGCGGCGCCCGCCGCACCGCTTCGGCGGTGAACGCCTGACCGAGCAACAGCTCGGTCTGCTTCGCACCGACGATGGCGCGCGATGCCTCCAGCTCCGCGACGGAGTGCGGCAGCGGCGGCAAGGCGGCGAACGCGCTGGCGGCCTCCGCGCACGCCGGCCCCGGGAAACTCCGCGTCGCGGCAGCAAGCGTGACCGGCCTGAAATCGCCAAAGCCGAACCACGGCCGCGCGGCGCGCGATCCGCCCGCGGCACGCCGCAGGCCGACGAAACCAGCGGCGGATGGCACATGGGCGAGGCTCATCGTGCGCACCAGCCATGGCGCCGCACGCAGGTCGTCGCCGCCGTCGTCCCGGGTGAGCAGCAGCGTGAACGGCAGCGACAGCAGCGGCCCGGACGGGTCCACCACCAGCGCGGTCGCATCCGCGAGCGGTGCCCAGACCGTCCCGAGCGTCGCGGCGAACACGGCGGACGCAGGGCCGGTCGCAAATGCCGGCAACGACATCGGGGCGGCGGCTCAGCGTGGCCCGGATGCGCACCACGAGACGCGTCATCGCCGCCATGCCGGTGTCCGACCGGCCGAGTTCGATCTGTCCGTCACGCAGCAGCAGCGTCCAGGTTTCCTTGGAGCCGACGGTGATCTGGGCGAAGGCCTCGCCGGGATGCAGCAGCGTCAGCACGTCGCGGGCGGGGACCACCTGCTGCACCAGCTGTCCGTAATTCGGCGCGGCCTCCTGCATGGCGGCGTCGCCGTCCTTGAACTCGGTCAGCGCCGCGGCAATTCGCTCGTCCAGCGTCTTGGGATCGATGCGGGGACCATCATACGGAAGGCCTCCCGGCCGGTTCGCCTGCGCCAGCGAATCACGCGTCCGGTAGAGCGTGTTGAGCGTCTCCACGCCGTCCTGGCGTCGCCGGATCGCCTGCGCGACACGCGGATCGCGCGCATTTTCCGTCAGCCGCGCCGATGCCTGCGCGATCAGCTGGCTCGTCATGCTGCCCTGGCCCAGCTCCGCGACCTCGAACATTTCGGCCAGCAGCGTCTGACGCATCGCCGCCGACCGCGCGGCACGGTCCGCGAGCGCGGACAGGCAGGGTTCCAGCAGCTGCGGTTCGACGCCGAGTTTCAGCTCGCGCAGCACCGCCACCGCACCGCGGCACCGTTCCAGCGCGCCGGATACATCGCCGTCGCGCATCTGCACCGCGGCCTGTAACAGCTCGGTCGCGGCGAACGGGTGCGTCAACGGCAGCGACAGACGGAAATCATCCGCGGCGCGGTCGAGACGCTCGCCGTCGCCGCGCTGGGCCGGATCGATCTGCGCACCGGTACGCGCGACCCGCGCACCGACGATCGGCTGCACCAGCGCATTCGCCAGGGCAAGGTGTTCCGCGCCGCGCATCGACACCTGCGCCGCATCGACGTGACGATCGTTCCGCAGCGCTATGGAGCGATACCGCCGCACTTCGACCATGCCCATCAGGGCGGACTGCACGATCGGATCGGTGAGCACGCGCTCGTTCGGAAAGCCCTCCACGTTGCCTTGCGCGGCAGCGTCTGCCGCTGCCTTGATGGCTTCCGGCGGCACCACCGCGGCATAGGCACTCTCGGCATCGCCGAGCAGTGCCAGCGCCTCATCGGTCTTGCCCTGATTGAGCAAATGCAGCGCGCGATAGTGCAGCAGCCGCGCCGGCGCCGACTGGTCCGCGGCACCCGGCACCAGACCGGCCGCGGTGCCGAATGCGGCGTCGGCCTCGCTGTACTGCCCCTGGTTCGACAGTTGCAGCGCGAGGCTCATCAGCGGCACCGAAGTGTTCGGATTGGCGCGGCCAAGCGCGGTCTGCTGCAGCTTGAGCGCGGCCCGATAGGCGGTGGCGGCGGATATGAAATCCTCCGACAGGTTGGCGCGCGCGCCAAGTGCCATCAGCCGGTAGTATTGCTTGACATCGCCGATCGTGAACGCCTTTGCGGCCAGACGGTCGATGAGCTGGTGCATCGCCGGCGACGGGCGCGATGACGCAGCCGCTGCCGGCGCCAGGAGGCCGGACAGCACCCCGACTGATCGCTCGAGCACCGGCAGCAACGGCAGAATTCCGTCGGCGAAATAGGCCTTGCCGTCGACGCTCGCGACCAGCGCCGCCTGCGGCCAGCCGCCGACCCGTCGGGTGCAGCGCAGCAGCAGCGCCGATTGCGCGGCTTCCATCGCGACCGGTGCCGGCGGGTCGCACACGAAGCGGAGGTTCAGCCCAAGCCGCCATTCGCTCGAGGTCGCGAGCGATGGCAACTCGGCGGGGCTCGCCGCGGCGCCGCGGCGAGCGCTGCCCGCGGGCTGGTCCCAGTCCGCGCAATAGATGTCGACCAGGTCGGCGCGGGCCGCCTGTTGCCGGCAGGGTTCGCCGGAGGCGTTGGCGCCCATGTCGAGGCCTTCATCGCCCGGCGAGGCGCCGACATAGGATGCCGCCGGCGGCTTCGCGCAACTCGCGGCCAGCAACATCAGCAGTGCCAGCAGGCCGCGCCGCATGTCAGTAGTCCACGTCCGAAATGTTCGGCGGGACCACATCGTCGCTGGAGAGCCATCCGAGCGGGGCGGGAAGTTGCGGCACCGCGAGCAGTGCCAGCGGCAGCAGCAGCGGGGACGCCACGGCGCGATACGCCGCGGCCTCCGCCTGCAGCAGATTCTGCATCGTGAGGCAGGTGGCGGTCGCGATCGCGCAGCCGTTGAGGGTGTACGCCGCGTCGACGTGCGGACTGATCTGGGAGACCGCGGCCGCGCCGAAGCCGCCCAAGCCGTCAACGGTCCCGAACAGGGTGGCGCTGCCGCCGGTTCCGAGCACCAGCAGTCCGCCCACATCGAGGGTGCCAAATGACCGGCCGCCGACGCCGGTGTCGAGCACGAGGAACACCTGCGGTGCGAACGGCGGGTCGAAGAACATCAGTCCGCCGTTGCCGGGCACGTCGATCCGTACCGTCGCGGTCGGCGCGCCAAGCGGCACGAACGCCGCGAGGCCGGTGGTTATGAAACGCGCCGATCCGGCAGCGCCGGGGAGCACATCGATAAAGCTGCCGGGGGTGGCGGGCAGTGCGCCGGACTGCTGCGCGACCGGCACGCCCAGCGTGGCGATGGTGCCGGTCAGCGTGACCTGACCGAGCGCGGTGATCGCGATGTACTGTGCCGACAAGGGGCCGGCGATGGTCAGCGGTCCGGTGTCGTTCAGCACGAAGTCGCTGCCGTGGACGGTGAATGCACCCAGGGTGGCGACGTTGGCATTGATCGCGAACTCAGCGAGGTGAAGCGCGCTGCCGCTCAGCGTGCCCACCGCCAGCGACCCGCCGGTCTGCGTGATCGTGCCGCTGGCGTCGATATGCAGGTCAGGCGCGGCGATGGCGCCGTTCAGCTTGACCCCCGCATTGCCAGCGGTGAGGACCAGACTGTTCGCCGCCGTCACCGGCGCGCTCACGTTGATCCCGCCGGTGACCCCGGAGGCAACCAGGTTGATGTTGTTGGCGCTGACCTGGCCCACCACCGACAGCGGTCTGCTCTGCACCAGATTGAAATCGCCCCCGGCGACCTGGAACGGGCCAAGCGTGCTGACTGCATTGGTGCCCTGGCGGAGGTCGACGGTGCCACCGATCGGCGGGCCTGAGACCTGCAGGTTTTCGACGGTGAGGGAAGCACCCGCAGCCTCGTTGACGCCGCCGGCGCCGGCCCCGAGTTTGGCGCTGGGTGCGGTGAGCGCGGCCCCGGCATCGAGGGCGATTCCCTGGTCACCGGCAATCAGGAACAACCCGCTCGTCGCCGTCACCGGCCCGCTGAAGACGAGTCCGCCGGCCGGTCCCGGGACATCCAGGATGATGTTGGTGGCCGCGAGGGGGCCGATCACGCCGAGCGGGCCGTTTTGCAGAAGGTCGAAAATGCCGTTCGCGGCGAACGCGCCCAAGGTGGCGATGGCGTTGCCGGCGGCGCGCAGATCGACCGAGCCGGACGAAGCGCCGGTCAGCGTGCCCGCCGTGATCGCTCCGAGGGCGGTCTGGGTGATCGAGCCGGCGGTCAGGGTCAGGGTGTCGCCGCCGCCGGCGAAGGCGCCGGTGAATTGCAGGGCGTTGGCACCGTTGTTCAGCGTGAAGTTGCCGCCCGGGGCGAAAGCGCCCAAGGCGCTGATGGCATTGGTCGCAGTGCCCAGGTCAACCGCGCCGGACGAAGCGCCGGTAAGCATACCTGCCGTGATCGCGGCGGCGGCGGTCTGCGTGATCGGGCCCGCGGTGAGGCTCAGCGTGTGGCCGGCGGCGTTGACCGGCCCGGTGATCCGCAGGGCGGTCGAGCCGTCGGACAGCGCCAGATCGCCCCCGGTGACGGTGAATTGGGAGAGGTTCGCGATGCTGTTGGTACCCGCTGTCAGCGCCACGGAGCCGGTGACACCCGCTGAACTCTGCAGCGTCGTGGCATCGATCTCGCCGCCCGCTGTCTGCGTCACGCCGCCCCCGGTCGCGCTCAGGTCCAGGGTCGCGACGGTCAATGGGGACCGCAGCGAGATCCCCTGGTCACCGGCGGTGAGGACCAGATTACCCCCCGCCGCCGTCACCGGCCCAGTGATAACGATCGCGCCGGTGGATCCAGCGGCGGTCAGATCGATGTTGTCGGCGCTGAGCGGCCCGGCGACCGTCAGCGGCGCGCTCTGCGTCAGGTCGAAGTCGCCCGCGGTGGCGTGAAACGCGCCGAGCGTGGCGACCGCGTTGCCGGTAGCCCCGGTCAGGTTGACGGAGCCAGCCAGCCCGCTCAGCAGTCCCACGGCGATCGGACTTTGCTGAGTGACGGCGCCGGTGGTTTGCAGGTTCAGGGCGTTGGGCCAGGAGAATGGCTGGTCGAACGCGATCGATCCGGCAACGGCCGCGCCGGAGCCTTGTCCGATCACCAGGGTCGGCGTGGTGATCTGGCTGGCAACGTTGTTGGCCAGTTGCACCAGGCCGCCGCTCGCTGGCTCGAAGGCGATGTCGAAAGCGATGCCATTGGTGACCGGACCTAGCCGCACCGTGCCAGTGGGTGCGGCAAGCTGACCAAGGACCGGGAAGAACGTGATGGTGTCGGCGGTCAACGCGAGCGTGCCGCCCGCGCCGGATGCGGTCATCAACCCGCCAACGGTGATATCGTGCGCGGTGACGGCGACGCTGCCGCCGGACACCGTGCCGAGCCGCACCGGGTTCGCTTGCGTGGTGGTCTCGGTCCTGAGCGAGAAATCGCCGACCGCGGTGAAGGCACCGACGCTGTCGATGGCATTGGTCGCGGCGCTCAGGTCCACCGCCCCGGACGAGGAGCCGCTCAGCGCGCCGGCCGTGATCACGGCGGCGGCGGTCTGGGTGATCGTGCCGGCGGTCAGGGTCAGTGTCGCGCCCGCGGCGTTGATCGGCGCGGTTATCCGAAAGGCGTTGGTGCCGTTGTTCAGCGCGAAATTGCCGCCTGCGGTGAAGGCGCCGAGAGTGCCGATACTGTTGGTCGCGGTGCTCAGATCGATCGCGCCGGACGAACCGCCGGTCAGGGTGCCCGCGGCGATCACCCCGGCGGCGGTCTCGGTGATCGCACCCGCATGCAGGGTCAGCGTCTGACCCGCGGCGTTGATTGGCGCGCTCACCTGCAGGGCATTGGTGCCATTGTTCAGTGTGAAGTCGCCACCCAGGGTGAAGGTGCCCAAATTACTGACGGCGTTGGTCGCCGTGCTCAGATCGACTGTCCCGGAGGCGTTGCCGGTCAACGTGCCCGCGGTGACGGTTCCCGCGGCGGTCTGCGATACGCCACCGCCGCCGGTCGTCGTCAAATCGACGCCGGTGGTTCCGCTGACCTTGTCACCCAGCGCGATCCCGCCGCTGCCCGCCGAGAGAGCGATGCTGGCCGGTGTGCTGATCGGGGCGCCCGGCACCACGGTCAGCGTCCCGCCGGCCTGAACTGACACCTGACCGAGCCCTGAAAGCGCGATCGGTGTGCTGATCGTCACGTCTTTTGCTGACTGCAGGGAGACGCCATCGCCCACCTGGATCGGACCGGAAACGGTCAAAGCCGAGTTGTCAGTCAGGTGAATGAAGCCAAATGCCGTGGCCCGACCGAGGCTATCGATTGCATTGCCGGCGCCAGCAAGATTGGCGTCGGTGGCGAGGACCTGCAGCGTTCCGGCGCTGATCACGCTGGTTGGATCCTGCGCGATCTCGCTACCATTGAGCGTGATGGTGCCGGCGCCCTGCCCGATCGAAGAGTTGCCCAAGAGCGACATAAAGCCGTTGACTTCGGAGGTGAGGAAGATCGTCGGTCCTTTGACAGTGCCGGTGATGGTCAGGCTGCAGGGAAAGTTGTCGCAGAAAGCATCCAGGTCGACGGCACCGTTGGCGGTGATGGTTCCTGGAACCGACAATGTAGTCGGCCGATAAATATTCACAGGCCCAGCCGTGGCGGTCAGCGGACCGTTGACGGTCAGGGTGCCGCCGGTGCCGGATGCATCGAGCACGAAACCGCCGCCGCCATTGATCGTGAACGGGCCGAGCGCGGCGATGTTGTTCGATGGGCCCGGGGAGCCGACACTGCCCCCGACGAGAGTGGCCAACACCACGGAGCCGGAGACGTTGCCGAC